>DASWHG010000330.1:0-2017 GCA_036393315.1 Anaerolineales bacterium | reverse complement strand
CTTCCAGGATCGGCTGGGTTCGATAGAGCAGCGCGCCGAGCATCACCAGGACGAGAAAGAGCGGCAGCACGGTTGCCAGGATGAAAGACTTTTCTGCGAACCCGTCCTTGATCTTACGCCAGGAGGGCGGTGGTTTCGGGGCGCGAGATTCCTCTTTATTTAAGGCAATCAGCTGTTTCTGCATGTTCATCCGGCTCCACGAGATAACAGGCGGGCGGACAGGCTTGGTACCCGCCTGCCCGGGTTGGTCTTATTTGTTACGAAGTCGAGATCATTTTGCGTGGCCCACATAGTGCGCCCAGCCTTTTCCGGACAGATCAGCGGACCTTTTCCAATGAGGCGGCTAACTGTTCGTCGGTTAGCTGCACGTAGCCGGCCTCGCCGACGTACTGCTGTCCCTCGACGAGGATCCATTCGATGAAGGCCTTCGCCAGGCCCGTTGGCTTGCCCTTCGTAACCAGGTTCAGGGCTCGCGCCGGGGGCGAGGGGTACCGCCCGGTCGCGACCATCTCGACCGCCTCGGCTTTCGTCTCCAGCACCTCGTGGGGGTCCGCTTTGCCGTTCTCGTCATCATCGACCGGCAGGGCGACCGCGCCCGCCACGGCTTCCCCCGTGGAATTGTCGTAAGCGTAGCCGAGGTTGTTGAAGCCGATGCCGAGCGGGTCCTTCACCACTGCTTCCAGCAGGCCCGGGTCTCCGTACACGCCCACGCCGAGCAGGTCCTCCTGCTTCTTGTCAAGGTACTTGGCCCAGGTCTCCGGCGCGCCGGCCGAATCGGAGCGGGTGTAGACATGGATCTCGTCGGTGACTTCCGGGCGGCCGATGACCTGGCCCCAGGTCTTGACCTCGCCGGTGATGTAGATCCCGGCGAAAGTTTCTCGGGTGACGCCTTTCATGAGCAGCTCCTGGAGGACGGGGTTCTGCGCGTTGACCATCGGAAAGACGGCGTCTTTCGTCACCGCCACCCAATAGGCGCCGTTGGACTCTTCTTCGGGGGTGACGTCCCGTGAGACCATCCCGATGTCGACTGCGCCTCCCAGCGCGTCGGCCATGCCTTTGCCGGCTCCCCCGGCGGAGACGTCGAATTGCACGCCCGGATGGACTATCCGGAACTCCTCTGCCCAGCGGGTCATCATCGGGTAGAGCGCCCAGGCGCCGGAGATGGTGATCGTGCCTTGCATGTCGCCGGAAGCCTGCCCGGCGGGATTTCCGGCGCAGCCCCCAGCGGAGAGCACGAGGAAAATGGAGAGGAGAATACAGCTCAGGGTTATGTGCGTTTTCATGGTGGATCCTCCGAGTATTCTATAATGTCTACTGGTTAAGTAGACTTTCAATCGTAGAAAAACTTCACTGCTCTGCGCAGGGAACACATCCATTAGAGGATAGGTTCTTGAGAAGTTCTATCCAGCATCTGGGTGCGCGTGGTTGCGATGCGATCCAGTACGTTTGCCAGGTTCGTGTGATCCAGGACGCCGGCGATGGCATTGCGCACGTCGAGCATGGTCAATCGCAGTCCGCAGGCCTCCTCGTCCGGGCAGCCACAGGGTTCGTAAGCCATCTGGCTGACGCAGCGGATGGGTGCGAGCGGTCCGTCCAGCACACGCACGATGTGCCCCAGCGTGATGCTCTCCGGAGGGTGTGCCAGATAGTAACCGCCGCCGATGCCCATCTTGCTGTGCAGCAGACCGGCGTTCTTCAGAGTGAGCAGGATCTGCTCGAGAAACTTGGCAGGGATTTTCTCGCGTTCGGCGATATCCTTGATTTGCACGACCCGGCCCGCGGCCTCCGAGGAGCCGTTCGGCGAATTTCGGAAGGCTTCAGCCAGGTCGATCATGGCCCTCAAACCATATTCACCGCGTTTGGATAATCTCATAACTTAAAAAGTCCATTGGTTCTATATACTTTAGTCTAATATTAGAATACTATATGAATCGAGGCCTGTCAAGCATGATTTGCCGATTTTACATGGCTTTCTCAAAGTCGAAAGCCCTGCTTTTCCCCACCCCCTAACCCCCGC
>DASWHG010000329.1:0-4588 GCA_036393315.1 Anaerolineales bacterium | reverse complement strand
ATGACGCCGAGGTTGCCCTGCGCAACCAGGCCTGGAACAACCGGATCGGCGTTCACCTGATTACCCCGTTGCGCATCGCTGGAAGCGACCAGGCGGTCCTGGTGAACCGCGGCTGGATCCCTTTTGAAGATTTCACTGCCGGAAATATGGCACAGTACGCCGAACCCGGGCAGGTGGAAGTACGCGGGGTGATCCGCGCCTCACAGATTCGGCCTGAGATCGGTTGGCGCAAAGATATCGTCCCTCGGCCAGGAGAACCACCGTTGAAGGCCTGGAACATGATCAACGTCCCCGGCATCGCTTCTCAGGTGTCCGAACCCCTCCTGCCGATTTACATCCAACAGGCGCCCGACCCGGCCTGGACCGCGCTGCCGTACCGGAGCCTGCCGGTGCTCGAGCTGACTGAAGGTCCGCACCTGGGATATGCTATCCAGTGGTTCATCTTTGCCACGATCCTGGGAATTGGCTATCCTCTTTACGTGCAGCGTGAAGAGACCAACCTCGCCTCGCCAGCGAAGACGAGGGACTATTTACGCCCGAATTCCTCGAGCCCCCATTAACCTTATGAGTGACCGACCCGAAATTTCTAGACCGGTTTCCCCAGGTTTTCGATGGCTACTCCTGGCAATCTCCATCCTGACGTATTTCTTGATTGTTTTAGGGATTATCCTGCGGGTGACCCGGTCAGGTCCAGCCTGTCCAGATTGGCCCACCTGCTCTGGTTATCTGTTGCCTGCCTTCGGTGCTCCCGCGCTGGTGCCTCAACTGCACCGCCTGGTTGCAATGCTCTCAGGGCTGTTTCTTTTCGCCGCGGCCGTAGTGGCGTGGAGGCGCTACCGGCAATACCCCTGGATTGTGAGGCCGCTGCTCGCGGCTCTGGCGCTGTTTATAGTGCAAATTTTCCTGGGTGGGATCATCGCGTTCCGGGAAAGTCTTCCCTACCTGGCAGCGCTGCACCTGGGCCTGGCCCTTGGCGTGCAGGCGTTGGTGATCGTCCCTACCGTTTTTGGGTTCTCGGACTCGAAAACCCTGGGCCTCAAATTCAAGTCTCCCTTCTCCCGCCTCTCCCTGTGGACGATGGCAGCAGTTCTCTTCCTTGTTGCCAGCGGGACGTGGGTGGCTGCCAGCGGGGCAGCCTCAGGCTGCTCCGGCTGGCCCTTATGCGAGGAGAGTATCCTCCCTGATTCACCCCTGGGTTGGATCAATCTGGTCCATCGTTTGTTCACGCTGCAGGCAGGTATCCTGGTGGCCGTGTCAGTCGTCCAGGCCTGGCGGACGCAACGCAGCCAGACCGCTGTTCTGGTCTCGACCACTACGGCAGGGGTCCTCTTTGTCTCCCAGGCTCTGATGGGGGCGTTCGAAGTGGCCGAGAACTACCCGGCTTACCTGCTTGGCCTGCATGTCGCCACCGCTGCGGCCGTCTGGTCGTCGCTGGCCATCCAGGTCACACTGGTTGGAATAACCGGGCAAACGAAGGAGGAGGAATGGAAAGAGGCGGCTGCTATCGCCGGGCGGAGCATCCGCGGCCTCGCCAGGGACTTCTTGATGCTGACCAAACCGGTGGTAGTCGCCCTGCTGCTGGTAACCACTTTCGCCGGGATGGTCGTGGGCGGGGAAGCCTGGCCATCTCTACAACTCGTGTTCTGGACGTTACTGGGAGGCGCCCTGGCAGCAGGCGGCTCGGGAGCGATCAACCAATACATCGACCGCTTCGATGACGAAAAGATGCAGCGCACCGCCCGCCGGCCGATCCCTTCCGGACGACTGACGCCCGGGGAAGGGTTGGCTTTCGGTGTCGCCGCTGCATTGATTTCCTTCTACTTGATGGTGGTTTTCGTCAACTTCCTGGCTGCACTGCTCACCCTGGCAGGGATTGTCTACTACGTGCTGCTTTATAGCATTATCCTCAAGAAAGCCACTGTCCAAAACATCGTCATCGGGGGCGGCGCGGGCGCCATCCCCCCGCTCGTCGGTTGGGCCGCGGTGACTGGCAGCCTGAACGTCCCCGCATTGTTCCTCTTTGCTGTCGTATTCATGTGGACGCCGCCGCATTTCTGGGCGCTGGCCCTGGTGAGGCGAAACGACTACGCCCGGGCGGGCGTGCCGATGCTGCCCGTCGTGCGAGGCGAGCGAGAAACCCGCTGGCAGATTTTCCTTTACACGATCGAGCTGGTTGCCCTCACCCTGGTCCTGCCACTCTTCGGGCTGGGCGGCGGGATTTACCTCGTCTCGGCAGCCGTTTTGGGTGGCGCGTTGCTCTACACCGCCTGGAAAGTGTGGCAAGGCGAGGGGAATAAGATCGCCTGGAAGATGTACCGCTATTCCAGCATGTACCTGGCCTTCCTCTTCCTGGCGCTGATGGTCGACGCGCTGTTGTAAGCGAAAGGTTCAGCGCTGTTCGACCGGTACCTGGAGGGTCATTTCCCCTGCTTCTCGAAAGCGCAAGGTTAATTCGATTTCCTCCCCTTCTACCAGATCTCCTTGTAGTTTGACCAGCATCATGTGCAGGCCGCCCGGCTCGAAGGTGACCTGGCCCCTGCTCGGGACGGTCACGCTCTCCTGCGGATGCATCGCCATCGTTTCATCTGCCCCCATCATGCTCAAGTGAATTTCCACCTGGCTGGCGGCAGCGCTGCTGGCGCCGATAAGAGTATCCTCTCGATTTGTTGGGTTATCGATCCGGAAGTAAACGGCGCTGTTCGATCCAGCGCTGCCGGGTCGCGCCCAGGCATTTTCAACGGATAGGGATCCTTGGGTTTGGCAGGCAGACAGGGAGAACGAGACGATCGTTATTGCAAGCAAAAGGTGGGCAAATTTCATAGATGGTTCATCTTAATAAACGCTGACTCGCGTACCCCAGCCTTGTTTATACCACTCGGTATGTTCGATCGGAGGCGTCGTCCAGCGATAGATCCACTTCGCGTCCTCGTTGCGCATGTTCACACATCCGTGGCTCATCCTCGCTCCGAAGTTGTCATGCCAGTAGGTTCCATGAAACCCGATCCCATAGGAATGAAAAAAGGTGACCCACGGGACTCCGGGGAGTTCGTAAGCATCCAGGTTGCTCGTCAGGTTTCCATCGCCCATGTGCCGGGAAGGGGTTTTCAAAGAAACGCGGAAGTTCCCGTGGGGCGTATCTGTGGGGATGCCGTTGGGCGAAGGGCCTCGGCTTGGGATTCCGGTAGAGACTGGGGCGCGGAATACTTCCACGTCACCTTCATAGGCGACCACCTCCTGGTTGGAGGTGGAAATTTCGATGCGCTTTTCGTCCAAGGGTACATCAGGAGAGATGGGGGTGAGTTCTTTGGCAGGGATGGGGCGGATGTGGGCGGTCGGAACGTACAGGACCACGCGCAGGCGGTCATCCGTCAGACCATAACAGGGTTCATCGTCCGGCCCATCGTTCATGAGATGGGTGATCCAGTATACGGAGCCGAAGTACAGGCGGTAGGCGCGCTGCCAGTCGGATGAGCGGGTTTTATAGTACGACTGCGAAAAGGGAACGGTAACCTCGCCGAGCCTCCCACCTTTGGGGACCCTGGGGAGGGGAGGGTTGAGGGAAGCCGCCTCGACGCGCTGGATATAGGCGCTGTGCGCATAGCCACCAGGGAGCCTGTACCAGCGCGGGTTGTGGGCAGGACCGTCCGGTGAGTCGATTTCATAGATGATATCAACCAGCTTGTCTCGCTGCAGCCACCTCATCCGGTCGCTCTTGAAGGATGGCTCCTTATACAGCCCGATGACCTGGATGGTCACCCGGCCGATCCCCAGGGGGGTGGCATGGTCTTCCGGGGGAAGACGTGATTCCAGGGGCCGGGCTGCCAGAGAACTGGCTGCTAAACCGGCGAGTTTAAGGAAATCACGGCGTGAAACTGGGGATTGCATCTCAAAATACAGTAACCCGGGTGCCGTACCCTCCACGGTTCCAGTCATGTGCCCCGGCCAGGGGATTCGTCCAGCGGTACATCCACTTCGCATCCTCCGGGCGCATGTTGACGCAGCCATGGCTCATCCGGGCGCCGAAGTTATCGTGCCAGTAAGTACCATGGAATGCAACCCCGGTGGTGAACTCGAAGAAGCTCACCCAGGGCACGCCGGGTAGCTCGTAGGCTTCTATTTCATCCGTGAGACGCCCATCCCCCATGTGCTTGGAGGGCATCTTCGGGTCGACGAAAAACTGTCCTTTAGGCGTATCGGTTGGTATCCCCCTGATTGGACCGATGTTTGGTAATCCGCTCGAGATTTGGGTATGTAGAACGACCTCCCCATCTTCGTAAGCGGTTAGAGTCTGGTCTCGCAAAGAAACCTCGACCCATTTCCTCCCTGGTGGCACCTCCGGAGAGATCGGTGCGAGTTCCTCTGGATCGACCGGCCTTACGTGGGTCGCCGGGACATGGTAATCTACGCGCAGAAGCTCATCCGTTAACCGGTACCAGGGTTGGCCATCCGGGCCAACTTCGACATCCATAATCCAGTGCACCGATTGGTAATAGAGGCGGTACAAGGGCGACCAGCCCTCCGCCGTCAGCCTCATACTCTGGACAAACGGCATGCTGATTTCCCCCAGGCGCCCTCCCGGGGGGACGTA
>DASWHG010000328.1:0-2519 GCA_036393315.1 Anaerolineales bacterium | reverse complement strand
ATCAAAGATCCGCTTTCAAAGGAAGGGATGCCGAATAGCGCTGCCCCGCGCATAGCCTTGATCGGCTGTGGAGCGATCGCAGAGTCCTACTACCTGCCGGCGCTTGCCCGGTTCCCCGCCGTTCTGGAGAAGCTTATCCTGGTCGATTGCGACCTGGCGAGAGCGAAGCAGATGGCCGCCCGGTTCGGGGCCCGGGCCATCCATCCGGATTACCGCTCGGTCACCGGAGATGTGGACGGAGCGATCATCGCAGCCTCCACGCACCTGCATTTTCCAATTGCTGATGAATTCCTTTCACTTGGGAAACCTGTTTTGTGCGAAAAGCCCCTGGCCGAGTCTGCCGCCCAGGCAGAGGCGCTGGTGGAACGAGCCCGCCAGACGAACGCAGCTTTTGCCGCCAATTACCTGCAGCGGCTGATCCCCTCTTTTGCGAAGGTCAAAGAGATCCTCGCCAGCCGAGCATTGGGCGAGGTCAGGTCGATCCATTACCAGGTCGGTGAGGAGTTTGACTGGCCTACCTCTTCTGGCTTCTACTTCAATTCACCCTTAACGGCCAGGGGAGTGCTGCGTGACCGGGGGGCACACGTGATGGACCACATCTGCTGGTGGCTGGAGGGGAAACCGGAAGTGATCGCTTCCCAGAATGACTCTTATGGGGGCAGTGAGGCGGTCGCGTTCATCCGGTTTACCGCAGGCATCTGCTGGGGCACGGTGAAACTGAGCTGGCTGGCCAGCTTCCCGTGCCGGTACGTCGTGGCCTGTGAGGGTGGGACCATCACCGGCGATGTGTACGACTACCAGGGTTTTTTCTTGAAAGATGGGCAGGACCGCGCGAAGCGGGTCCAATTGCATGCGAAGGAGAAGACGAAATCGAGCATTGCTTTGAAAGTGGTGGAGAACTTCATCCGCGTGATCTGTAATGGCGAAAGACCGCTGGTTTCGGGGTGCGAAGCGCTGGACTCGCTCAGGTTCATCGACGAGTGCTACGCTGCAGCCGGCCGGCTGGAGATGCCCTGGTACGAAATCGGCGAGGTGCAAAATGGCCATTGACGGGAAGATCCTGGTGACCGGCGCAGGTGGGTTTATCGGCGGATGGATCGCGGAGTGCCTCTATATGGGCGATCCGGGGCGGGTCCGCGCCGGGGTCCACCGGTGGTCTGGCGCAGTACGGCCCGCCCGGTTCCCCATGGAGCTGGTCCTCTGCGATATTCTGGACCCGGTACAGGCCGCCTGTGCCGTCCACGGGGTAAGCAACATCATCCACTGCGCAAAAAGCGCCTCCAGGGAGAGCATCGTCCTCGGGACCAGGAATCTGCTCGAAGCCAGTCTGCGCGAGGGAGTGAAGCGCTTCGTTTTTCTGAGCACGACAGAAGTTTACGGAAACTCGCAGGGAAAGATCGATGAAACTTTTCCTTGCCGGAAAACTGGAAACCGCTACGGCGATGCGAAGATCGACGCAGAGCAGGCCTGCCGGGAATTCGCTACGAAAGGATTGCCCGTTACGATCGTACGCCCGCCGATCGTGTATGGCCCATTTTCGAAGACCTGGACGGCCGGCATCGCCCAGAGACTGCTCTCCGGGAACTGGGGCATTTTCAAGGGACAAGGTGACGGGATCTGCAACCTCATTTACATCACCGACCTCGTGGATGGGATCCTGGCGTTGTTGAATTCGACGGATGTGCACGAGGATGTGTTTATCCTAAACGGATGCGAGGCGCCGACCTGGAACCAATACTTCCAGAGATTCAACGCAGCCCTCGGCCTGCCCAAGCTGAGGGTCATCGAACCTGGCCGCGCCAACCTGCGCGCGCATCTGGGAGAACCGGCCCGCAGTTTGGCCAGGTTTGCAAAAGGTCGCTTCGAGAAACAGATAAAGAATGCCGCTGCGCACTTCCCTCCGGCAAAGCAGTTCTTGAAGCAGCTCGAACGGACCCTGAAAACCACGCCGCGCCTTTCGGACTTTGACCTTTTCAGCCGAACGGCGCTTTATTCGGCGCAGAAGGCGGAAGCGCTGGCCGGCTTCAAGCCCAGGATCGACGTGGAAACTGGATTACAGATGTCTGCCGCCTGGTTGAGACAGGTCGGGCTGGTGGAGAGCGGTTGAATACCCTTCCCAGGTAGAACCCTGCTTTGCTAGGAGAGAGAGGGATAGATGGCCCGCATCTGCATGGTTGCCTATACGGATTACCGGACCGATACGAGGGTACGCCGCGAAGCGGAAGCGCTGGCCGCGCGCGGCGATAGTGTCACGGTCATCTCGCTCGCCCCGGCATCCGGAGAAAGGATTACCGGCCTGAACGGCGTCCGGTTGAAGCAGCTGAGGTTGTGCCGTTATCGAGGCTCGAGCGCCTGGTTGTACCTCGCCGGCTATCTGGTCTTCTTCCTGTGCGCGGCTCTCTGGCTGGCGGTTCTCCACCTGCGGCATTCCTATCACGTCGTCCAGGTTCATACCCTGCCCGACTTTATGGTGTTCACCGCGCTCGTTCCGAAATTGCTGGGCGCGAAGGTGATCCTGG
>DASWHG010000327.1:0-34910 GCA_036393315.1 Anaerolineales bacterium | reverse complement strand
GGCCAGCAGTGCGGCGAGAGCGGTGCTGTTGACTGTAAACCACGTCTCCTTGCGCTCGAACTCATAATCACCGTAGGTAGTCTGGATGGCATGCTGCCGGCTGCGCTCCCACACCCGGCTCGGTGAAAAGCCAACCTGCATAATGTCTGCCCGGATATCCTCCAGATCCTCGGGTTGGCCGTAGAAGGCCACAATCCCTTTCCCCGAGAGTGGGTCAAAGCGAACGTTGCCATCTCCGAAGATAAAACCAAGTATCTTGCACAGGTAAGGCAAGGCAGGCGAAGAGTAAGTTAATGGAAGCAAATCCCGCTGCTTCAAGAAGTTGAGGATCTGGCTGGCTGAATTGCCAGCGCTGCCTTTGCCTAAACCCTCAAGGAACCGGACAAAATCTGTCTCGGCGAGGATCTCTCCATCACCTGGGGTTTCATACGGCACTCCCTTGAATGCATATCGTGCAATTCGCTGACCCGCCTTCAATTCCCCAAGCGGCACCATTCCGTCTTCCGTCCAGAATGGGTGGTCAGCAGTCGCCGTGATCTCCGCTCCCGATTCTGTAATAAGTCGGGACAATTCAGTCCTGGGTTGCTGGCTGAACCAAAGTACCGGACGAGCAGTCTCTTGCCTGGGCGGATCAAAGCGAAAACAGGTTACGTTCGAGTCTTTCCAGGTCTCAACCATGCTGCCAATTTCCCGGGTATAACCATATTCGTTCAAGACTTTCGCATCCCCGGTGAGGCAGTTAATATCGTACCCGATTCCACCCGGTGAGATTACCCCGTCTGGCAGGCGGGTGGCTGCCACCGCGCCGATCGGGAATCCGTAGCCCTGGTGCATGTCCGGCATCACCACCACATGTCCCTCCAAGCCCGGCAGGGTTGCGGTGTTCACCGCTTGCTCCAACGATTTATCACCGGAGATCTCCTCCAGCAGCTTGCGGGTGGAAAACAGGCGCACCGGCACGCGCATATCCTCCCGGAACGTCTTCGGGATCTCCCATTCGTATTCGCTGATCTGCTTCAGATCGTGCAGGTTGACCAAGGTTCACCTCCCTGTGTTCACCGCTGACCAGTTCCCAGGCTCTTTCTATGGTTGGGACCTGATTTCAAACCAACCGCCCACCACTGTTAAACATCAAAAACGATATTGACCTCCAGTCCCCGCTCCGTCTTCCGGATCGCCAGGTTGTGGTAAGTGACGGCTTTGATGTCTTTGCCGGGAGATCCAACCGGAGCGCCGCTCATCCGGGCAGATAGGCTATCTTCATCCAGTCGAAGTTCGAAAGTGTCGAAACCCAGGCCTTCGACTTCCTCCAGGAAGAGCAGTTCGGCCAGAAAGGCGACCAGCAGGCTTTCCTGGTCGGGGGCATGCAGCTTCAGGGTGCGCTCCACGCGGGGCTGCGGCTCCAGGCGGATCCCCTTTAACGCGTACATGCCGCGGGCTGCCTGCTCAAACAGGCTGGGGAGGTCCGGTCCCCACACTTCAAGCTCCCAATCGGCAGTATGCTCCAATTCACGGAATCCGGTCCGCTGCTCTTTTACCATGCATTATCCCCATCGATGCACTGCGCTCGTATTCATCAGATTATATCCCATCCTTGCCCATTGCCTCCAAAACGCCTTATAATTGCGAGGCATCTCGAGGGATTACGAAATGAGCCTTTTACAAGCCAAACTCACTCAACTAGAAGCCCGCCTGCAGTCATTGATCGAGGGCAGCGCCGCGCGCCTGCTGCCTCTGCGAGGCGAGCAAGACGAGCTGCCTACCCGCCTGGTCGCTGCCATGCAGGCCGGCATCCAGTCTGGCGATAATGGAGAATTATGGGCTCCCAACCTGTTCACCCTGACCGCTCATCCGGCCCATGCCCAACAATTAAGAGAAAACCAGGCCCTGCTGGAGGATCTTGCCAAAACCATCCAGCAAACCGGTTTGGAAGCCGGGCTGCGATTCTACAGCGAACCGTACTTGAAGATCGCGGTCGATCCAACCCTACCTTCCCGGCAAATCCACATCCTTGCACAGGTCAGCACTCAGCAGGTCGACGACACGAGCACCTTGAGCTACGATCCCGGACAGGATGGTACTTCCATACCGGAGAACGCCTTCTTGATCGTAGGGGGGATGCAGGTATTCCCCCTTTCACAGGGGGTCATTAACATCGGGCGCCGGCCAGACAACCATCTGGCGATCGACGATCTGCGCGTCTCACGAGTCCACGCTCAACTGCGCGCCATCAAAGGACGCTTCGTACTCTTCGACTTAGATTCGACAGGTGGGACGTTCGTCAATGGGGAGCGTGTCAAGCGCTGCACGCTCTACCCGGGCGACGTGATCTCGCTTTCCGGAGTCAACCTGGTATTTGGCCAGGACGCCTCTGCCCGTTCCGGTGAGACCCAGAGCTCGACCGGCCCATTCGAAACGTCTCCAAAGCGAGATTGAGCCAGAAGCCATGAGCGGTCCAATTCTACTCATCCTCCGTTTAATCCTGGTTCTCAGCCTTTACGCGTTCCTCGGCTGGGCGCTGCTGACGCTCTGGCGCGACCTGAAGCGCCAGAGCGAAGCGATGCTCTCGCGGCAGGCGCCCCCCATCACGCTTTTGAGACGAATCGAGCAGGAGTTCGTCCCCTTCCACTTCATGGCCTCGGAAATCCTGATCGGGCGTGACCCGCTCTGCGATTGCCACCTGGACGACAAGACCGTCTCGGCAGAACACGCCCGCATTGCTTACCATCACAGCCAATGGTGGATCGAAGACCTGCATTCCCGCAATGGTACCTATTTAAACCAGGAAGCGGTATCTTCACAGGTGGTGGTCACCTCTGGGGACGAGCTGCGTTTTGGCCAAATCGCTTTTTTCGTGGAGATCGGTGAGAAGCAGGAGGCCAAGTCACCGCTGGGGCACCTGCGAACACCGTGAGGCTGAAGGAGGTTTTGAATTGTCTATCCTTGGTGTGATCGGAGGTTCTGGCCTCTACCAGGTGCCCGGGCTGGAGGAGGTCGAGGAACACAACCTGGATACGCCGTTTGGGACGCCCAGCTCCCCGATCGTGGTCGGCAGGTTGGAAGGGGTAAAGGTGGCTTTCCTGGCCCGCCACGGCATCGGCCACCACATCTCCCCCTCCGAAATCAACTTCCGGGCGAATATCTTCGCGCTTAAACTCCTCGACGTGGATCGCATTGTCAGCATCAGCGCCTGCGGCTCGCTGCGGGAGGATTACGCCCCGGGTGAAATCGTCATTCCTGACCAGTTATTCGATTTCACCCGAGACCGTAAGCGCACCTTCTTCGAGAACGGCCTGGTGGCGCACGTTAACGTCGCCGACCCTTTTTGCCCGAACCTGTCGCAGGATCTTTTCGAGGCAGTCCATACAGCCGGGGCCCACGCCCACCGCGGCGGCGCGTTTATCACCATCGAGGGACCCCGCTTTTCGACCAAAGCCGAATCCAATACCTACCGCACCTGGGGGATATCTTTGATCGGCATGACGACCTCCCCGGAAGCTTTCCTGGCCCGCGAAGCCGAGATCTGCTACGCAGTGATGGCCCATGTCACCGATTACGACGTCTGGCACCTGGGAGTAGGACCCGTCACCGTAGATCAGGTGATCGAGGTCCTTAATCGAAACATAGAAATCGCTCAAAACGCGGTGCGCAACCTGGTCCGCCAGGAATCTCCCTCACGGCCTGCCTGCGAGTGCAACCAGGCGCTGTCCAGCGCCTTGATCACCTCCCCAGAAGTGGTGCCGCAGGAAGTTCGGGAACGCTTGAGACCGCTCATCCAGAAGTACATCACGTGAGGAGTGGGGACAGCAGCCGGCTCGAAGCAAGTTGATCGGGTCACTCTGCCTCCAGCACCTTTGCCCCTACCGTTTTCAAATCTTGTTCTCTAACTCAATTCCCCCTTCTCCCGATCAAACGCAAGGGCGCCTGCTCACACTGGCAGGTGTGTTCCTTGGCCTGTATTCACTGTCGCTCAGCCTGTCTCCGGCGGCCCGCTTCCGCACCTGGGATGTCGCCTACCTTTGGCAGCATTGGGTAGCATTTATCCTCTGGGCAGGTTTGTTCACCCTGATACATCGCCTGAGCAAACGAACCCTCCCCGACCGGGATCCGTTCCTGCTGCCGGTCGCCGCCTTGCTCAGCGGTTGGGGATTGCTGACCATCTGGCGGCTCTTCCCTGAGTTCGGAGCTCGCCAGACTCTCTGGTTGGGCGTATCTACAGTTGCCTTGATCCTCGGGCTGTACCTGCCGAATCACCTGGGATTTCTACAACGCTATAAATACTTGTGGCTTACCGGCGGGCTGGTGCTGACTTCCCTGACCCTGCTTTTTGGCACCAATCCGGCCACGGGATCCAGCCCCCGGCTCTGGCTGGGCTGCTGCGGGATCTACTTTCAACCCTCCGAGCCACTCAAACTGCTGCTGGTCGTTTACCTGGCCGCTTACCTGGCAGACCGCCAATCATTGCTCAGCCTGGCTCCGGTTTCTCAAGTGGATGCCAAAGGTCCAGGTACGCCTCGCACGCCACTTCTGCCGCTGCTCGCCCCCACCCTGGTGATGACCGGCCTGACACTTGGCCTGCTGCTGGTTCAGCGCGACCTCGGGACCGCCACGATCTTCATCTTCCTGTTCTCGGCGATCGCCTACCTGGCCACCGGTCGCGGGCTCATTCTACTGGTCAGCGCACTGGTTCTCGTCTTATCCGGGGCTTCCGGATATTTCTTATTCGACGTCGTCCGCTTGCGCATCGATGCCTGGCTCAACCCCTGGTTGGACCCCAGTGGGGATTCTTACCAGATCGTGCAGTCCCTGCTGGCCATGGCGAGCGGAGGGCTGCCCGGTCGCGGCCCAGGACTGGGCAGCCCCACGCTGGTCCCTATCCCTCACTCCGATTTTATCTTCACTGCCATCTCAGAAGAGACCGGCCTGTTCGGAGCGATTGGTCTGATCACCCTGCTTGCCCTGCTGGGAGCGCGCGGCCTGCGCACGGCTCTGCGTGCTCCGGACAACTACCGCCGGTACCTGGCCGCGGGGCTGTCGGCGTACCTCATCGGGCAGAGCATCCTGATCATCGGTGGGAATCTCCGGCTGTTGCCCTTGACCGGGGTTACCCTGCCGTTTGTCTCTTACGGGGGCTCTTCGCTGCTGACGGCGTTTCTCTCTGTGCTCATCTTGCTCCACATCAGCCACAGCGCTGAGACCCGCCCGGGACGCGTCCCCGAAGCGCGGCCTTACCTGTTCCTGGGAGGTTTCTTGATCGCCGGGCTGGCGGCCGTCGCTCTGATCGCGGGATGGTGGGCGTACTACCGCGGGCCAGAACTGCTCGAACGGACGGACAATCTTCGCCGCACCGTAGCCGATCGCTACGTTCGCCGCGGCTCGATCCTGGCGCGGGACAACACGCCCCTCGCAGCCACTTCCGGGGTTCCGGGTGAGTATACTCGCGAATTTTCTTATCCAGAACTGGGCCCGGTCCTGGGCTACACGCATCCTAACTTCGGACAGGCCGGGATGGAAGCCAGCCTCGATCCTTACCTGCGCGGACTGCAAGGGAACCCAGGCCTGACCATCTGGTGGAACAACCTGCTCTATGGCCAGCCCCCTCCGGGTCTCGACGTCCGGTTGAGCATTGACCTCCGGTTGCAGCGCACCGCCGATGAGCTGCTACGCGGTCGTCCGGGCTCCTTAGTCCTGCTGAACGCTCAAAACGGGGAGATCCTGGCGATGTCTTCCTCGCCAGGATTCGATCCGAATCAATTGGATGAGAACTGGGCCGAATTAATGGTGGATGCGCGAGCGCCTCTGCTGAATCGCGCCACCCTCGGAAGTTATCCCCCGGGGACGGCCCTCGGACCGCTGTTGCTGGTGCGCGCTTCAGCCGAGGGCGACCTGCCTGCCCTCCCCTCTGATCTGGCGTACACGCTTGAGGGTTTGCACCTGGCCTGCGCCCGGGAGCCGGCAGAGCTGACCTGGGAACACGCCATCGCCGCCGGATGCCCGGCCGCACAGGCGGCTTTAGGAGAGGCCTTGGGCGAGGAGCAGGTCCTGGCGACCTACCAGGAACTCGGCCTGTACACGGCTCCGGACGCGCCCATACCGAGTAACAGCCTTGAGCTCCCCGGCGCTTTTCGAGACCCTGAACGGGCCTACCTTGGCCAGGCTGAAATAAGCGTCAGCCCCCTGCAGATGGCTCTGGCAGCCGCTACCTTGAGCTCCGGCGGCTCCCGGCCGGCTCCACAGATCGCTCTGGCCGTCAACTCGCCAACGGCGGGCTGGACGGTGTTGCCTCCAACCGATGCACCTGTCCCGGTGTTTCCGCCTCAGTCGGTAAACAGTGTTGCCGAGGACCTGGTCGCCGAACGTTTGCCCGTCTGGCGGATCGTTGCCAGCGCGCCGAACGGGCCCGATCACCAGGTCGCCTGGTACCTGGCCGGCACTTTACCTTCCTGGAGCGGGGCGCCTCTCACGCTGGTGGTCCTGTTAGAAGATGGGGATCCAAACCTGGCAGAAGTGATCGGTCAGGCCGTACTGACCGCGGCCTTACAACCGAGGTAAGCGATCAGGCCTGGCCGGAAGGGACCCCCTCAAGTCATTCGACCAATAACCTGATCGCTGTCTGTAAAGCCTGGGCGCCCCTTGGTGAAGTCTCACGTATCCCTCCCAGGCCGCATCATCCGCATCATCATCCCGATCATAAAACCGGCAGCAGTCAGGGCAGCCAATGCGATCTTGGTTGGATCGACGACTTCCTGGACGCGCACTCCTTCCGGGGAGGCCACGATGACGGCGACCGGTCGCGACAGGACACGCCCGCCACCTCCACCGCCTCCACCACCTCCGCCGGGGGTCGACCCGGACTCTTCTTTTTCACCCTGCCCAAATCCATAGCCCATCCCAAACCCCAGCCCGACGAGGACTTCGGCGGAGGGGATGATCAGGGTGTCTCCATGCTGGATCGGTTCTCCATAAACCCGGTCCACATTCGCCGTCTCAAGGAACAGTTCTAACGTCTCTTGGACAGCTTCCACCGCCTGTGCCGGATTTTCGATCGCGGCGCTCTCCGGTGTAAGACTCAACTCGTCTGCCATAAGATCATCTCCTTATTACCTTTTCCTGCGTTTATCCAGCTGTCTGCTTGCCAGCCACATGAGCAGCGTGCCGAGCAGGGCGCCCCCATAAAGCGCCAGCTGCACCTGGCGGGTGACGTCCCGCACTGGCAAAACCTGCTCTTGCCCATCCGCTGTTTGGGCTACGATAGAGACCGGGCGATTCCAGATGATCCCCCCTCTCAGGCCAGGAAACTTCAGGATCAGCGCCCGGCTGATCGGGATGATGCGTGTCTCTCCTGCCACGACCGGCGCCCCAACCCGGTTCTCGAGTTCAAAGAAAGAACCGGGCATCTCAGCCTTCCCCGGGCTCATCTTTCTCGACACTGGAGGGGGACGGGCGGGCGGCTGCTTTTTCCAGCTCTGTGTTTACCCGGCGAAGGATCGACAGCAGTTCCTCCCGCAGCTCCGCTTCCAGCTCCCCACTCCGGATGCGGCCGCGCAGGTCCTCAGCCTCTGACTTGATCCGCTGGCCGGTTGGGCTCTCCTTGAACTCCGCGACCGTCTGGTTCAGAGACCTGCCCAGCTCGGAAAGACCGGTCTCGATCTCCTGCTGCAGCTTCCTGCGCTCCTCGCTCTCCCAGGTAGCCTGCAGGATCTCTTTTAGATTCCTGCCCAGCTGGCGAAATTCTGAGGTCACGTCAGTTTGGGAGGCATCTTCAGGCGCTCCGGTGTTGAAAGTGCCTCCCGGATTAGATTCAGGGTTTTCAGACATTTGATCCTCCTTACCAGATTATACCCTTGTACCAGGGGAAAAGTTGGAGTGCCAGCACAAACCCAGGGAGCATCGAGTAAAATCAGTTTTGGAGACTTTCTTCAGGATTATTCGCTGAAACGAAGGTTGCCCGGTAACCCGCGACCCCAAGGATCGTCATGCGTATATAAAACAATACGAGAGAAAAAGGAGGCCTTTTATGTCTCGGAAACCAATTTTCCTGGCGGTAACCGCCCTCGTCTTAGCCAGCCTGGCCTGCAACTTGAACGTAAACCTGCCACTGCGCCAGAGAGAGACCGGCCCAACCGTGACTGAAGAGATCAACGTTCCCCTCCCGGCCGGGCAGACCGGAGCAGCCGACTTGGAGATCCGGTTTGGAGGCGGTGAGCTGGACCTTTCGCCCGGCGCGGAAAGTGCCCTTGTCACCGGCACCGCCGCATATAATGTAGAAGAATTAAAGCCTGAAGTCAGCACGGGGGGAGGCAGGGTGCTGATCTCGCAGGGCGACTTCGACAACATTGGTTCTCTTCCCAACCTCCGGGATAATGTCGAGAACAGGTGGGATCTGGCGATCGGCGATGCGCCACTAAACCTGACGATCGCTGCGGGGGCTTACCGAGGCCGTATGGAATTCGGCAGCCTGTCATTAACGAGCCTGCGAATTACGGACGGCGCTGCGGAAAATGTGTTATCTTTTTCGGAACCGAACCAGGCCGATATGGACACCCTCACTTATGAAACTGGGGCTTCTAATGTCACTTTGACCGGGTTAGCCAACGCGAACTTCAGCCGCCTGGCATTCCGCAGCGGTGCAGGCAGCTACACGCTCGATTTCTCGGGAGAGCTGCAGCGGGATGCCGCCGTAGAGGTCACATCGGGAGTGAGCAGCGTATCCATTATCGTCCCGGAGGGGACTGCGGCGCGGCTCTCTTACGAAGGGGCTCTCCTGAACGTCGATGCCCGTGACAGCTGGCAGGCCTCGAGCGGTGATTACATCCTGTCTGGGGAAGGGCCAACGATCACGATCACCGTCGAGATGGGCGCCGGCAATCTCGAGCTGAGCAATCGCTAAGCACCTGGCTCCGGACTTCTGAAAAGAAATAGCAGTGGCCCGGCGAGCAAACCCGCCGGGCCACTGATTTCCTTCACGAAAGGCAGGCCTAATCCAGGGCGCTGTACCCCGGGCCTTTCTGGAAGAAGTCGTAATTCGGCTGGATATCCGGAGTCAGGTCGACAACTTCTCCAGCGGCTAATGTGCGAGTGTACTGCAGGTGGACGGGCTCACCGTGATGGTTGGAGCCCTGGTATTCCTCTTCAAAGCCGGGTGTGCCGGCAGGCATGCTGACGATCTCGCCGCCTTTTGCGGTGTAAGCGCCGGGCACCTCATCTTCGGTGAAGATGGCTTCGAAGGGGCATTCGGGGATACAGGCTCCGCAGTCGATACAGGTGTCTGGGTCGATGTAGAACCACGGCCATTCGGTCTCCGGCTTGCCGGGAACGATACACTCGACCGGGCAGACATCGACACAGCCAGAGTCACGCAAACAAAGGCTGGTAATAATGTAGGTCATGGAACGAACCTCCCGTGCGTTGATATGGATTTTATGGTAGTTGCCACTAAGAATATTTTACCTTAAAACCCTGCAGGTCTTTGCTCCAATTGACCGCGATCCCACTGTCCCAAACCCCTTTATGTGGAAGCTCTGATTGCAATCCTTAGTCTACGGCGCTGTATCCAGGTCCTTTCTGGAAATAATCGTAATTCGGCTGGATATCTTCCGTTAAATCCACGACTTCACCAGTACTGAGCGTCCGGGTGTGCTCCAGGTGGACGGGCTCGCCGTTATTGTTCTCGCCCTCGAAAACCTCGTCATACCCGGGGGTTCCAGCTGGCATGCTTACGCGCT
This sequence comes from Anaerolineales bacterium, assembly GCA_036393315.1. Classification (GTDB taxonomy): domain Bacteria; phylum Chloroflexota; class Anaerolineae; order Anaerolineales; family UBA4823; genus DASWHG01. Next base: position 25,185 of record DASWHG010000327.1, on the reverse strand, counting down.
CCTCACCTTTTGCGCTGTACGCGCTGGGCACCTCGTCTTCCGGGAAAATCGCCTCGAATGGGCATTCGGGGACGCAAGCGCCGCAGTCGATGCAGGTATCCGGGTCAATGTAAAACCACGGCCACTCGGTTTCGGGCTTGCCAGGGACGATGCACTCGACCGGACAAACGTCGACACAGCCGGAGTCGCGCAAACACAGGCTGGTAATGATGTAGGTCATTTTTTCTTCCTTCCAGATTTTTACCGACAAAACAATTTGATCCGGGCTTCGGAAGTCAGGTGCAAAGCAAATTCACAGGCCCTTTGCCGACTTCCGAAGTCCTGTCAAATCATCCGGCGATACATGGCAGATGGCGACTTATCTCGCTTCTTCCAGGCGCCGGGCGACCTCTTCCCAATTGACGACGTTCCACCAATTGGAGATGTACTCTGGTCTTCGGTTTTGGTACTTCAAATAGTAGGCGTGTTCCCAAACATCGAGGCCGAGCAGCGGGGTTAGCCCTTCCATCAAGGGTGCATCCTGGTTCGGCATGGAAAGAACGGTCAGCTTGCCGCCTTTAAGGCCCAGCCAGGCCCAACCACTCCCAAACCGCGTCGTAGCCGCCTGAGTGAAGGTGTTCTTGAACGAGGCAAAATCGCCAAACGTATCTGAAATCGCCCTGGCCAGATCCCCTTTCGGCTCACCTCCACCGTTTGGGGTCATCACCTTCCAAAAAATGCTGTGGTTGTAATGCCCACCCCCATTGTTGCGAACCGCTGTGCGAATATCCTCGGGTAAGCTGTCAGGGTTACTCACCAGGTCTTCCAGCGATTTCCCGGATAGAACCGGGTGTTTCTCAAGGGCCGCATTTAAGTTCGTGACGTAGGCATTGTGATGCTTGGTATGGTGGATCTCCATGGTCTGGGCGTCGATATACGGCTCTAACGCATCATACGCATATGGAAGGGGAGGTAACTCGAAAGCCATAAAACACACTCCTTTGGTTGTAAAAGGTAAGATTAACAGGGTTGACTCTTTACCGGCTTGTGATGTAGGATATTGTGATGCCCGCCTGTTAAGGGATTGTAAACTTCCCATCAACCTTTGTCAAGCTGAAAGACCCTTAGTAGCCTATGAGAGAGCCCAAGCGGCGCCTGCTGATCCCCTCTGCCCTGGCTATCGCATTTGGCATTCTGGCCGTATCGACGGCCTCGGTTTTCATCCGTTATGCCCAGGCCTACGCGCCCTCCCTGGTCATCGCGGCCTACCGCCTGACTCTGGCCGCGATCGTCCTCGCCCCCCTGACCTTTTTTCGCCACCGGGGCGAACTGCGCGCTTTAGGGCGCCGTGAAATCGCCCTGGCCCTGCTCTCGGGCTTCTTCCTGGCCCTCCATTTCGCGACCTGGATCACCTCCCTGGAGTACACAACCGTCGCCAGTTCGGTGGTTTTTGTAACCACCACCCCTCTCTGGGTAGCGCTGCTCTCCCCATACATCCTGAAAGAGCCGCTCACCCGCCCGATTTTAATCGGCATGGCTTTCGCGCTGGTTGGAGGAGTCGTGGTCGGGTTGAGCGACTCCTGCCGCTGGGAAGCAGGCGGCCTGCTCTGCCCTTCCCTGGGGGACTTCGTGCGCGGGCAGGCCTTTTTGGGAGACCTGCTGGCCCTGGTTGGAGCATGGATGGCTGCCGGATACTTGCTGATCGGCAGGCACCTGCGGGCCTCGATGTCGCTGGTACCCTACGTGTTCGCCGTTTATGGGGCCGCAGCCCTGGTTTTGATCGCTATCATGTACGCTTCCGGGCAGACGCCCTGGGGGTTTGCACCTGCGGCCTACCTTTGGTTCGTGCTGCTGGCCCTGGTGCCCCAGCTGCTCGGCCATTCGACTTTCAACTGGGCGCTCGGGTTCCTTCCAGCAGCCTTCGTCTCGATTACCCTGCTTGGAGAGCCGATCGGTTCGACGATCCTGGCCTATTTCCTGTTAGATGAAACGCCCGCGGCTCTCAAGATATTTGGTGCTATACTTATCCTGGCTGGAATCTTTACGGCTTCCCAGGGCGAGGAGAGACAGCTGGCCGGAGAAAAGGGATTAGAAATTTGAGCGCTGGCATCCTTATGGATGGATCTGGAGACAAACAGCTGGAAGTTGGAACCCAAACGTGACGAAGAAATATACCAAGCAGACGGTCCGGCCGGAACCCGGGCCGGTACCTGAGAACCAGCCTTCCTGGCTGGACATCTCCCTGCGTTTTCTGACTCATTTTCAAAGTTTTGTCTGGGATATCGCCGGTGTAGCTGCGCTGGCGTTCGCCTTGATGACCTTCCTGGCGCTTTTCGGCCTGACCGGAGGCGTGATCCTTACCTGGTGGGCAGGTTTCTTGCTGCGCTGGTTGGGCTGGGGAAGCCTGTTCGTCGTAATGAGTGCCGGTATGACCGGGCTGCTCCTGTTCCGCCGCCGGGCGAACGAGTTCATAGCGGTTCGCTGGGGCCGCATTCTGGCTCTGGAAGTGGCCGCCTTCGCAGCCCTGGCGCTCCTGGCCGTGATCGGCGGGATGGAAGTCCAGCGCGCCGAGAGCGGCCTGGATGGCGGGTTGATCGGTTGGGGGCTGGCAGAACTGCTCGGCATGCTGATCCGCCCCAGCTGGCTGCTGGGGTTGGTTTTGGGCCTGGTTCTGCTGATCGCCTTGTCCCTCGGAACCGGCCTGCTCGGCTTCCTGGCCGAACTGGCAGCCAGCCAGGCGGAAGCGCTGGTTGGCGCTGAAGCAGGCTCCCCAGGGATGGGAAGCCCGGCAGGCAGCGAACCTGTCTCAGGTTCAGGGAAGCCGGGGGATGAGCACGGAAAGCGGAAGCTACCTCAACTGCCGGCTGAATTCCGAAAGAAGTTTAAGATCCAGGTCACAGAAGAGGGAAGCGCCAGGCCTCCGGTGCGAGATGAACGCCTGCCGGGCCTTGACCTGCTGGTCAACGAGCAAACCCAGCGGCCGGACGAGCGCAACATCAACCTGACGGCCGGGCTGATCGAGAAAACGCTGGCCGAGTTCGGTATTCCGGCCAAAGTCGTCGGGTTCCGAGTAGGGCCAACCGTGACCCAGTTTGCAGTGGAGCCGGGTTTTGTCGAGAAGCCGGGGACGTCGGAGGAAGAGAATGTCCGCCAGAAAGTGCGCGTGGCGCAGATCTCGTCTCTGTCCCGCGATCTGGCCCTGGCGCTCTCCGCCTCCCGTCTCAGGATCGAAGCTCCCGTACCGGGGCGGCCCTACGTGGGCATCGAGGTGCCCAACTTACGCTCGAGCCTCGTCCGGCTGCGCCCCATCCTGGAGAGTGAATCTTTCTACCGGTTCGGCTCGCCTCTTACCATTGCCCTGGGACGGGACGTCTCAGGCCAGGCCGTGGTCGCCGATCTGGCAAACATGCCTCACCTGCTGATCGCCGGCACGACCGGCTCTGGGAAATCGGTTTGCATCGCCGCGCTGACCACCTGCCTGGTCATGAACAACACCCCACAGGACCTGCGGCTGGTCATGATCGATCCGAAGATGGTTGAATTGGTGCGTTTTAACGGCCTGCCGCACCTGTACGGTAAAGTCGAAACCAACCTGGAACGGATCCTGACGGTACTGCGCTGGACGGTTGCCGAGATGGACCGGCGCTACAAACTGTTGGAGGCATCGCACTCGCGCAACCTGGACACGTACAACCGGAAGATCCGCCGGCGCAAGGGGGAGGAACCGCTGCCGCACATTGTGGTGATGATCGATGAGCTGGCCGATCTGATGATGTCAGCGCCCGAGCAAACCGAACCGACCCTGATCCGCCTGGCGCAGATGGCCCGTGCCACCGGGATTCACCTGGTGGTTGCAACGCAGCGCCCGAGCACGGATGTGGTCACCGGGTTGATCAAGGCCAACTTCCCGGCGCGAGTCTCGTTCGCGGTGGCTTCCTCCATAGACTCGCGCGTCATCCTGGATACTTCTGGGGCAGAGTCGCTCCTGGGCCGGGGGGATCTGCTCTTCCTACCGCCCGAGGCAGGCAGCCCGATTCGCGCCCAGGGCGCAATGGTGACCGACCAGGAGATCGAGCGGATGATTATCTTCTGGCAGAAGGCGCACGCTCCTGAGGAGCAGGAGTCGCCGCCCTGGGAGCGCTTGCTGGAGGAAGAAGCGCTCCTCGCAGAAAAAGACGACTTAATCGAACGGGCGATTTCCGTGGTTCGGGAGAGCCAGCGCGCTTCCGCCTCGCTGCTCCAGCGTCGCCTGCGAATCGGCTATCCCCGCGCCGCCCGCTTAATCGATGAATTGGAAGAATTGGGGATCATCGGCCCGGCACTCGGCGGAGGCCGTGAGCGAGAGGTGCTGTCTGGACCTGAAGAAGAGGACGAGATTGCTTGACAGTCCCCTTTCCATAGGATAGCATACGCCGGTATTATAAAAGAAGGGAGCTATTTGTTGGAAGCGGAGCAGGGGTCTGATAAGAAATTAACATTAACTGACCAGCTAAGAGTCTTGTTTAAAGGAATCCTGGATCCCATCGGTTCGTCTCTCAACCACCTGGGGTTGATGCCGAACACGATGACGATCCTGGGCTTGTTAGGAAATACGCTGGGAGCGTATTTCCTGGTCCAGGGACAGATGACGCTTGGCGGGGTGCTGATCCTGTTGATGGGCCCGGTGGACGCCTTGGATGGCACGATGGCGCGCCTGCGCGGGGAACCGGGCGATTTTGGCGCATTTGTCGATTCGGTCACCGACCGGTACTCCGAACTGGTGATCTTCGGCGGCCTGCTGTTTTATTATCTCCGCGCCGGGGCCTGGGAGGCTGCCGTCCTGACTTACGCCGCCGCGGTGGGATCTGTACTGGTATCCTACGTGCGGGCCCGCGCTCAATCGCTTGGCTATGACACCAAAGTGGGCTTCCTGACCCGCCTGGAACGCTACCTGGTACTTGGCCCTGCTTTGGTGATCAACCAGCCGCTGATCGGGCTTTGGATCATCGCGCTGTTTGCCAACCTGACTGCTTTTCAGCGGATTCTGGATGTGCGCCGGCAGACGCGCACTCGCGAAAAGAGCAGGGGGTAGGATTTAACCGTTTTCGGAACGCTGACAAACCGGACATCTTAATTCGAACGAGGTGAAGGAAATGGGATTTGAAATTGGTCCTCTGACAATCCGATATTATGGAATTATCCTCATGCTGGGAGCCGTTGCAGCTACCTGGCTGGCCGAACGCGAGGCGCGGCGGAGGGGGTTCAACGGCGAATATGTCTGGGACGGCCTGGTCTGGGTGTTGGTCGGTGGGATTATTGGCGCCCGCATCTGGCACATCCTCACCCCACCCGAATCGATGGTAGAAGTCGGGCTCACGACCGAATTCTACCTGACACACCCACTGGATGCCCTGGCGGTCTGGCGAGGCGGGTTGGGCATCCCCGGCGCTGTGGTCAGTGGCCTGCTGGCCCTCTATTTGTTTACCCGCAAGCGCAAGCTGAGCTTCCCGGTCTGGACCGATATCGCCGCCCCCGCCCTACCGCTCGGCCAGGCGATCGGCCGCTGGGGGAATTTTGTTAACCAGGAATTGTACGGCAAGCCAACCGATCTGCCCTGGGCGATCCAAATCGACCCGCAGTACCGGCTGCTGGAATACCAGCAGTTCTCGCACTACCATCCTCTCTTCCTCTACGAATCTCTGTGGAACTTCGCCAACGTGGCTTTCCTCCTTTGGCTCGGACGCCGTTACCCAGACCGGTTGAAGCCGGGCGATCTGTTCCTGATCTACCTGATCTCCTATCCCGCCATCCGGTTCTTGCTGGAATTCCTGCGCCTGGACCCGTCGGAGGTGGGTGGTCTCAACATTAACCAGGTGACCATGGCGGTCGTCGCCTTGGGAGCAGCCGCAGCGCTCATCTGGCGTCATTATCGCCAGGACCGGACCGCTGTAGAGACAGCCGATGCGGTTGATTAAGGCAAGATGTTAATCTAACGGATCACCTCCCGCCATCTCCCCAAATGGGGAACAAAACAGAAAGGAACGGCCATGCCGAAGCTGATTATCCTGGGATCCTCCAACGCCGTCGCCAACGAAAACCATGAGAACACGCATCTGGCCGTGGTGGGACGAGAGCATTTCATCCTGGTTGACTGTCCCGGCAGCCCCATCGCACGGCTGCATAAAGCCGGACTGGAACTCAACCAGTTAAACGACCTGATCTTGACTCACTTTCACCCCGATCACGTTTCAGGTGTGCCTTTGCTCCTGATGGATCTATGGCTGCTTGGCCGGCAGGAACCTCTGAACATCTATGGCCTGGAATACACCCTGGAGCGGGTGGAAAAAAACCTGGACCTGTACCACTGGTCTCGTTGGCCGGATTTCTTCCCGGTAAACTTGACCCGCGTGCCAGAAGAAGAGATGTCACCGGTCCTGGAGGATGAAGAGTGGCGAGTTTTCGCCTCGCCGGTGCGACATTTGATCCCCACGATCGGGCTCAGGATCGAATTCCCCCAGACGAACAAGGTGCTGGCTTACTCCTCTGATACCCAGCCATGTGAGCCGGTGAAAGACCTGGCCCGGGGCGCGGACGTGCTGCTCCATGAAACGGCCGGCCCTGCCCAGGGTCACAGCGGTCCTCTCGAGGCCGGGCGCATCGCCCAGCAGGCGGGCGCGAAAAAACTTTTCCTGATCCATTATCCCACTGGAAACTTCGACTCCGCCTCCCTCGTTCCGGTTGCCGCCCAGGCTTTCGACGGCCCAGTCGCCCTGGCCCAAGATTTTATGGAAATCCAATTCTAGATTAATAAATCACAAGGCCGCCTCTTCGCGAAGGCGGCCTGTGTTATTTTGACAATCGCTCCTACCAGCCTTGGACGAAAGGCACCCACTCCACGTTGTCCCGCAGGTGGCGTGCAAAGATATAATCGGCCGAGGTGGGAGGTTCAGCCGGCTTGTGCAGCAGCCGCATTTGAGCCTGATCCAGGGTTCGGCTGCCCTTGCGGTGGTTGCAAGATGGACAGGCGGCTACCAGGTTATCCCAATTATGATGTCCGCCCAGGCGGCGCGGGATCACGTGATCGATGGTCAAGTAAGACGGATGGACTCCACAATACTGGCAGGTAAAATCATCCCGCCGCAGGATTTCACGCTTGGTCAGCTTGACGCGCGGGCGCGGCCGCCGGACCATCTTCTCCAGACGGATGATCGACGGGCTGGGAAAGGATCGCGACACAGTCTTGATTTCGCCGCGCCCATTCAGCACCATGGTCGCTTTACCACTCAACATCAGGCCAATGGCGCGGCGGGTATTACAGACGTTTATCGGCTCAAAGTTTGCATTCAATACCAATACTGGTATCTGCATGGCATCCTCCAAAAACAACTTTGGAATTATAGCACGGGTTTTCTTTTTTCAGCTTAATAAATCCGTCTCCCGCTTGACATTAAATTAATTTATAATCCTGTCATGGAGAAAGGTTCGGCACCCCAGGAATTCCGCCCGGAGCGCATCCCGCGGCGCGGCGAACTGGTCGCCTGGGCCTGCACCCTGCTCGTCGGCGGAGGTTGGTTCTGGCTGGCGCGCAGCGGGCAGGGGGTAAATCTGATGGTCCCCCTTCTCGCCATCCCCCTGCTTCTGGCCGCGCTCAGCATCAGCCTGGGCAACTGGATGGACCGCGCCACCCGGTTACAACTGAGCCGGGAGGGCATCGCCTTCCAGAATGGTCTGCGGCGCGTCCGGCTGGCCTGGGACGAGATCCAGCAGGTACAGGTGACGCCGGCTCACTGGGGGAAGCGAGTCGAAGTCGTGGGTGTAGAAACGCACTTTCGTTTCTACACCCTGGGAGAAGTCAAGATGGCTGGAAGGGTAAAGGGCCGTACCGGGTTTGCTGCCGGCGAACTGATTTTGAAACGGATCCTCGAGCGTGGCAACCTGCGGCAGGGATCCCAGCCAGATGCCAACCGGCAGGACCCGGGTTATTATTATTTCACGCGTGAATAATCCCCTCTGCGGTGAGCACCACGCGCCTTCTCCGCAGAGGGCGCGTTTTTTGTTGCAGGCTGGACATTTTCGGAGGTTGTTATGGAAAAGCTAAAGACGGACATCGACGAACAGGTCGCTTACCTGATGCGTGGCACAGAGTACGGCGACGAGGCCCTCAAACAGGCCATGGCCGATGAGCTGCGACAGCGTTTGATTGAAGCACAGCAGGAAGGCCGGCCCCTGCGGGTGTACTGTGGCTACGACCCGACCCGCTCCGACCTGCACCTGGGCCACACCGTCACCATGCGCAAGTTGCGCCAGTTCCAGGAGCTCGGCCACGAGGTGATCTTCCTGATCGGGACGTACACCTCATTAATTGGCGATCCTTCCGACAAGGACCAGCTGCGCCCGCTGCTCAGCCCGGAAGAGATCGAGTACAACGCCCGCACCTACGCAGAACAAGCCTACCAGATCCTGGACCGGGAGAAGACCATCATCCGCTTCAACGCCGAATGGCTCTCCCAGCTGACCTTCGCCGACCTGATCCAGCTGGCCTCCAACTTCACCGTGCAGCAGTTCATCAACCGGGAGAACTTCAAGCTGCGTTGGGAGAAGGGTGATCCGGTCTACCTGCACGAGACCTTCTATTCAATCATGCAGGGCTACGACGCCTACGCCCTGCGCGCCGACGTTCAGGTCGGCGGAACGGAACAGCTGTTCAACATCGTCACCGCCGCTCGCAAGATCATGGACTTTAAGGGCGTCAAACCGAATATCGCCATTCTCCTGGGCATCTTGCCCGGGACAGACGGCGAAATCCGGATGAGCAAATCGCTCGGCAACCATATCCCCATCCTGGCGCCGCCGGACGATATGTACGGCAAAGTGATGAGCATCCCCGACAAGGCGATGGGGGCTTACTTCCGCCTGGTGACGCGCTGGACTCCCCAGGAGATCGCCGAATTGGAGGAGGGCCTGCAGTCAGGCCAGGTCCACCCGCGAGACGCGAAGATGAAGCTGGCGCGCGAGATCGTCTCGATCTTTCACGACCCGGAAGCGGCCGCCCAGGCCGAGGGTAATTTCGTGCGCGTCTTCCAGCAAGGCGACCTTCCGCAGGAAATGCCGGAGTACCGGCTCCAGCCTGGACAGACCGTCCTCGACGTCCTGGAGGCGAGTGGGCTGGTCGCCAGCCGCGGCGAAGGGCGCCGCCTGGTCGCCCAAAAGGGTGTGCGCCTGGATGGGCAAACTCTGGAAGATCCGAACCAGCCCTTCCCCCATCCTGGGGTGCTGCAGGCCGGCAAGCGTCGGTTTTTACAGGTGGTTTTTACTTGACACCCGAACTTATGTTCTACTATAATCCCGGTAGACGATCCGGCTGTCCGATCAAAGGCCCGACACATGTCCCTTTGGCAGCGCCTGCTGCGCGCCCTGGGCTACAAGCCCGCCACGCGCCTCTCATTTCATATGGACCAGGAGTTAGCCCGCTCTCTGCAAGAGCTGGCCGCGCGCGAGCAGCGCCAGGCCGGCGAAGTTGCGGCTGACCTGATCTCCTCTGCGCTGGCCGAGCGCCACGCGGGGGGCGAAATGCTGGAACGCTGGCTGAGGCTCTCGGCCCGCGAGCAGCAGGTCGCCGCCCTGGTCTGCCTGCAGTACACCAACCGGCAGATCGCCGCTCGCCTGATCATCACCCCCGAGACGGCCAAGACCCATGTACGGAACGTGCTGCGCAAATTTGGGCTGCGCAGCAAGGAGCAGCTGCGCCGGGAACTGGCCGAGTGGGATTTCAGCGACTGGCTCGGTTGAGCGGCTCAGTGGAAAACTGAGCTTGGCCGTTTCCCATCCCTGGCTACTGCCCTATCCCCCCACCCCCATCCCTGGCTCGCCCCGGCGAGTACTCCCCAGCTTCTCCTGCCTCTCACCCCGGCAAGGGATTGTATTCAGACGCCCCTTCGATTAACGTAGGGGCATGACCACGCTGCTCAACCCACTGCTCGGGAATCTACTGCTCGTCGTCGCGCCGGGGGCTGGCAGCGCACTGATGATGGACCTGGTGGCGCGGCTGGCCGGGCGGGGCCCGCTCCGGCTGCTGGACGGGGGCAACCGGATCGACGTGCACGCGGTGTCCCGGGCCCTGGCGCGGGGGCCGGTCGACCTGCCAACCGCGCTGGGCCGCATCCAGCTGGCGCGCGCCTTCACCTGCTACCAGGTGGCCACCCTGCTGCGAGAGGCGCCCGCCCAGCCCGTCCCAACCCTGGTGCTGGACCTGTTATCCACGTTTTACGATGAAAGCGTACCGGCCGCGGAGAGTCAGCGCCTGCTGGAGAGTTGCATCCTGCACCTGCGGCGGCTGAACCGGTGGGCGCCGGTGGCGGTCAGCGCTCGCCCGGCCCCGCCCACCGGCCGCCCTGAACTGCTCCAGGCGCTGCAAGCCGCCGCCGACCAGGCCTGGATCCTGGAGCCGCACATCCCGCCGCCGCCCGCCCGCCTGTTCTAAGGGCGGCGCCCGCTTCCTAAGCCGCACTCGCCGCGGCTCGAGGGGAAAGGTATCAAAACCAAAGCCTATGGGACGCACCCTGCCTCCGATCACCCAGGTCTTCCTGCAAGAACAGGAGTCCTTTGCCCGCTTCAGGCGCGCCCTGCGGCGCAGCGACCAGCGGGTCCTGGACGAGCTGTTCGCCTCCGCCCACAAACACCTGGCTGCCGCCGCCTACGCCTCCCACGCCCTGCCTTTTGAGGTCTTCCTGCTGGCCATGCTGCTGGAAGAGCACAAGGAAGTCCTGCAGCTGCGCCAGCTGCTGCAGGCGCTGCGCGGCGAGGAGCTGCCCTAGCGGCCAGAATGGAATACACCGGCTGGCTGTTCGACGTGTACGCCGCTCCCCAAAACGGCGTGGTGCTGTGGCTGTTGGGCGAGGATGGGGCCCGTCACTGCCTGCACCAGCCTTTTTCCACCACCTTCTACGCGGCAGGCCCGGCGGCGCACCTGCGCGCCTTGTGGCACTTCCTCAAAGCCCAGCCGGTCCAGATGAAGCTGTCCCGGGATGAGCGCCGCGACCTGTTCCTCCCGCAGCCGCTCGCCGTGCTCGCCATTCGAGTCGAGCGGGCCGCCGACCAGGAGCGCCTGTTCCGGCAGGCGGTCGAACGCTTTCCCAACCTGAACTACTATGATGCCGACGTCCCGCTGGCCCTGCGCTACGCCGCCGCCCACGCCGTCTTCCCGCTGGCTCGCTGCCGGGTGGCAACCGGCCCGGACGGCCAGGTGGAAGCAGTCGAGGCCCTGGATACTCCCTGGGACCTGGACCCCCCGCCCCCGCCTCTGCGCACCCTGACTCTCGAGCCGGACAGCGACCCGGCACACGCCCTGCCCACACACCTGCTCGTCCGCTTCGAGCGCTACGACTACCGCCTGTCTCTCGAGCCGCGGCGCCCGCTGCTGGTCGGGCTGCGCGCCATCCTCCAGCGCCACGACCCCGACCTGCTGCTCACTTCCTCGGGCGATACCTGGCTGCTGCCGCACCTGCTCGAGGTCGCCCGCCAGGCGCGCCTGCCGCTGCCGCTCAACCGCGATCCCGGGCGCGAGGTAATGCACCGCCCGGAACATACCTACTTCTCCTACGGGCAGGTAATCTACCAGGGGCGGCAGGTGCATCTTTTCGGCCGCTGGCACATCGACCGCCACAACGCCATCCTGTTCAAGGATTACGGCCTGGAGGGGGCCTTGGAGATGGCCCGCGTCACCGCCTTGCCGGTCCAGACTGCCGCCCGCGTTTCACCCGGGACCGGCATTTCCTCCATGCAGATGCTGACCGCTCTCCGCCAGGGGATACTGGTCCCCTGGCACAAGCAGCAGGCCGAGCGCCTCAAGAGCGCCCTGGACTTGCTGCGCGCCGACCAGGGTGGGCTGGTCTACCATCCCACCACCGGACTGCACCACGACGTGGCCGAGATCGACTTCATCTCCATGTACCCCAGCATCATGGTGCACTTCAATATCTCTCCGGAGACCGTCGGCTCCAGCCAGGCCATCAGCCAGGCGGCGCCCGACCTGGGCCCGCCGGGAGACCCCGAGCAGCCGCCCGGCCTGGTGCCCCAGACCCTGGCCCCGCTGCTGGAAAAACGCCTGGCCCTCAAGAGCCGCCTGGCAGTGATGCCGGGCTGGCATCCACACCACAAGGCTTGCAAAGCGCGCGCCTCGGCCCACAAGTGGCTGCTGGTGACCTGCTTCGGCTACCTGGGCTACAAGAATGCCCGCTTCGGTCGCATCGAAGCTCACGAGGCCGTGACCGCCTACGGGCGCGAGGCCCTGCTGCGCGCCAAGGAGGCCGCCGAAGACCAGGGGTTCACGGTGCTGCACCTGTACGTGGACGGCCTGTGGGTCTGCAGGCCGGGCGCCTCCCGGGTGGCCGACTTCCAACCCCTGCTGGACGAGATCCTCAAGCGCACCCGCCTGCCGGTCGCCCTGGACGGCATCTACCGCTGGGTGGCCTTTCTGCCTTCCCGCCAGGACGAGCGCGTGCCGGTCGCCAACCGTTATTTCGGCGTTTTCCAGGACGGGTCTCTGAAGCTGCGTGGGGTCGAAGCCCGCCGCAGGGATACCCCGCCCTTTATCACTGAGGCCCAGCTGGAGATCCTGGTCCAGCTGGTGGGGGCCCGGGTAGGCGATCCACAGAGCGTGCCCCTGTCCAGGATCCTGGCGCTGCTGCGCAGGCGACTGTCTGCCCTGCGCAGCGGGAGGATTCCCCTGGAAGCGCTGCTGGTGACCCAAAAGCTTAGCCGGGCCCTGGACGAGTTCCGCACCCTCTCACCGGTGGCGCGCGCCGTGGCGCAGCTGGCGGCTGCCGGGGTGGAAACCAGCCCCGGCGAACGCGTGCGCTTCCTCTACACCCGCGGCGAGCCAGGTGTGCACGCCTGGAACCTGCCCAACCCGCCGGACCCGGCCAGCCCGGACGTGAGCCGTTACGCCGAGCTGCTGCTGCGCGCCGCCGGCACCGTGCTGGGACCGTTCGGGGTAAGAGAAGCGTTGCTGCGGCAGTGGCTGTTTGAAAACGCAGCCTACTCGGCGCCGCCCGGTGCACTGCCGCCGGGAAAGGCAGCCCTGCCGCTGTTGGAATGGCCAGTCGAGGCCATCCCGGCGCCGCTGTATGAAGGCTGGGCCGTTCAGCTGCCGGAAGCCCAACCGCTGCCGTTCGATCATCCCGTGGTATACTTTAAATCGTAGGAGTTCTCTATGCCGCTCTACGAATACATCTGCCTCGATTGTAAAAACCGCTTCGACGCTCTGCGCTCGATCAAAGACGCGGATGTGTCGATCGCCTGCCCGGCCTGCCAGAGCGATCATACCTCCCGGCAGCTGTCGGTGTTCTTCGCCCATTCGGATGGCAGGGTGGTGGCGCAGAGCGGCGCCGGGTGCGCCGGATGCAGCAGCGGGGCCTGCGCCATCTGCGCCCACTGATCTGTTGGCATTTGCCAGCTTGAAATCGCAAAAAAGGCATTGGGTTGGGCGGCTTACGTCGCCCAACCCAATGCCTTTTTATCATACTTTTTGCAACCAGGACGGCGAACTTGCGTAGATACATGTAGACACATGCCTAACTCATGTTATTCAGGTGATTGGCCGGAAGTAACTTTACAAAAATCCAGAGTGAACCGGCCAATCACTCGAGCAAACCGCCAGGAACACTTCCGCTTTTGTTAAAGACTTTCGGCGGTTTGCCTAAGCAAGGAGAGAATCGGATGACGACGGAATACAAGCGATTTTACCGCTCGCGCGACCAACGGATGATCGGCGGGGTGTGCGCCGGGCTCGGTGAATTCTTCGGCATTGATCCCACCCTGGTGCGGTTGTTCTTCGTCTTTGGGTCGCTGTTGGGCTGGGCCGGAGCGCTGGTGCTCGGTTACCTGATCATGCTGATCGTGGTACCTGAAGAGCCGGCTCTTGCCATGACCACCCCAAACCCGGTCGAGTAAAGGCGCTTTCGCCTGGACCCTGATGGATCAAACCGGCCAGGCAGCGCCCGCCTCCTCTTTCCATCCGGCAGCCTTTCGACTGCCGGATGTTTTTGTCCCGTGTTGGAGAAGCGCCTGTGGTTGGGCCTGGCGCACCTGCCCGGCTGCTATCCCTCTTCCGGTGGTTCTAAGTGGACGGAGACGTCGGCCACATCCTCCAGCCGGCGGCCGAGCTCCTGCTCCAGGAGCGAGGCCAGGTAATGCGCCTGCGGGACCGGGGTGTCCGGGGAAACGGTGCATTCCAGGGAGATGTAGAGCTTATCTCCGGCTGCCGGGTTGCGCCGGACACGAATGTTGTGCGGTTTCTGCAAGGAGGGGATCTGGGAGACCACATTTTCCACCTGTAGGCGGATGTACTCCTCCAATTCGGGCTTTTCCAGGCCATCCTCCTGCACCTGTGTGGTGGCCAACTCGATGTGGGTATGGACTTGCTTCACTTCCGGCAGGCGAGCGCGGACTTCGCCCTCCAGGCGGTCGACCAGGCGGTGCGCCTCGCCCAGCGTCAGGTGCGGCTCAACCCCGATATGCATCTCCAGGTATAAGTTCCCATCTCCCCGGTGGGCCCAGACTTCATGTACGGTCAGGCCGAGCTCCATCGCAGCGTGCTTGACCGTTGCAAACATATCCGCAGCGTCCCGTTCGGGCTGGCGCTGGGCTTCGATGTGCACGGTCACGTCGTTCACGGTGTCGAGCGCCAGCAATCTCCGGCGGACTTCATCCGCGATGGCGTTGGCTTCCTGGATGGTCTTGTCAGGCGAGACCCGGATGTGCAGGTCGACAGCGGCATCGCCGAGCGCGCCGCGGCTGCGCACGCGGTGGAACGATTCGATGCCCCCCACGGCTTCTACGACCCCGGCGATCTCGTGGGGGTCAACAGCGGCCCGGTCAACCAGCACGGGCAGGGTCTCACGCAGGATGTCCACCCCGATCTTGGCGATCACCAGGGCGACGAAGGCTGCCAGGATCGGGTCTGCCTGCGGGAAGCCCAGGCGCACCAGTCCCAGGCCAGCCAATACGGAAAGGGAGACCAGGATGCTGGCGCGAGTGTGCAGGGCGTCGGCCACCAGGACCTCGCTGCGCAGCCGGCGGCCCTGGCGCAGCTCGTAAATGCTGACGCCTGCCTGGATGAGCAAGCTGGCCAGCATGGCGATGACCGTCCATTGGTTGATCTGTGGATGGACGGTGCTCCCCAGCCGGGCCCAGGCAGCCTGGAGCAGTTGCCAGGTGGTCAGGAAGAGCAAGAACGCGATGCTGAGGGCGGCGATCGTTTCGAATTTGCGGTGACCGTAGGGATGTTCGGCGTCTGCTGGTTTCGAGGCGGCGTATAATCCGGCCAACCCAACGACGTTGGACAGGCCATCGAACAAGCTGTCCAGAGCATCGGCGACCACGCTCAGGGCGCCCGTCGCCAGGCCCACCGCCAGCTTAATGGCAGTGGCAGCAAAGTTCAGCAGCATAGTCAGGACCAGCACCCTGCGGATGCGCGCCAGATCGCGCCGCTCTGCGACGATAAATTCTTCTTCGCTCCACTTCCTGGTTGACATGGGAGGGATTATACCTGACGGCGGTCCCATAACTGGCCTGTCTCGCCCGGAATCAGTTTGAGAGGCCGAACAGCTTCGCCGCCAGATCGACCCCCACGCCGGCAAGCGCACCGCCGGTTGCTCCTCCGGCAGCCCCAACAAAGGCCCAGGCCAACCCCTGCCCGGTGGAACGGCCGACTACCCAGGTGGCCAGATCGCCCGCCATGGAACCGCTGAGATCTCCGAACCAGGCCCCCCCGACTGCGGACCCCAAGGTCCATCCCAGCCAGATACCCCCGAGCGCGCCGATCACCATCCAGATCTGCTCCCAGCCAATCCGGTCGCCGAGCGACCAGAACTGCAGCCCCAGGAATCTTCCAAGGATCATCCCTGCCAGGATCCCAATGGCGGCGCCGGCCGCGCTTCCGCTCAGGCTCCAGGCCAGGTAGCCAATCCCGGCCCCTCCGAGGGCGGTCCCGACCGCCTGCCAGGCCCGGTTCCAACCAAACTTCCCGCCGATGCCGCGCCCGATCCCCAGTCCGAAGCGCCAGCCGCGGCTGGCCCCACCCGCTGCCGCGCCGAAAGCCCAGACGAGCTGCCAATCGGCTGGCCTTCCCAGCGCCAGCTGCAGCACAGCAACCACCAGCCCCAGCAAGGCGCCGGCCGACCCGCCGATCCCGATCCCAGACTTGACCACCTCCAGCAGCTCGGCGCGCAGCCCCGGGGAATGCCGGGGAGCCTGAACGGAAGGCGCGCCCGCGGCCATCCTCCCGGCCAAAACCGGGACTGCAGGGGCTGCCGGCCCAGCGACAGACTGACGGAAAGGGTTGTAAGGAAGCGCAGGATTGCGCAGCCGCTGGGAAATCCGGCCGGCCGGCCGCATGGGGACCTGGGCGCGAACAGGTTCACAGTGGGGACAGCGCTTCAGGTGGCGGGAATAAACGTGGCCGTTCGGGCAAGTCACCAGGGCTTTTTCCGCTTCCTGGATCGCCTGCTGCCACTCATCGGGTCCGGGGCGCTTTCTCGGGTCCCGGCCGCCATCGACGAAGCAGCGCTGCACCAGAACGGCCAGGCCAGGATGAAGCAGCTCCAGGCCAGGGGCGCCGGGGGGAGGCGCAACCGGGCAGGGAGGGGCCGGCATGTAAGGGAAGCAGCCCCGGCGGATGCGCTCCGGCAGCGGTGGAGGGTCTCCCGCCCGCAGCCACTGCGCCCGGAAAGGGTGGCTGCCGTCCATCAGCAGCTGGAACACGAGCACGCCCAGCCCGAACAGATCGTGCTCTGGAAGGCGCAGCGAGCGCTCTAGCGACTTGCCTTGCAGCTCGGGGGGTGTGTACTCGGGCTTGGCAACCGGGCAGCGGTGCGTCCTCACCGAACGCCCACCAGCAGTCTCGCGCACCTGAAAAGAGTCGGTGTCGATCAGGGTGATCAGCGCCGCCGGGGTCACCAAAACGTTGCTTTCGTTCAAGTCGCCGACCACGTAACCACGGTCATGGACGGCACCCAGGGCTGTCGCCAGGTTGCGGGCGGCCCGGTGAAGGTAGGACCAGTCAAACTCGGGCAAGACCTGCGCCCGGCGTCGCGGGTTAAAGACCTCCAACAACGGGATGGCGTTTCCGATGTGGCGCATCAAATAGCCCAGTACCTGGCCGCGCTCATCGTGGAGCAGATCGACCGGCCAGGCGAGCGAGGCATGGCCTTGCGGTAAAGTCGGGTCATCCGGGGGATGGTCACGCATCCAGGCGAGTTTGCGGGCGTAGCCGGCCCGCAGCGGCCCGGTATAAATCTTGGCAAGCCAGCCAGGCAGCCCGTCTACCAAATGGACCGCGGCCTCACCGCCTCGGCCGACGAGTCCGCCGAGGTGGATAGGTTGCCGGTGGGAGTCGTACACGGCCATGAATGCTCAGTCGGGCTCGATCAGCTCGCCTGGGTAACCCGGTTCAGGATGGAATTGAACCCCCGGGCGAACGGCCAGAACCAGCGTCTTATCGTCGTCGGTGCGGGCGCAGACCCGCTCGGAGACCAGGAAAGCGGCCAGCTGCTCCTCGGCCCGGTCTTGATCCTGGGCGCGGGAAGCAAACGATAGGAGCGGGGCAAAAAACGGCGGGTGAGGTTTGTATGCCGGCAGTTGAAGCGCAAGCCGGGTGAGCCCATCGCTCAGCAGCGCCAGGGCCGCGATGGGCTGGGAGGATACCTGCACCTCCAGGCGCTCGAGAGCGTCGGGCAATGTGAGGAAATAAGTTTCGTTGGCATACTCGCCTCGCTGCGGCGAGGCCGCTGCAAACAGCTCTCCATGCTCCGCCCCGGCGATTACTGCGCCATCGCCGACCTGCCCGGTAACCAGCCAGCCATCCAGCGCCACGCCGCATGCCAGCGTGGTGGCGAAAGATTTGAGCGGGAGCGATTCGGCTGCCGCCAGCTGCTCGAGGGCCTGGCGGGCCTGGTAAAAGCTCTCTTCGACCAGTGCGCGCCAGCCAGCCTCGTCTTGCGGGCTGCCCTGGGCCAGGCCGGCGTCCAGCGCCTCCAGCGCCTCTCGGACGGCGGTCTGCGCGCCTTGCTCAGCTCTTTCGGCCGTCCCGGCGCCATCTGCAACGAAGATCAAGACCGCCCCGCCGGGGGTGACCCAATAAGCCAGGGCGTCCTGGCAGGGTTGGCCCATTCTTTCGTGGGCGCTGCCCCGCACGGCCGCTCCGACGACACGCCAGGCGGGATCGGGAGAAGGTTCGTTCGAAGGGGACATATGCTCTTTCTGGCTGCCCGAGCAGGAGGTTCGATCGGGGCTCTAGGGGTTGCCGGAGAAATGTGCGGATCTGGGGGTCTGGGCCGGTTTACGAATGCGATGTATCCACACTGCCCCAGCCGACGGGGGGCAGAGGCGCCTGTTCGCCTGGCCGGGAATGAGCGATCACGGACAGGCTGCGAGACAGCCACTGGAACAGCTCTCCAAACGCCAGGCCGCGCATCTTCAGGGGAGGCCTGGCGTCTGAAAACTCGGCGAGCACCCGCATATCGGCGCGGTCGACGCCCACCCCGTAGAAGATCACCCCTTTACGGGCTTCTTCCTGCTTCACGGCGGCTGCGGCCTCTGTCCAGTTCGAATCGGTGGGATGCCCATCCGTGATGACGAACATCCAGGGGCGGAAGTAGTCGATCCCATACTGCTTGTAGATCTCTTTACGCTCCCGCAGCAGGGCCAGGGCGGTCTCCACCGCCGTGCCCATGGGCGTGCCTCCACCCGCCCGCAAGATGGGCGGTTCAAAGGCGTCGACGGTGACAAAGCCCTGCTCGGCGCTTTCCGCATCGTGGTACGCGTCGCCGGTGCGCAAGTCTAACACGTGGACGGCGCCTCCAAAGGTGACGATCGCCACTTCCACCCGCAGGGAGGCCAGGGGATCACTTTTGATCGCCGCGCTGAAATCGGCCAGGCCCTGGTTCAGCTCCTGGATCGGGGCTCCTTGCATCGACCCGGAAGTATCCAGGACCAGGACGACGGGGCAGCGCGGCTCTGGGTTATCGGCAAATTCTGCCTGGTCGAGCAGATCTGGTTCCATCTTGACCTCCTGCGGTTTATCCGCAGCCTGAGATTCCGCCTCGTACCTGTCGATAGGGCGTTCTCTTAATTTTACCCTACCGGAAAAACAGATCCTCCTTGCGCTTTACCCGGGTTCGAGCGCCCGGAGCAGTTCACCGGCTTGGCGGCGCAGGTGGGGTTTTCTGCCCAGCTGCTCTGCCCGCTGGAAATCCGCGGCGGCCAACCTTGGATTGCCGGACCCCTGGTAGGCCCGCCCGCGACCCAGGTACAGATCCGCCTGTCGTGGGGCGAGGCGGATGGCCTGCGAGTAATCCCGAACGGCCTGGTCCCATTCGCCGTTCGCGCGCAGCGCATCAGCGCGGCCGTGGTATGGGTGAGGCGAGTCCGGCAGGCGCATTAAAGCCCAGGCATAGTATTCCAGCGCCCAGTCCAGATAGCCTGCCAGGGTTGGAAGGAAAAATTCCGGGTAAACCAGGGCCTCCTTCGGGGAGAGCTTGAAGGCTTTCTCCTGGTCAGCCAGCGCGCCCTCCCGGTCCCCCAGCCGGTAGCGCACGATCGCTCGCAGGATGTGCGAGAGGTTGAAGCGCGGGTTGAGCTCGATCGCCCTGTCCAGCGCGGGCAACGCCTGGTCCAGGTCTCCTTGCTCAAGGTAGATGCCGCCCAGGTCTGCGTAAGGGAGCGACCAGTCCGGCCGCATCTGGCGAGCTCGTTCGCACCATTCTAACGCCAGGTCGTAGCATTCCTCCAAAGAATACAGCTCTGCCCGCAGCAGGACTGCCAGCAAGTTTTCCGGGTCCTCATCTAATGCCCTTTCCACGTCCACACGGGCCCGCTTGATTTCCTGGAGGTGGATGTAAGCCACTGCCCGGCCGGTGTACAGGGCGGCCCGATTGGGATGGCGCTCAATGGCACGGGTATAGTGCCAGGCGGCCCGGTCAAGATCACCTCGCAGCTGGTAGTAAGCGCCGCGGTTGGCCAATGCAGCGTATCCGGTATAGATATGGCGGAGCAGGCGGGCATTAAGGCTGCTGGCGCCAAGCACCAAAAGGAGGCTGACCAGCACCAGCAGGTAATCACCCTGGCGCAAGCCGAAAAAGGCCAGGGCAGCTGCCAGGGGAACGGCGACGAGCAAGGTTACCTGGTCGGCGCGCTGCCTCCCAACCAGCAGATGCAGCCCGGCGCGCATGATCTGCCCGCCGTCCAGCGGATAGATCGGTACCAGGTTGAAAACCGCCAGGAACAGGTTGGAGAGCCCCAGGGTAAGAGGAAGCCGGATTGCAGCCGTATGCCACACCCCGGATAAGAACAAGGCCGGCGCGAAGACCAGCTCTCCAAACATCAATCCGTAGGCCCAAAGCACCAAACCCGCGCCGAGAACCAGGTTGACCAGCGGGCCGGCCAGAGCGATGAGCAACGCATCCAGAGGCTTCTCGGGTATGCGGTCCAGCGTGGCGATCCCGCCCAGCGGCCAGAGCACGATGCTGTGCACCTGGATGCCGGAGCGCCGGGCGACCAGGGTGTGACCGATCTCGTGCAGCAAGATACATCCAAACAGGATCACCAGCAGCGTCAACGACCAGGCCATTTCGCGCACACTTCCGGGACGGAACTGGAAGAAAACGTATGGCAGGATGAGCACCAACGAGAGATGTAAGCGGATCTCGGTTTGGCCAATACACCCGACGCGGAAGGATGTTATCATATTGGTGAGATTATATACCAGTTAAATAAAAAAAAGCCGGCACACGGCCGGCTCATCGGGAGATCCCTCAAACACTGCCTGTACTGCAGGCTGAGGAGCTCAAGGCAGCTCCACCCGAACTGGTACCCACCACGCGGGCGGCGAAGGTCGAGATCTTCTTCTTGACTTGCGGACTCCCGCAGTCAGGACAGACGACCTCGGCTACTACGCCCGCACTGCGCACCAGTTCTTCAAAAGGCCTGCCGCACTCCTGGCAGATGAATTCGAAAATCGGCATGTTCTGTACCTCCGTCCAGATCAATTTGGAGTTACGCAGTTCAGGAGAAAATTGTGGGTGTTTGGGCGGGCGATGCCCGCCCAAACACCCACATCCTCCCACCAACTGCGTAAGTCCTGTCAATGATAGTTTGTTGATTAGATGCATAATTACGCAAAAAGTTACGTTACCTGCCAGGAACCGCTGATCCCCATAACGGGGGATTGATTTTATGGGCCCAGGCGATTTATGATTCGAGAATAAACTGACTCCTGGCACGCCGTTCACTGAGCGGCGGCCGCAACCTCACACCGGGGCTGGAAACCGAACAAACTGCCAATCTTTCAAGCTCACCAGCGACTCTTTTTCTGGACCTGTGCGTTTTATATAGTGTAAGGCAGTCAAGCAGGGAAGACACTCCAGCTGGTGTGAGAAACCTATGATCCGTGGAAACCTCATGTCACTAAAAGTAAATACCGATCTTATCAAGCGTGCCCAGCAAGGTGATCTGGAAACGATCGGTGGCCTTTACGAGACCTACCACTTGAGCGTGTATCGTTTCCTTTTTTACCGGGTGGGCGACCGGGCAGCCGCCGAAGATCTGACCTCGGAGGTGTTCTTGCGCATGCTGCGCTTTATCTCGGGGTTCAACCCGCCAAGCGCTTCTTTCCAGGCCTGGTTGTTCCAGATTGCGCGCAATCTTGCGATCGATCACCACCGTAGGATGAGCGTCCGGAACCATCTTCCCCTGGAGGAGAAATTGGCTGCTCGAGGGGAACATCTCGACGCTGCCGTCGAGCGCAGCCTTACGAGCGAAAGCTTGCAGGCAGCGCTGGCCGAACTGAACGACGAGCAGCGCGATGTCATCTTGATGCGCTTCATCGCCGAGATGCCAATTGCCGAGGTGGCGAAGGCGCTGCACAAAAGTGAAAACTCGATCAAAGGCCTGCAGCGGCGAGCACTGTCCGCCCTGCGTGAAGTCCTGATCGACTGGGAGATTAACTATGAATAACGAAGACGATATCTTACAATACGGATTGAGTGCCCTCGAGAAGGGATCTGACCTGGAAGATGTGCTGGACGGTCTTCCGGAGGGCAGCGCCGAACTGGTTCCCCTGATCCAGCTGGTCGCAGCGGTGCGCGGGATACCGCACCCGGAACCACTCCGGGTGCGTGACCGCGCCCGCAAACGCGCGCTGCTGAACGCCGCGGGAGAGGCGACGCGGCCGGTCCCGCCCCTCCCCGCCAGGCCAAGGCTTTCGCCCAACGGCCATGTCCCACAGCATATCAAACCAAGACCTGCTTTTCCCCTGGTGCTCTCCGCGGTAGGGGCAGGCATGCTGGCCCTTTTCCTGATGGCCTTCGTCGCGATGCTGGGGATTGGGGTCTGGATCGTTGCAGCGCCCCACAACGCCCAGGCGGCGACGCTGATGGATGTACAGGGGCGAGTGGAAGTGGCCGCGGCCGATGGCGCCTCCTGGCGCGTGGTGACCAGCGGCGATAAGGTGAGCTCCGGGGAGCGCATCCGCACCGGCGCAGCTTCACAGGCCACCCTGGTGTTCTTCGAAGGAAGCCGGACGGTCGTCGGCTCGAATGCTGATCTGGCTTTGACCCGGGTCGACGGAGATTGGGGGAGAGTCTTGCGGGTGGTGCTGACGCAGAACGCCGGTAAATCCAGCCACAGCGTCGTTCCGTTGAGGGGGAAGAGTAGCCAGTTCATGGTCTTCACGCCTTCCGGGGCGGGAAGCGTGCATGGGACGAACTTCAACGTAGCCGTCGGGAGGCAGGGCGCTTCTCGTTTCGCGGTGGATACAGGCAAAGTGCTGGTCTCGAACCAGAGTTCGCAAGTCTTCCTGGCCGCCGGGCAGGCAGTCGCCGTATCAACTGACGAAGCGCTGGAGGACCCGGCTTACCAGTTCACCCTGCAGGGCGAGCTGACCGACTTGCAGGAATCTAGCGGGTCGGTTGAAGGCACCTCCTTTATCGTGACAGCCGAAACCACCGTCACGGGGGACCCTCAGGTCGGCCAGACTGTCCGAGTGGAGGGGCGCGTCCTCGAATCAGGTGATTGGGTGGCAGACACCATCGAATTGCTGGACGAGGGTAATTTCGCCGGCTCTTTCACCGGGATCCTGCAGGACATGGAGGGTCATGAGTGGCAGGTGGGCGACCGGACGGTGATCGTGACCAATGAGACCGAAATAGCCGCGGGCTTGAGCGTCGGCGCTCCCGTGAGGGTCACCTTCCAGATCCTTGAGGATGGCATCAGCTGGCAAGCCCTCCAGATCGAATTGCTGGAAGAGGAGCCAGAGGATCCTACCGAGACCCCCACCGCCACGCCTGACCCGGAGGCCGAGCCCGTCCTGGTCTTTGATCCGGAGGCACTGGAAGGGACCACTTGCGGCGAAGATTTCGCACAGACAGCCAGCCTGGTCAACACCGGCGCAGAACCGGATGATTACGCAGCCGACGTCGAACTCGGATACCAGGTGGTCCAGGGCGCGGAGTTTGTCAACGGGATCACACTGAATCCGGATGGCTGGGAGTCGATCGACGCCGGCGACCAGGAGATCTTTGGAATCCACGTCAACCTGAACGAGGCCAGCTGGGAGACAGCTCCGCAGGGGACCCAGGTCGAGGTGAGGGTGTTCGTCGCTGCGGAGCGGAACCGCCCCGGGGGACATGACTCGAACCTGACCGTCACGGTCACCGCCAATTGCGAAAGCACCGGGACTCCGACGGTCACTGGTACTCCGGCGGTCACCGAGACAGCGACTGTGACGGAAACCACGACTGTGACGAAAACGACGACCGTAACGGAAACCGCGACCGTGACGGAGACTGCGACAGGGACGGTAACCGAGACCGCAACCGGTACAGTCACAGAAACCGCTACCGCCACCCCCGAGCCTTCCGAGACCGCCCAACCGGTTGGAGAGGAAGATGGCTTCTGCACCGGGGCGAACCCCCACCCTGTCGGGCAAAGCCTGGCTCTGCAATACGGCGTGCCCTACGAGGAGATCATGGGTTGGTTCTGCCAGGGCTTTGGCTTCGGAGAGATCGATCGTGCTTATAGCTGGAGCCTGATCTACAACGTGCCTGTCGGCGACATCTTCGCCCTGCGCATCTCTGGAATGGGGTGGGGTCAGATAAAAAAGGTGCTGAACGATGGGGCAGGCAGCAGTATTCCAAGCGACGACGGGAACCCGGCAACCGTGGGCCCGGACAGCGGCATCCCGGGAATCGGGGGGGATAACTCTGGGAGCACGAGTCCAGGCAATGGGAATGGAAATGGGAACAACAACGGGAAAGGGAAAAACAAAGGCAAGTAGCCAGCCGGGTTAAGAGAAACCTCCCGCAGAATGGCCGCTGCGGGAGGTCTTCTTTTAATAACCTCCCAACAGCTCCTTCAAACGTGGGTGGCTGGCATAGATGCCGCGTTGGCCAGGCGGCAGCAGTGCCGCAATGCGTGCCATGATCTCGTCTGTGGCCTGCTGCAGGGCCGCCTCCCGGTCTTTTTTGTCCAGCGGTGGGAGCGTGAACGTTTGGCCCACCCGGACAGTGATCGGAGTGCGCTTTAAGCGGCGCAGGTTGCCCAGCACCTGGCGGTCCTCGGTGCCGGTTATACCGACTGGCAGGACCGGCAGACCGGTGCGGGCTGCCAGGTAGGCGGCTCCGGCGCGCCCTTCGATCAAGCCGCCGGTCGGGCTGCGCGTCCCTTCCGGTGCCATGATCACCACACCTCCCCGGCGCAGCCGCTCCAGGGTTTCCCTCATTGCAGCGAAATCGGCGTTGAACCGGTCCACCCAAACGGCGTCCAGTCTGCGGACGAACCAGCGCGCCAGGGCGTTTTTCCTGTACTTCTCCGCCACCAACATGGTGACGTCCTGGCGGCCTAACAGAAAATAGACCAGCCCGGCATCCAGCCGACCAATGTGATTGCCGACCGCGATGAAGGCGCCGGAGGACGGGATGTTCTCCTTGCCAAGCAGTTCTGCACGGGCAACCAGCCGGTAGATCAGGTGGACGAGGGTGCGGGCGAAGTTGTTTGTCATAGGTGGGTGAAAGACTGGGAGCCGGGGACCAGGTTGGTCCTCACGCTCCAATCCTGGCAAGTATATCAAACCCCACCTTCAGGTACAAGGTGCTTGCCTGCCGGGATCATTGCCTATAGAATCAATTCAGGGTCTTTGGAAATCGCCGTGGAAAAAGGGATATGTGGGGGTTG
>DASWHG010000326.1:0-6833 GCA_036393315.1 Anaerolineales bacterium | reverse complement strand
CCCCCCCCCCCCCCCCCCCACAACGCATGCAAAAATTAAATATACAGCCGGTCTTTGTCGACCTCGGTGCGCAAGATGCGCAGCTCTTCCTCAGTGGGGGGCGGGTTTTCGATCACATCCTCTACAAGCAGCAGCTCGAATCCGGTGTTTTCGATCACCTGGGACACGCTGATTCCCGGCTGGGTTGCCAGGAGCTGCATGCGCATGCTCTCCGGGTGGTAGCCAAGCACCGCCAGGTTGCTCACGACCCGGTAAGGGCCGGTGCCGGCAGGCAGCCCGGCTGCTTCGCGCGCCCCGGGGCCGTTCAGATAGCCCGGGGTAGTGAGGAAATCGACCCGCTCGACGAACCGCTGGCGGTCGTGCCGCATGATGGCGATCGTCTGCCAGCAGTGCGAGCCGACGTCATTGCCACCGCCGCTGCCTGGCAGGCGGACCTTCGGGTGATCGTGGTCGCCTATCACCGTGCTGTTCAGGTTGCCGTACGGGTCGATCTGCGCCCCACCTAAGAAGCCGAACTCGATGAAGCCGCGGTGAGCGGTCTCCATAATGTCACAGATGCCGGAGGCGGCGATCGCCCGGTGGAAGGTGCACTCTCCACCGACCGCCATGGGCAGCGTTTCGAGGATGGCGCCCGTACCCCCGAATTCGAAGACCGGCACCAGGTGGGGAGCGTGCATGCGCTGCGCCAGGGCAGCCGCCAGCATTGGGATGCCCGTGCCGATAAAGGCGGTGGTGTTATCTGGCATCAGGCGCGCCGCCGTACAAACCAGCAGCTCGTTCGAGTTGTAGTCGCTAGATGCAGGGTTGTTCATCGTAATCTCCGGCTGCCATTCGCTTCAAGCTTTGGAGCCGTTCCTTCCCGACCAGCTCCAGGTATTCGGCGTGGTTGCGCACGCCGAAGATATACCGGTCCAGGTAAGCCCGGGTGGTTTCCGGTTTTTGCGAGGCTTCCACCCAGGCCTTGATCTGTTCTTCGTCGCGCCCGTGCACGTAGCACATCTCGCCGGGGTGCGAAGCGAAGGGCGCTTCGACGACCGCATCTACCAGGTAGTAGGGGATGATGGTGCGATCGGGGTGGCAGCGGAACTCTTCACACGGGACGATCTCCTCCGCGCTGACGATCAGCCGCCTGGAAGCGCGTGCCATCTCGGCCGCGAACCCGCTGATACCGTCGATCTGGGCGTTACCGTATATGTCAGCGCGGTGCACGTGGATCAGGCCCACATCGAGGATGAGGGCCGGGATCAGGCAGATCGGACCCCCGGTAAAAGGGCACTCGACTACCTTCGCGGAGCTGTACTTCAGCGTGTCCGTGCCCAGCATCGAACGCAATGGGATGAAAGGCACGCCCATCGCGGCCGCCTTGAAACGCCCGGCGAAGGCGGCGTTGCTCCATTCGACGCAGGTCTCCACCCGGCCGCTCTCCACTTCCCGCCGCAGGCAGTTCGAGACCCCGTAGACTTCCAGGCCGATGTAGGTGATATCCAGCTCCTTCACCAGACCAGCCCCAAGCAGCATATCCAGCTCGAACACCCCCTGCCCGGCGACGCGCAGGTCCTTGATCCCCTGGCGGACGATCTCGTTGACCAGCGACATGGGGCAGCGCACCGTACCATACAGCTCGGTGCCGATGTAATCGCCATCGTGCACGAAGCGGCCGATCGCTTCGGCCTCCGTCATGCGTTTATCCACCAGTTCCTTAGACTTGTGGCGGTTCCATTTCCGGAACGATTCGATATCCGGCGGTTGGATCAGTTTACCGATACCCGACTGGATGATTTCCATGCAGCTGCCCTCCTCCGGCATCCTTAACTTGCCATGCTTCGCCCGGTACGGATCACAGTTTCCCACCTTCTACAATACAATAAAACTCGACGGAGCGCAACCGGGTTTCGGGAGGAGGATTTATTTTTCTCTTACCGCGTTCAGAAAGTCTGCCAGCAGGCCGTAGGCGGTGGTGTGCGGTCCGGGGTCGGCCTCGATCACCGAAAGCAATCCGAGCACGTCGGTCTCGAACTGGACGATGCTGGTCGTACCGTTTACCTGGTAGAGCGGCGAGCCAGGCGAGACCATCTCGGGCGCCACGCGCGCCAGGACCTGCTCTCCTTCCCGCCTGGCGGAGCAGACCAGCTTCCAGCGGCGGCCTTGGGCCTGTGCGGTCTCGATCTCCTGAAGGGTGATGCTGCGGATGCCGCGGCGGTTGACCTCGGCCGGCTTGAGCGGAACGCCCATCAGCACAGTGACCAGGGCGGCCACCTTGACCGCCGCGTCCCAGCCATCGATATCTCCGCTCGGATCAGTTTCGGCAATGCCGATCGATTGGGCGTAGGCGACGGCCTGTTCGAAGTCCTCCCCCGCTTCCATGCGGGTCAGGATCAAATTGGTGGTCGAGTTGAGGATGCCCTGGAATGATTTCAGCCGGGCTGCGGGCAGTGCTTCCCGGAAAAGTGAGAAGATCGGCGCACCATCCATCACGGCCGACTCGAAGTAGAACCTGCGCCCCTTATTGGCGGCCAGGTCCGTTAGAAGGCGGTAGGCATGCACCACCGGCCCCTTGTTCGCCGTGATGGCATGCATGCCCGATTCCAGGGCCGCCTTCAAGTGATCGACTGCCGGTTGGCCTGTCTCGTAATTTACCGGTGTGTTCTCGAAGAGTACGTCGGCCTGGCAGGTGTGGATGAAGTCAAATGCATCGAGCGGGCCTGGTTGTGCCGAGATAGAATCGAAAGACTCCCCGGCCTGGGCCAGCGCGAGCGCCTGATGGATGTCCAGGCCATCCGGGTAGACGGCCGCGCCGTGGCGGCCGGTAGCGATGCCCGTCACCGAAAAAGTGAGCTCGTACAGCGACTGCAGCTCGGCGCGCTTCTCGGTCAGCAGCCGGGCCAGCGCCTGCCCAACGTTGCCAAACCCGAGCAAGGCCAGTTTGTAATGAGGCATGGTGTTCTCCTGGGGATGAGATCGGCTTGAAGATCAGCCTGCCGCGGCCTGTGCCAGTTGAGGGTGCGGCCAGGCAGGGTCGCACACCGGCTAGACCGGCGGCCAGGGGTAGGGGCGGCGGTTGGGGTGGGGGTCAGGGAATCTGCCGCTTGCCAGAAGATTTTGGGCGCGGGCAGCCAGAGCGGCGATCTCATCCTGGTTTAAGTTGGCGCGCAGGTTCTTGGCGAACTCCGAGTCGGACGACAGCTCCTGGCACAGCCGGCCCAGGTCCGCGTACAAATCGGCCGGGATTTCTTCACCCGAAAAATCCCAAATCACCGTCCGCAGTTTCTCCTCCCGGTGGAAGCAGATGCCGTGATCGATCAGCCACAAGTGCTGGTTCTCGTCAATCAGCAAGTGGCTGCCTTTGCGGTCGGCGTTATTAATCAGTAAGTCGAACAGGGCTACCGGCCGCAGACGCTGCCGGTCGACCTGGCTGAAATTGAAATAGTGGTATTCGGGATCGTGTTCGACGTACAGCTGTAGGGAACCTGGGCCGATCGGCGCCTGGCGCCGGTAAACGGTCGGGGGTACCAGGCTCCAGCCGAGCACTTCACTCACCAGGAAAGCGGCTACCTCCCGGCGCGCCAGGCTGGCTTTCGGGAAATCCCATAAAGGCCGTTCACCCCGGGTGGGTTTGTAAACGGCCTGCAGGGTTTTGCCTTCGTGTTCGACCAGCACCTGGAAGGTGTAATTGGAACCCCACAAGAATTCGCCCTGGATGGTGATCTGGCCTTTCTCAAGGGCGGTGAGGAGGCTTTTATCCGTGCGCATGCATCAGTGCTGGTGCCCGTTCTTCTTTGGGCAGAAGTGTCCTTCGGGGTCGATCGGTTCGCCGCACTGAGGACAGAGCGGCCGCCCGCGGGAGGCGATCTCCAGCCCCCAATGAGTCAATCCCCTTAACTGCGAGCGCGTACACCAGAAACGAACCACCCCGGCCTCTTCCTGGTCCTGGTCCTCAGGAACCATCTCGCGAGCCACCAGGACGAGCAGGTCGTTCTCTGCATCGTAGCCCAGACCCATTTCGCCAACGCGAAAGATCGGATCGACCGGCGGGTGGATGTGCATCTTCTCTTCAGCAAATTGCGAAGCAGCCTCGGGTAGATCCGGGAACTTCTCCTGGATCTCAGCCAGGAACTGCTCCAGGCCTACAGCGAGCGATTGGATCTGGACTTTCTCTACGATCAGCGTGATGGTCTTATCTTCCTGCCAACCCTGTAAATAGAAGACGCGCTTCCCAGGTGGGCCGATCGCGTCGGCCATAATATGCGTTACAGGACGAAGGTCAATTTCTGTGCGTGGCATAACGACTCCAGTTCAGGAAAACAACCCTGCTCGGCTAAAGTTCAGAGCGGATTGTATTAGTTTATCGTGTTGAGTTAGTATACCAGAATCAAGGTTTAGACAAAGTAAAAGATATATCATAATTTATGGTGAGCAGGTGGCTGCCATGCTCGCCGATCTGCAGGGCCGTGATCGAGCATGGAGAGATGCTCAACCGTTGGAACATATCCAGGGGCATCCCCAGATAGTAGGCCACTGCCAGTTTGATCGGATCGGAGTGCGAGACGCAGATGATAATGTCTTTCGTGTCGTGCTGCAGCCGCAGTGTCTCGATTTCCTGGCAGATCCTGAACTGTGTTTCAGGGATCGATTCGCCGCCCGGAAAGCGGGTTAGAGAAGGGGTCCGCTGGACGCTCCGCCACAGTTTGAGCCGGCTCAGCCCCTTGACCGTTTTTCCCTGCCATTCGCCGACATCCGCTTCCAACAATCCCGGGCGGGGAATCACTTCCAATCCGAGGACAATGGCAATCGGTTCGGCGGTCTCCATCGTGCGCTCGAGCGGGCTGCTGTAGATCGCTTTAATGGGCGCGCCGCGCAATTTTTCGGCCAGGGCCTGGGACTGGGCACGCCCTTTCTCGTTGAGTTGAACGCCGGGAAGCCTGCCGGCCAGCCGGCCTTTTTTAACGAACTCGTTTTCACCGTGACGGATCAAAAGTATGATGGGCATTTTTGCTTGAGAAGAATGATTAGAAGAGGACGCGTGGAAGGAGGCAGCGAAGGGCCAGGACAGCGGCTGTCTTCAACCTTCCAACCTCCCGGTGGGTTTGTGCTTGTGCTTGATCTCCTGGACCGATTCGACCGGGAGATCGGGCACGTTTTCGGTGCGGGTAATGCCCAAGGCCAGGCGCTGCGCCTCTCGCCAGCGCGCCAGGCGCTCAGCCACCTGGGCTTCGTAGCCCTGGTCGGATGGTTGGAAGAAGTAGGTCCCGAGCAGGGGCCGAGGGAGATACTGTTGGGGTAAGAAGTGGTCCGGGGACTCGTGCGGGTACTGGTAGCCTTTCCCATGTCCCAGGGCTTTTGCATCCCGGTTTGCGTCCTGCAAGTGCTGGGGGACGCCGGTCTTGCCCTGCTCTTCAATCATCTGGAAAGCTTTGAAGTAAGCGGTAGCGGTATTTGATTTGGGCGCCGTCGCCAGGTACAAGGTGGCTTCCACGATCGGGTAGATCCCCTCCGGCATCCCGATGTAATCGAAAGCCTGTGCGGCGGCAGTCGCGACCACCAGGCCCATTGGATCCCCCAGCCCGATGTCCTCCCCGGCCAGGATGATCAGGCGGCGCAGGATGAAGCGTGGTTCTTCGCCAGCGTACAGCATCTTCGCCAGCCAGTAGAGGGCCGCGTCGGGGTCCGAGCCGCGCACCGATTTTATAAATGCCGAGATGGTATCGTAATGGGCGTCGCCGTCCTTATCGTACAGGACCGCCCGCCTCTGGATGGATTCCTGGGCCACTTCCAGATTGATGTGAACCGCCCCTTGTTCGTCCGGCGGCGTGCTTTCTACCGCCAGTTCAAGGGCGTTCAGCGCGTTGCGGGCATCGCCGCCCGCCACCCGGATCAGGTGCTCGATGGCTGGCTCCTCCAGCCTGATCTGGCGCTGCCCGTAGCCGCGCTCGGGGTCCTGCAGGGCTCGCTCCAGGATCAGGCGCACGTCACCATCTTCGAGCGGGCGCAGCTGG
Organism: Anaerolineales bacterium; assembly: GCA_036393315.1. Lineage (GTDB taxonomy): Bacteria > Chloroflexota > Anaerolineae > Anaerolineales > UBA4823 > DASWHG01. Next base: position 840 of record DASWHG010000326.1, on the reverse strand, counting down.
AAGACGCGCGATCGGGAGACCAGCGCGCCGATCACCTCGAAGTACGGGTTCTCGGTGGTGGCCCCGATCAAGATGAGGCTGCCATTCTCGACGTGCGGGAGCAGGGCATCCTGCTGAGCCTTGTTCCAGCGGTGCACCTCGTCGACGAAGAGGATCGTTCTTTTCTGGTACAGCTTGCGGCGCTCGAGGGCCCGTTCCAAAACCTCCCTGAGCTCGGCCTTGCCCGCCAGCACTGCGGAGAGCGTGTCGAAATGGCTCTGGGTCTGGTTGGCGATGACCATTGCCAGGGTGGTCTTCCCCGTTCCCGGAGGCCCCCAAAGAATGATAGACGAAAACAGCCGGTCGGCCTCGATGGCCCGGCGCAGCAGCTTGCCCGGCCCGACGATCTCCTCCTGCCCGACGAACTCGTCCAGGGTGCGCGGGCGCATGCGCGCCGCCAGAGGGGCTTCGGTTTTCATTCTTTCGTGAAGGGCGTGGTCGAAGAGGTCCATGTTACTCACTCTCTTTCAAGGCTCTCTGGAGCAAATTGGCCACATTCAACTCTGCTGTTGCGATATAAGCCAAACGCTCTGGCTCATTTGCCACGATCTCCAACCGCCGTCGCTGGAACTGCATCTGATCAAAACGCCTGGGTTTGGCAATAAAAACATCTAAGGTGATCGCCAATGGCTCAGCCAGCATCTTCATCCTCCCCGAGTGGTCCATACACCCGAGCCGCCAGCTCGGGGCCGAGGAGCAAATCAGCCATCCTCCGATGAAGCCGCGCTGGTGAGTCTTCTGGATATCTTTCTCGCAGGCCGATTAGCATCATTGTCTTAACAGCTTTATTCAACTGTCCGA
>DASWHG010000325.1:0-3783 GCA_036393315.1 Anaerolineales bacterium | reverse complement strand
GGGAAAGGCCGGTCGCTCTCCAGCATCTGCAGCAGGTAAGCGCCGTACTGGTTGTTGATCCGCCCGGCCTGGCGGCGGAGCTCTTCGCGGCCGATGTAGCCCATGCGGAAAGCGATCTCCTCCGGGCAGGAGATCATCATGCCCTGGCGTTCTTCGACCGCCTGGACGAAGCTGGCCGCCTGGAGCAGCGATTCGTGCGTGCCCGCGTCCAGCCAGGCGACGCCCCGGCCCAACGCCTGGACGCGCAGCTGGCCGCGCTCCAGGTATACACAGTTCAAGTCCGTGATCTCCAGTTCGCCGCGAGCCGAGGGTGCTAAATTTTCGGCGATCTCGACGACCTGCCTGTCATAGAAGTAAATCCCGGGAACGGCGTAGTTCGAGCGCGGCTTTTCTGGTTTCTCCTCGATCGTCAGCGCCCGGCCGTTCTCGTCGAACTCGACCACGCCGTAGCGCTGTGGATCGCCCACCGGGTAAGCGAAGATCATGGCCCCTTCTGTCAATTGAGCCGCCGTCCGCAGGCTGTCGGGCAGCCCGTGCCCGAAGAAAATGTTGTCGCCCAGGATCAGGCAGACCGGCTGGTCCTCGATGAAATCTCGGCCGACCAGGAAAGCGTCGGCCAGGCCGCGCGGGTTGGGCTGCTCGGCGTACTGGAAGGAAAGGCCCCACTGGGAACCGTCCCCAAGCAGCTCCCGGAAGGCGGGCAGGGCCTCCGGCGTGCTGATGACCAGGATTTCCCGGATCCTCGCCAGCATGAGCATCGAAAGAGGATAATAAACCATCGGCTTATCGTACACCGGCAGGAGCTGCTTGCTGATCGCCATCGTGAGGGGGTAGAGACGAGTGCCGCGCCCCCCGGCAAGGATGATGCCTTTCATGCCTGGCCTCCTCGTTCTGCGTAATTGCGTTCTATCCAGCGTTGGTAATCGCTCTGTTTCCGGATGGCGTCCACCCATTCCGGGTGAGCGAGGTACCACTCCACGGTCTGCAGCAGCCCGCTCTCGAGGGACTGGGCCGGCTGCCAGCCCAATTCCGATTTGATCTTATCGATGTTCATGGCGTAGCGCCGGTCGTGGCCGGGCCGGTCGGGGACATATTGGATCAGCGAGGCGTGCGGGACGTGCGGCGAACCGGGCCGGCATTCGTCCAGGATATCGCACAGCGTGTGCAAGACGGTCAGGTTGGCCGGCTGGTTGTCCCCGCCAACGTTGTAGGTCTCTCCTAAAGTTCCACTCCGGATGACAGTCAAGATCGCTTCGCAGTGATCGCCCACGAACAACCAGTCCCTGATCTGCTGCCCGTCTCCGTAGACCGGCAGGGGCCGGCCATCCAGCGCGTTCAGGATCATCAGCGGGATCAACTTCTCCGGGAACTGGTACGGCCCATAGTTGTTCGAACAGTTCGTGATCGTGACCGGCAGCCCGTAAGTGTGCCCGTAAACCCGCACCAGGTGGTCGCTGGCCGCCTTGGTCGCCGCGTAAGGCGAATTAGGCGCGTAGGGAGTGGTCTCCGAGAATGCCCGTTCGCCGGGCTCAAGGGAGCCGAAGACCTCGTCCGTCGAGACGTGATGGAAGCGAACCTGCTCCAACGGCAAAGACTTTTTTACGATCCAGGCCTTGCGGACCGCATCTAACAGGGTGAACGTGCCGACGATGTTGGTCCGGATGAAGGGCTGCGGGTCCAGGATAGAGCGGTCGACGTGGGTTTCGGCGGCGAAATGCACGACCGTGTCGATCTGGTAGCGCTCTACCAGGTCTTCTACCAGGGCCTGGTCGCAGATATCCCCCTCGACAAAGGTATGCCGCTCCGGATCGGGCAGCTCGTTCAAGTTTTCCAGGCTGCCGGCATAGGTGAGGACATCCAGGTTTACGATCCGGACATCCAGCTCAGCCTGCAAGAGGTAGTGGACGAAGTTCGAGCCGATAAAACCAGCCCCTCCGGTGATCAATACGTTGTGCATTCGGTCTCCTGGTTATACAGACTCATTCAAACGTTTCGGCCGATTGCAGCAGGCTGCCCTCTGCATCCTTCTGAGAAAGAATGGGGGGGCGCCCTTCGAGCAAGGGCCACTCGACGCCAACCTCGGGATCGTTCCAGAGCAGGGTGCGTTCCCACTCGGGGTCATAATAATCCGTCGCCTTGTAGACCACTTCCGCCCACTCGGACAGCACATAAAATCCGTGGGCAAAACCGGGCGGGATCCAAATCTGCAGCCGGTTGCTGGCCGATAAGCGCTGCCCAACCCACCTGCCGAAGGTGGGCGAGGATCGCCGCAGGTCAACCGCAGCGTCGAACACTTCCCCTGCTACCACCCGCACCAGCTTCCCCTGGGGCTGCCGGATCTGGTAGTGCAGGCCGCGCAGGATCCCCCGGGCCGAGCCAGAGTGGTTGTCCTGCACGAAACCGGCGGTGATACCGGCTGCTGCAAAGCGGGCAGCCTGGTAGGTCTCCATAAAGAAGCCCCGCCCGTCGCCAAACACTTTCGGTTCGACGAGAATGACATCCGGGATAATTGTGGGTTTAAACTCCATTGCGCTCGGTTTGCGCCCTTCTGGGATAAATCGCGTCCAATTGTAACTCATTTGCGGCAGGCATAAACATCCAGACTCCCGGTATATCCGTAAGGTTCGCCGGGGAAATGCTGCGCCAGGCGGCATTCCCGCCCAACGTAACCCGCTTCCAAACGCGGGAAGGTCCCCTGCTGAAGGACAAGATAATCCGGCCTGTAATGCTCCACCGCCCACAAGGCTGCGTCCTCGTAGTTGGTTTGTTCGCCCAGCTGCGCGGCGACGCCCGGCTGGATCAGCCCGGCGAAATCTACCATCGGTCGCCGGGCATAGTAACCGATGATGCCTACCTCCAGCGCCCCCACCCGGTCCTCATCCAGGGTGTTGTCCTGTAGCCACTCACCCACGGCGCGGTAGATCCTGATCCGCTGGTCTGCCTGGACGCGCAGCTCTTCCAGGGAGCGCACCTGGGCGAGAAAAAGCAGGGCCAGGAAGGCAAGAGCGGTCCAGCCGGTCCAGGCTACCGAGGGTGGGGAGCCAGGCAGGCTCGGATCCTTCCGCCTTTCGGAAGCTGCCCGCCACCCGGCACCGGCGGCCGCGACCCCCAGCCCGACCGCGGCGATGAAACCGGGCACGAGCGGCGCATAGTACCAGAAATAGCGGGTCACGCCCAGGGCGGAGTAAGCTGCAAAGTACAAGACCGGCCAGGCCAGCAAAAGAAGCCACCGGGAGGCGCGCCGGGCAGCAAATACCAGGCCCACTGCAGCCAGGCCGGCTTCTAAGAAGTAGGGGAGGCTGGCGTACCAGCGCAGGATGGTAAAGAAGCCGGGCGCAAAACGCTGGCTGACCGCCATCTCGCCCTGTTGCTGCTTGGCAGCCAGGGTAACGGGCAGCGGCGAGCCAAAATAGACCCAGGCAAAAATCGCCCAGGCCAGCAGGATCCCGGCAAAGAGGGCCGCTTCTCGCCAGGGGATCGGACGGCGGGCCCGCAGCAGATAATCTCCGGCCAGCAGAACGGCCACCAGCGCCCCATCAGGGCGGGCCAGGACGGCCAATGCGGCGCACAGAGCAGCGGGCAGAAGACGCCCCCGGGCGTAGAGCGCAAACGCTCCCAGGCAGAGGGCCAGGTAGAGCGGGGTCTCCGATCCCAAGGTGGTCAGCAGCAAGGGGAAGGTCGGGTAGAGCAGCAGGCCCGCCCACCCAACCGCGGGCGCCTGCCAGGAACGGGCCAGGTCCCAAAGGAAAAGCCCGCCAGCGGCCAGGCTAACGGCCCCGACCA
>DASWHG010000324.1:0-6489 GCA_036393315.1 Anaerolineales bacterium | reverse complement strand
GACCCGGACCAGGCCACGCCCAGCGCGTTGATCAACATCCGCCCGGTTGTCGCCGCGATGAAAGAGTTCTTCGGCGGCTCGCAGCTGTCGCAGTTCATGGACCAGACCAACCCGCTTGCCGAGCTGCGTCACAAGCGCACTCTCTCGGCGCTGGGGCCAGGCGGCCTGCGGCGTGAGCGCGCCGGCTTCGACGTGCGCGACGTGCACCACTCGCACTACGGCCGGATCTGCCCGATCGAGACCCCGGAAGGTCCCAACATCGGCCTGATCGGCCGGTTGGCCTCCTTCGCCAGGGTGAACGAGTATGGCTTTATCGAGACGCCTTACCGGCGCGTGCGCAAGTCGTTGCGGTCCAACGACCCTCGCCTGGTCGGTCGAGCCCTGCGTGAGGACCTCACGAATCCGAAAACCGGCAAGGTGGTCGTCCAGAAAGACGACCGCATCACCGAAAAGCTGGCGCAGAAGATCCAAGGTTCCGGAGATCGGGAAGTGCTGATCATGCCTTTCGTCTCCGAGGAGATAGAATATCTCTCGGCGGATGAAGAAGATAAGTTCGTGATCGCGCAGGCGAATACACCGCTGGACGAAAATAAAGAATTCATTCGCAGCCGTGTCTCTACTCGTTATCACTCGGGCTTCCTGTTCACCAGCCCCGAGACCATCGATTACATGGATGTCGCCCCGCACCAGATCGTAGGTATCAGCGCTGCGCTGATCCCCTTCCTGGAGCACAACGACGCGAACCGGGCCTTAATGGGCTCGAACATGCAGGCGCAGGCTGTGCCCCTGATCCGCCCGGACGTGCCTCAGGTTTCGACCGGCATGGAGTACCAGGCCGCGGTAGACTCGGGCCAGGTGGTGATTGCCGAAGAGGATGGCGAAGTTGTGTCGGTGACCGGCAACCGCGTCGTGGTCCGCAACGGCAAGCAGGACCGCACTTACCTGCTGCGTAAGTACCAGCGCTCGAACCAGAGTACCTGCATCGACCAGCGCCCTGCGGTGGTAAAAGGGCAGCGCATCCACAAGGATGACGTCATCGCCGACTCCTCCTCGACCGAGGCAGGTGAGCTGGCGCTGGGACAAAATGTGACCGTAGCATTCCTCTCCTGGGAAGGGGCAAACTTCGAGGACGCGATCGTGATCTCCGAACGCCTGGTGCAGGAGGATCTCTACACCTCTGTACACATCGAGAAGTATGAGGTCGAATCACGCGACACCCGCCTGGGACCGGAAGAGATCACCCGTGATATCCCGAACGTCGGTGAAGAAGCGATCAAAGACCTGGACGAACAGGGCATCATTCGGATCGGCGCCGAAGTCGGACCCAACGATATCCTGGTCGGGAAGATCTCTCCCAAGGGCGAGAGGGAGCTCTCGCCGGAGGAGCGCCTGCTGCGGGCGATCTTTGGAGAGAAATCCCGGGACGTTAAGGACACCTCTCTGCGGATGCCGCACGGCGAACGCGGCAAAGTCGTCGACGTAAAAGTATTCACCCGCGAGGACAACGCCGATCTCTCCGCCGGTGTCGACACGATGGTGCGAGTCTCCGTGGCCCAGCGGCGAAAGATCACGGCCGGTGACAAGATGGCCGGCCGGCATGGGAATAAAGGTGTGGTCTCGCGGGTCGTCCCGATCGAGGACATGCCCCTGCTGGAGGACGGCAGCCAGGTCGACATCATCCTGAACCCGACCGGCATCCCCGGGCGGATGAACCTGGGCCAGGTGCTGGAAACCCACCTGGGCTGGGCAGCCAGCCGCCTGGGCTTCCGCGCCATTTCTCCTGTCTTCGATGGCGCTACCGAGAAGGAGATCGAGGCCGAACTGGCTCGCGCCTGGATGATCGACAAGTCCTGGGAGAAAATCGGTGAGCAGGCCTGGGAATGGCTTAAACAGTTCGATTACACGCCGGAGAACATCCGGGACGACGACGAAGTCCGCAACCTGTACATGGAGCAATGGTTGGGAGAGCGAGGCTACGACGTCTACCAGCTGATCTCCGACCGTCTGTATGGCCGCCGCTCCGTTCTGCGGGAGTGGCTGCGGGACCATGGTTTCGACCCGGATCAGATCCTGGTCTTTGAAGGCAAGGATATCCCGGCTTCTGAGCGCCCGGCCCAAGATGCACGGGCGGTGAACGCCTGCCTGCGGCTGTGGATCGAGGACATGGAAGGCGCCCCAACCAAAGTCAAGGATGGAGCGCTGTTGGAGAAGGCCCACGAGACCATGCTCAAGCACCACGTGCCGATCCCCACGCTGGGCAAGCAGATCTTGCGTGATGGCAAGACCGGCCAACCTTACGACCAGCCAGTGACGGTCGGGATCATGTCGATCATGAAGCTGCACCACCTGGTGGAAGACAAGGTCCATGCTCGCTCTACCGGTCCTTACAGCCTGGTGTCCCAGCAGCCTCTGGGTGGGAAGGCCCAATTCGGCGGGCAGCGTTTCGGAGAGATGGAGGTATGGGCCCTGGAAGCCTATGGGGCTGCCTACACCCTGCAGGAAATGCTGACGGTGAAGTCCGACGATGTCCAGGGACGGGTCAAGACTTACGAGGCGATCGTCAAGGGCGAACCCATTGAAGAACCCAGTATCCCGGCTTCTTTCCGGGTCCTGGTGAAGGAGCTGCAGAGCCTGGGCCTGGCAGTCGAAGCGGTGACGGATACCGGCGATATCATCCGCTTTGGGAAGGATGAAGAGCGCACTCGACCGCCCAGGGTCAGCACTGGCCTGTTAGGCCTGGGAGATGATTATTAAAAACAAATGGCAGGCCGGGCAAAATTTGTTGCATGGCTTTCTCAAGAATGGGGTTTGGGGTGGGAGAAGGCGGCAAAGCCGCCTTCTCCCACCCCAATTTCCTCTTTGCCCCCGCCCTGGGGCGGGGGTTAGGGGTGGGGAAAAGCAGGGCTTTCTACTTTGAGAAAGCCATGTTCATTCCTGTTTGTGAATAAGGCTTGTAACGAAGCAGTTGCAGAAATTATGCAGCAGCTCGTTTCAGCTAACCTGCAAGTCTTGCGGACGTTTGATTTGCAGATGTCACGAACCACTTTTACGCAGTGTACCTGCCCCCACCACGGGACCGAGCAATGTGATTGCCAGTTAGTCGTTTTGCTCGTCTATCGAGACAAGTTACCGCCCACTAGCCTGGTTGCTCATGGGCATGATGGCAAAACCTGGTTTGCTCTGGTTGATTCACCCGAGCAGCGCGCGGCCCCCCGCTCTGAATGATTAATTATACTCAGCAGCAGGATTGCTTCCCTACATGCTGCCAGGGATCACGGCGCTTTTCGATGTAAGCCTCAGGATCTTTCTCGAATGCTTCCAGGCAGCTCGGTGAACAGAAATAGTAAATCTTCCCTTTGTGCTCAAAAGAGAATTCCGTCTCCCCATCTCCACGCCGGCGCCACCACCATACCCCGGCGCTCACCAAAGCCAGCCCGAGAACGCCAACGCCAATTCCGAGTCCTGTGGACCCACCATTCTGGGTTATAACCGTACCCATCCCAGCCTCACCTCCCGGCTGGCCGCTCAACGTAAGTTGGATACTTTCACCTGCTTTGAGACTGGAAGCTTTGTAAACGTTGAATTTCGACCCATCCTGGAGGGTGCGCTCTTCAGATGGAGTGAGACCTTTCCCTTCCAAGGATAAGCCAGAACTCTCCAGGACCAGAAAACTAACCCCTTCTACAGCAACCGGCGCAATATAGTTGTATTCCAGTTTCCCTGTATAGGGCAGGTTGTACCCTACGACCACCTGGCTGCCCCCCTCTCCCGGAGGAATGGGAGCGGTATCGGCAAAACCGCCGGGTAGGAGCACATACCGGCTGCCGGATGAATCGTTGCCAAATTTTACATTCTGGGCCTCATCCGGAAGTTGGAACTTCAGCGTGCCGGTCCGGTCGCGCGGCAGCGTCACAACATCTTTCACCGTCAACTTACCAGAGTTGGATAGTGCATAGAACTGGGTTACCCCCAACTGCCCTTCTTCCACATAGAAGAGCACATGAAGCTGATCGATCTTGATGCTGGATAAATCGTCCGTCGTATCGTAGACCTGGGCGTCAAGGTTTAAGGATGTCTCCCCCTTCTGGACATTAGCCGGCTGAGAGAAATAGGTCGCGCCCAGGTAGGTTGCCATGACGGAATAAGAGAAACTTTGATGAAAGTCTACATCTTCAAATCGGAATGTGCCATCCGGTTCCGCTTTTCCATGCACCATCAGCCTCTCCTGATTCTCAGGATCCCAGGCATGCAGCATGACTTCCACGGGCTCCGCCACCGTTTCACCGGAGGTTTGATTCACAACTTTGCCGCTGACCTGCCCCTTCCAGGCATCGGCGGGCAGGGGAGGATAGTCTCCGTGTTGGGCGCTTACCCGTTGAGCCGGAAACAGGACGAACAAAAAGATCCATATGACAAGTATTGGTAAGAATCGCTTCATCGGTCCATTCACCTTCTAATTAGGGGCAGGGGCATTCCCTGAAGTAGACTGCTCCTTTAATCGCGTCCCACAGCCTGTGCAGAATAGATCCCCCTCTTTGATGCTCTTTCCGCAGCCGGGACAATTAATTTTCACAACCGGCTCTTCGGATCCAGCCTGGTTTTTCACCGGAACCCCGCAGGTCGGGCAAAAGAGATCCTGAGGACGGATCTCTCCTCCACATTTCTCACATTTGACAGATGCTTTCACCTGCTGCAGGCGAGCGCGAATCATCGCATCGATCTTTTCCTCTTCTTGCTGCTTCATTTGGAGATACTCAGCGGCTTTAAGGACCAACTGAGCCCTTAGTGTTTCGTAATCTTCCCGGGTAACCTTTCCAGTCTGAAAATCGAAATCCAGGTCTCGGATGGCTGCCAGCGCATCCTTCTGCCCGCCTTTCCCATCTTTTTTTGGTGGAGTGGCCTTTACCGGTTGTTTCTTCCGTTCATTCACGAGCGGGTTCATCACATAAGGGACTGCGACGACCAGAATGGCTATGCCAATGAAAATCGCGCCAAGGTTCATCGATAGGGCTCCTTTGTAAGTCGCCGAAAGTATTTTGAAGAAATCCGTGCCATTGACGGCGACTTACATCTAGCAATCGGCGGTCGAACATCCAGGTCCTTTCTAAGGACTGTCCGCCGATTGCCTTAGTCGATCTCTTTCAATTCTTTTTCCACCAGAGCCCATAGTTCCGGTGAGATCTGGTCGGAAGCGGGCGACACGGAAACGGATGGAGTTGCCTGTCCGGCGTTTTTCGAACGCCAGCTTCGCAGCACCTGCCAGACGATCACAAGGCCCAACAGAACTGCGATCAAAGGCAAGACCCACACCATCGACGTGAAACCGGAGCGCTGCGGCTCGCCCAACACCCGCTCACCGTATTGCTGGACAAAGTAGTCCATGATCTGCTGCTCGTTCCAGCCTGCGGCCAGCTGGTCGCGGATCTGCGCCCGCCAGTCTTTACAGGCCTGGGTTTCACACACGTCCAATGGCGTATTCGGACAGACCGGGCAGTAAAGCTTTTTCGCGACAGCGTTCACTTCGTCATCCGTAGGAACGCGCGGCTGCCCTTCCTGAGCGCTTACGCTAGCGTTTACGCCGATCACAGCCAGCAGGCTGGCTGTGAGAACAAAAGCCAGGGTGAAAAGGACCTTGCGCTTCATCACTCAATCTCCTGTGCTGGGCTGGGGGACCAAAACCCGAGGTCGTAATTGGTAGGTGGTCTCTTTCTGCCCACCCCTTGGCGGCCAGGCTGCGATCAGCGTTCCCAGCATCATCGTCAAACCGCCGGTCCAAACCCAGTTGATCAACGAATTGATGTAGATCTTAAACGTCGCCGCCCGCCCGTTATCCTGCCAATCCAGGAGCAGGATGTAGACTTCGGTTCCGGCTGTGGCGTAAACAGCCGGAACTGTTACCGGCTGTTCCTGGACGACGAAGAAGTCGCGGCGCGGCTGCATGGCCCGGATGGTTTGCCCATTTTTTAAAAGAGTCGTGTCTGCTTCGATGATCTCCCGGCCGTCGCTGCCCGGGTAAGCCTTCAGACCCTCAAAGCGCAGAGAGTAGCCTGCCACGCTCAGGGTTTCCCCGGCGGTCAGCGTCCCTTGTGTCTCCTGTTTGAAGTAGGCGTCTCCGATAACCCCCAGCGCGATCATTACCACCCCGAGATGGATGATGTAACCCCCATAGCGCCGGTGATTACGACCGATCAGCTTACTGAGGGCAACTACCAGGTTTTCGCCCCGCCCGTTTCCAGGCGACCGACCCTGCATGCGCGCCCGGACGCCCTTCCAGTACTCGGTCAGGATGGTCAGCAGGACGAACGAGACCAGCCAGAGGCCGAAAATCGAAGCGGGGTGCATGCGGTGCAGGTATCCCCAAATCGCCGTAATTCCGAGCGAAGCTGCCAGGGGTAGGAGCATCGCTCGACCCAGGCTTTGGGCAGCCTGTTTTCGCCAGGCGAACAGCGGGGCGATCCCCATCAAGAGCACCAGCGCGAAGAACAGAGG
>DASWHG010000323.1:0-8998 GCA_036393315.1 Anaerolineales bacterium | reverse complement strand
GCTGGGCTCAGGCCCTGGGAGAAGCTGGCTACCAGAAAGTGCAGGACCGCTACAACTGGCCGGAGATCGCCCGCCGCTTTCGAGAGATCTATCTCGCTGCCCTGGAGGGCAGGGAGACCGGAGCCCGCTAGCGGCAATGCCCAGAATTGAGCCCTGATGGACACCGGAATCGCAGGCGGCCCGCTCCACCGGAATGAACCGGGACCGGAACGGGAAAGAGTCTTGCAAGCCTCGTCACGATGGGTGGCCAGGTCGGGGAAAACCACCCTGGCACTGCTGGCCTATTACGCCGCGGCCAGCGTTCTGATGACCTGGCCGCTGGCAACCCGGCTGCGTACCGCGGTTCCGGGAATGCACGGCGGAGATAACTGGTATTACGTCTGGTTGATCGGCTGGTTCCAGAAGGCCCTTTTCGAACTGGGGCGCAGCCCTCTATTTGTGCCGCTCCACAACTACCCGCATGGCTGGAGCCTGGCATACACAGAGATCACCCTATCGAATGTTGCCCTGGCGCTGCCCTTCAGCCTGCTGGGTGGACCGGTACTGGCCTACAACCTGGCCTGCCTGCTCTCGTTTATCCTGTCTGGCCTGGTCGTCCATGCCTGGGTGACTTCGATTACCAGGAACTTCGCCGCGGGCCTGGTGAGCGGCACGCTTTTCGCCTTTGCGCCTTACCGGCTGGCGCACCTCTACGGCCACTTTCCCCTGATGGGGACCCAATACCTGGCGCTTCATTTTGCGGGTCTTTATTTCCTGCTCCAGGAGCGGGAGTTGAAATGGAAATACGCCGCGCTGGCCGGTATCGGCCTTGGCCTCGCCGCGCTCTCCTCCATGTATTATCTGTACATGACCGTCATTGTCTCGGTCCTGTTTACCAGCGGGTACCTGCTTTTCGCTGAACGCCGGGCGGTGCTGCGTCCTGCTTTTTGGAAGAATCTGCTTGCCTCTGGTTTGATCGCGCTGCCTTTTCTGCTGGCTGCCGTCGAGCCTTACCTGCGGCTCAGCCTGCAGGGAAGTGCGAATCACCGCGAGTTCGAGGATGTTGACCTGTGGTCAGCCAGCCTGCCAGATTTCATCTTGCCTTCACCCGTTCACTTCATCTGGGGAGATTGGATCAACGCTCACTTCGATCGTCTCTTGTGGATCGAAAAGAACCTCTACATTGGAGCGGCAGCTTTTTTCCTGATTTTCTTCGCCTTTTTCTATAAGAGGAGGACTGGAGAAGCCAGCCGGATGGTTCCCATCCTCGGGTTCGGCCTGGTCTGCTCGGTGGTCCTTGCGATGGGGACAACACTGCATTGGTTCAGCGAGCAGCTCAGCGTGGCTGTTCCGGCCTTCATGCAGCCGTTCTTTCCGGGCGATCGGATGCCGATTTACCTGCCGAACTATTTCCTGTATAAATACCTTCCGTTTTACGATGGCATGCGCGCCTTGTCTCGCTACGGCATCTATGCCAGTTTGTTCGCCGCGGTGTTAGCCGGAATCGGGCTCGACCGGCTCCAGCGGGCGGTCGATCGCCGGTGGCTCGCGATGGCCATACCGGTCCTGGCCCTGGTCGTCACCGGGATCGATTTCAACATCAACCCTTTCCCGCTGACGGAAGTGAAAGTGCGCCCGGTGGACGAATGGCTGGCAGCCCAGCCGGGGAATGGGGCGTTCGTCCAGTTCCCGATCGATCAATCCACCCGTCCGGACCTGATCTACGCGACCCTGGCTCACGACAGGCCGTTCATCGGCATGTTCTACGGCGCTTACCTGCCCCTGGAATTCGAGAGGCTTTTTAAAAGGCTGCACAATTTTCCGAACCGAGGGACATTGGATGCCCTGCGCGACCGCGGGGTAGAATTCGTTCTGGTGGATGCCTCTGCCTATCCCAACTGGCCGGAGATCCACTTAAAGATTCTCTCTTTCGACCTGGTGGAAGTGGCCGTCCTGGGGGAACAGCACGTTTTCCGGTTCGCGCCTTAGTAGAAGGGACCCGGCAATTGTTCGTTAACGGTTTTGCAAGTTTCAGCTCCATATTACAGGGCATAATGCTAAAGTTTGCATGGAGGACTGACGAAAACAAATGCATATTGATGTGCATCTTTATTGAGAGGAGTAACAACTGATGCAAGTACCCCTTACCCGTCTGGTGAAGGTGATAATGGCGGGGGTAATCACTCTCATCCTGCTCTACGGAGTGAACGGGTTTTTTATTGGAAAAGTGCCCGGTGCCCAGGCTGAAGCTCAGGCCACCTCTGCCGAAGGGCGGGATTTTGCGACCCTTCGTTTGCGGGATCCGTGGGACATGGCCCAATTCTCCGACGTCTCGCAGTATCTGAATTCTTCCGGGCAAGCCGAGAATTTACAGGATATAAAAGTTTCAGATGGGGTTTTCTCGGCAAGGTCCACTGGCACGCGCGACGGGCAGTTCTTCGTCTTGTGGCCTGGCTATAACACGGCCATGCTGATCGGGAAAGTAGGCCACAATTTCCCCATTGACAGCCAGGCATACAACTGCTTGTACCTGGGGATGAAAGTAAGTTCAGGTGCAGCCGGCATCGGAGGCCCGGACCAGTTCCAGGTCATGTGGTTTGCCGACGAACTTCTGAATGGGCCGGGCGGGGTATGGGGGTACAGCAAAGCCTTTCCGCTCTACCCGGAAGCGGGTAGCGCTGCACCAACGGCCACGTGGAAACTGTACAAGGTTGACCTGGGTTCCTCCGCAAATCACCTGGGAGGCACGCGCTGGAGCGACCTGGACAGCTCGCAGGGTTTAAGGATCGACCCAACGATCCAGGACAATACGTTGTTTGAGGTCGATTGGGTTCGCCTGACCGATTGTAAGGCCGTCACCCAGACGATCAGCTGGAATGGCAGCCAGCCGGCCTCCATTTGGGTGCGACCGGAGGGGACGAGCCGGGACATTTTGGCCGCCTCGAATGTCCAGGGCAGTCCCTATTCCCTTGACGTGCAGGGGATGCCGCCCGGGACGTACGACTACACGGTTAAATCCGGTTCACAGGTCCTGGGCTCCGGGAGCTTCACGATCAATAAGATGCCCGTCGCAAAATTCAGCGGCCTGGCTCCCCTGGATGGGGTGGATTTTGCCCAACAGGCTGGAAATCCCTGGGACTTCACCGACAGCTCAGACACCAGCCTGATCTCCGACATGTCCTATAGCTTCGGCAATGGCATCCTGGATCTGGTGACGGCCGGAGGTGGCGGCACGGACGCGATCATCGAACTCAACGCTTTAAAGGACTTGAGCAAGAGCAGCGATTACAGGTACCTGGTCTTCCGCCTGTATACCGAAGGGGCTTATCAAAATGTCCCGCAGGGGATGATCGCACGCTGGGTTTGGACAATCCCGGGGAGCGGTTCGGCCAGCTCTTTATGCTACCTGGTGAGCAATGACATCCCGCTGGATGTCGGCTGGCACACATATACTATCGATTTGAGAGATGGGTTCAACGGCTCTTCTGAGGAATTTGCCGGAAAATGCGATGGCCTTCCCCGGCACTGGCTGGACACCTCGCCGGTGATCAAGTTCCGCTTCGATCCGAACGAGAACATCCTCAGCACGTCGCTGCACCAGAAGCTGGATTGGATCCGCCTGATCAAACTCAAGAGCGTTACGAAAGGACAGCCTTTTCCGGTCCAGATCAGTCTGAACAAAACCCTGGGCGATTCGCTGGACGCCACCTTTTACTACACGGACGATTTAAGTAAACCTACCAAATACCCGGCTTCCGGCCAGATGGCCGCCAGTCTGCCTGCGACAGCAGGTGCGACGGCTTCGGCGCCACCCCAGGTGGAGGCGAAGGTTTTACCTGTCCGGGCTTATATTCCGTTCGTCTCTCGAAATTTCTACGAGCTGGAATTCCCTCCGGTCGAAAATGGGGTCAACTTCAGTTGGGATACCGCTTCGGTCGCCCCAGGCGAATATTACCCCTGTGTCGTCTTGGATGACGGGTACAACCAGGCCACTTACTGCAGCGAAACCCCGGTGAAAGTGGTGCCTTAAAGGGGTCATCCTTCCAAAACGCGCTAACCCTCATGCGAATCGGCATCGATGCCACAGCCCTGCCCCCACGGCCCGTGGGGGCAGGGAATTACATCATCCACCTGATCCGCGCCCTGGCCGAGGTGAACGACCGCTACGAACTGGTCGTCTTCGCCCATCCGGGAGGGCGCGAGCTGATCGCCGTGCCTGAAAGCGAACGCTTTCGCTGGGCGGTCATCCCCGGCAGGAACCCGGCCCTACGCCTGCTTTGGGAGCAGACCGCCCTGCCCCGCCTGGCGGGAAGCACCCGCCTGGACCTGCTCCACTCCCTGCACTACACCCGTCCCTGGCGCCTGCCCTGCCTGTCGGTAGTGACCCTCCACGACATGACGTTCTTCCTTTACCCGCAGCTGCACACCCGCTCGAAACGAGTTTTCTTTCCTCCGGCGATCCGGGCCAGCGCCCGGACCGCGGATGCCCTCATTACAGTATCCGAAAGCACCCGAAGGGATTCGATGCGCTTGTTGGGCGTTCCCGCGGAAAAGATCTTTGCCACGCAACTCGGCGTAGACCCGGCATTCCGGCCGGTTCAGGATCCGGTGCTGCGGGCAGAGGTCCGCCAGAAGTACAATCTGCCGGAGCGATTTATCCTTTACGTCGGCCTGGTCGAACCGCGCAAGAACCTGCCTGGGCTGATCCAGGCGTATCGTTCGGCGGTCGAACAAGGGATCACACACCGGCTGGTCGTGGTTGGGCGGTTTGGGTGGAGATACAGGCAGGTGCTGGAGAAGATCGAAACGCTCGGGCTGCAGGGGCAGGTGCAGTTTACCGGTTATATCCCGCAGCAAGACCTGCCGATCGTTTATAATCTAGCCACCTTGTTCGTCTATCCGACGCTGTATGAAGGCTTTGGCCTTCCGGCTTTAGAGGCGATGGCCTGTGGTACCCCGGTTGTCACTTCGGACATCGCTTCCCTGCCGGAGATCGTTGGGGAGGCGGGGATCCTGGTCCCGCCCGGGGACCAACAGGCGCTCTCACAGGCCCTGCATACGGCCCTGACCGATCAGGCCCTGCAAAACCGATTGGCAACGAAAGGACCGGAACGGGCTTCACAGTTCACATGGGAACGAACCGCACGACAGACCTTGCAGGTGTACCAACACGTATTCGAGATCAGCGCCCGGGCGTAGACCTTTCTGTCTGCATCGTCACTTTCAAGGCCTGTGCTCTGCTCAGGGACTGCCTGCGCTCGCTGTACGAACATACCTACTCGCTGGACCTGGAAGTGATCGTCGTCGACAACGGGTCCAAAGACGGGGTGGCAGAGATGCTGCACGAAGAGTTCCCGGCGGTCCGGTTCATCGAGAATGATCGAAATGCCGGTTATACCCGCCCGATGAACCAGTCGCTCCAGGCTGGAGTGGGTCGCTATCTGCTTCAGTTGAACCCGGACACGCTGATCAAACCGGGAGCGCTCGAACGCCTGGTAGATTTCCTGGAGGAAAATCCCGCCGTTGGCATCTGCGGGCCGAAGGTGTTGAACAAGGATGGGACGCTGCAGAAGTCCTGCCGGCGCGGGGAGCCCCGTCCCCTGGCGGTGATCAGCTACTTCACCGGCCTCTCCAGTCTGTTTCCCCGCAGCAAGCGGTTCGGCGGATATTTAATGAGCTACATAGACGAAGATGAGACGCACGCGGTTGCTGGCCTTTCGGGATCCTGCATGCTGATCCGCCGGGAGGTGGTGGACCAGATCGGTTACCTGGATGAGCGCTTCTTCGCCTACCAGGAGGATGCCGATTACTGCTTCCGGGCACGCCAGGCAGGCTGGCAGGTTTATTACGTCCCTACAGCGCAGATCGTTCACTTTGGCGGGCAGGGAGGATCGCGCGTCCATCCTTACCGGTCGATTATCGAGTGGCACAAGTCGTACTACCGGTACTACAGGAAACACCTGGCGAAGGATTACTTCTTTCTGTTCAACGGGTTGTACTATGCTGCCATGGGCTTAAAGCTGGGTCTCGCCTTGCTGGTCAATTTTCTCCGCAAGGAAAAGTTCGCCGGCCCGCGGCGCTGAAGGTAGGCTGAGCGATTTTCTCCATCCGGGGGGCCAGCGGAATGGTGGAAGAGCGAAGAGCAATCGGCCGTTATGGGTCCATACGTATCCTCCATCTCGTTCGTGTTCGAGTCGATCCTGCTGGCCTCGCTGCTGGTGGCAGGGCTGGCCTTGTTCAGCATCCGCCTGGCTTACCGGGTGGGCCTGCTCGACCTCCCTCAGAGCGCTCCACACAAGCAGCATACCCTCCCAACCCCGCTGGCCGGAGGGATGGTTTTGGCAGGGGTCCTGCTGATTTCCTCAGGGTTGTTGGGTACCTTCCACGATCCGAACGTGGCTGCCACCTTTTGGGCCGGGATCCTGGTATTCCTGTTTGGATTGTGGGATGATTTCAAGGGTATTTCGCCCCCATTGAAGTTCATCGGGCAGGGATTGGCCGTCGTCGTCCTGATCCGACTGGGCGTATCGATCCAGATCTTCGAATCGCCCGAGTTCTTCCTGGGCGGCAGCGCCCCGATCAACGTCTACCTGGACTGGGGATTAACTTTCCTCTGGGTGGTTGGGATCACGAACGCCTTCAATTTCGTCGACAGTATGGATGGATTGGCAGTGGGCCTGGGTGGGATGGCGGCTGCATTCTTCATGCTGGTGACGATCGATTCCGGGCAGCCGCTATTATCTCGCCACAGCGCCTTGATCCTGGGCGCCTGCATCGGGCTGTACTTCTTCAATTCTCCTCCCGCCCAGCTCTTTTTGGGCGATTCAGGCGCGCAGACGCTCGGGTTCGTCCTGGCCGTGTTGGCGATCGCTTACCGCCCGGTGGGCGTAAACCAGTCTTCCTCCTATCTGGTGCCGGTCATGCTGCTGGGGGTCCCGATCTTCGATACGGTGTTGGTGGTGCTCTCGCGGCTGCGGCGCAGGCGCAAGGTTTACACGGCTGCCCGCGACCATACGTATCACCGTCTTCTGGCGTTCGGGTGGAACTCGAACCGGGCCGTCCTGTTCATGCAGGTGAGCTCGCTGCTGTTGGGCTGCCTGGCATTCGTCGTCCTGACGCGCCCGCCGCTGTTTGCGAACACGATCTTTGGAGTCATCGTCCTGGCCGGTATGCTGGCGCTTGGCTACCTTGACAATGGAAAGCGCTGGCATTAGTCGAAATTCAGATGATCAAAGGGTTGATTTTGTGAGTGATTGGGTACTGCGTGACGAAATCCTCGTCGCCTCGCACCGCTGGCCGTTGATCCTGGCTTTCATCCTGGCCGGCAGCCTGCTGGGTTGGGCGGCAGCCATGCTCTGGCCTGCACCCTATCAGGCATCGGCAGAGATGTCTGTAAGCCTGGATCCTTATCGCTTCGGGGATGACAGTTACGTGCCTGCGTTTGCCAATACCGAGTTCCGCAACCCGGACGATTACAAACACTGGCAGATGTCCCAGCTCAGCGTCCTGGCCTTCTCGGATGAATACGTGGAGGAGACGCTTAACCGGTTGAAGGGCCTGGACCCGGCCTGGGAGACGGTGGATGTCCCACGGCTGCGCAGCATGCTGAGCGTGTACTGGCGGAATGCGGGCCGCTGGCGGCTGGCTGCCCGGGTAGAAGACCCTCGGTTGGCCGCTCAGCTGGTGGAGGCCTGGCGACAGGTCATCCTGGAAAAATCCAACCAGGCCGTCGCCCGTTCTCAGCAGATCTATCTCCTGGATCTTGAACAGCAGGCCATACAGGCTGAGCAGCTGGAGACCCGCTTACAAGCCGAGGATCTTTTGAAGGTTCAGGCGGCCTTGTCGAGCTGGCTAGAAAAGGTGGCAGGCTCACCGCAAGGGGAGGTCCTGGGGACGGCAGAGCGCTTGCCGCTCTCAGCCCTGGCGGCGAGCGCGGCCGGTCTGGACCCGGGCTGGCAGGGGCTCTTTGCGGAGATGCCTCCTCCGGGCGCTACTTTGCAAGAATACCTCCCCTGGGTGGAGCAGCTGGTCATGGCTTCCGAGCAGAAGGCGGAAATGCTGGACGCACGCCTGGAGGCCCTCCAAGAGGAACAGTCCAGGGTGGAAGATGAATGGCAGCAGGCCCTCCAGGATGGCCGGGGGCTTTCGGCCACGCTTTCAGTCGGAGTTCTCCAGGACTCTCCACCAGACGTCAGCCAACCGCGCCCGGCCGGCTCGGCCGTTCTGGTAGGCGGGCTGGCCGGTTTCCTGGCGTGGGGCTTGTTTGAGTTGGCCCGCATCTCCGCAGGCAGGCGCACGTGAGCAAGGCGCCGGTTTTCCTCGGGAAAGGGAGGGAGTCCGCCGCGCAGTTGAGCGCAGGGTTGGCCAGGTTGGCCTGGATCTTCTTCCTGGTAAGCCTGCCGGTCACCAGCTTCCCCTTTTTCCCTTTCGAGGTGGGCGGCGGCACCCTGGTGCGCCCGCTGGCGGTTTACCCGATGCTGGTATTGTTATTCCTGGTCGTCCTGCCGCGCCTGCTCACCACACCGCTTCCCAGGACCCTGCTTTCTTTCTTCCCGTTCGTTCTGGTTGCCGTGGCGGCCACACTTTTGGCCTCCTTGCAGGGCATCGAAGCCGCCCAGGGCGTTTCGGTGGCAGCGCGAGCCGTGCGCGCCCTGCTGACCCTGGGCCTGGGCGCAGCTGTTTATCTGACCGTGGTCCTCTGGCCGCAAAGCCGGGAGGACCTGCGCTCCTCTTTGCGCTGGTTTTACGCCGGTTTTGCCCTGGCGTTGCTTTGGGGCTCGCTCCAGGCCCTCTATGTCGTGCGATTCTCTCCCCACTGGTTCGACCTGCTGAGCAAGATCCAGGAGTATATCTCGACCCGCCGGCTCTTCCCCAACCGGGTATCTGGCCTGACGTACGAACCTAACTGGTTTGCCGACCAGATCAGCTTCCTGCTCCTTCCCTGGCTGCTGGGTTCCATACTGACCGGGTACAGCGCCTTTTCGTGGCGCTGGCGCTGGCTGACGATCGAATGGCTGAT
>DASWHG010000322.1:0-11101 GCA_036393315.1 Anaerolineales bacterium | reverse complement strand
AGATAATTGGCGCTGAGCGTTGCCAGCATCAGCAGATTAAGCAGTGCCCAGCGCCAACTTAGCAAGAAGCAAGATCTAAAACCCTCGAAAAAAGTCTCCCAGGCAAAGACGGCGTGGCGCTCATGCACCATCTGGTGAACGGCGTACTGTAAACCGAGCAACGCCGGCGGGAGAGTGAGGACCGGCAGCGATACCACCACCCAGAGCAGGTTCAATGTCATCAAAAGGGTGAAATCGTAGTAAGCGTCCACCAGTGTTTCTCCGATCACCTGACCTGCTTCTTTCATGATCGAAACCTTTCTAAAGATTTAGGAGTTACGCAGTTGGTGGGGAGCTCAACCGGCCCAAATAATCCAGCAGAAACATCATCCCACGGATGTGATGGGTAGCCTGGTCGGCGGACAGCGTGTAATCGTAATAGGGGTCCCAAGACCAGAAGCCCCACTGGACCTGCGGGTCGCCGGCGTAGGGCTGCCCACCACCCGGAATCACCTGCATCGAGAGGGAATAACGGAACGCTCGCAGAGCGGCATCCCAATCCGCTGAACTCCCCATCAAAAGGTGGAGGCGCAGCAGGGCGATGGCAATGTTGGGGACGTCGCCGGGGCCGACAGTAGGGACGACCAGATTTCCCTCCCGGTCCCGCGTCATACCCCAGGCGCCATCGGGCCGCTGGGTCGCCAGATGCCAATCGGCGAACCGCCGGGCGGCCTGGATGAAGCGTTCATCGTCGCTCAGTTCGTAGAGGAAAATCAGGCCCCGCAGCTCATCGGCGGCAAGGTCGGTGTTGTAATATTCCCCGTTGATCAGGTAAAAGCAACCGTCTGAGGACTGAACCTCCAGGGCGTGCTCTCCCCAGCCCAGCGCTAACTCTCTCCAGCCACCCTCGCCCGTGGCCTGCTCGAGCGCCAGGCAGGCCTCGACCACACGCCCCCAAGAGTCCCAGCCGGCATCCGCATCCATCCAGCGACCCTGGTCGAGCCGGTATCCGGGCGCATAGCCGTGGCGCGCCGCCTGGACCAGATAACGGCCGCTCTGTTCTGCTCGCTCCAACCAGGCCTTCTCGCCCGCTCGATCGTAGAGACCCAGCGCGCCGATGACGAATTCGGCCGTGAACTTCGTCCAGACCTCCTGGACCGCCACGCCATCGCGCGCTCCGCCACAGGCAATGCTCATCGGGTGGCTGACCACGAAATGGCGGAAATAATCATCCAGGGCCCCGCGGGCGAGGTTCAGGAGCTGCTCGTCGCCGAAACGGTCGAAGGCAGCCATCAACTGCCAGCTTGCCAACAGGTTGACGGTCTGGGGAGGCTCCCGGTAGCCATCGGAAGCGCGGTAGAAGCCATAATACGCGCCGCGGCCGGGGTCAAACTGCCGGGGGAGCCACTCATAGATGTTGAGGCGGATGCGTCGCTCGATCTCCCCGGCGGGGAGATCAAGGCCGGGAATAGGCCCGTCCCCCGCGGATAGCCCGAATGCCTTTTGGCTATCCGCGGGGCGCTCGTCGCCGGGCCGCGCGGACACGGGCCATCCCCAATCCTGAGGCGAGATCACTCCGACCTTCATGCGTTTCTCCGCCGAGCGGCGAAAGCTGCCAGGCCAGCCAGGGCGGCGTAGCAGGCAGTGCCGAGCAGCAGCGCCCAGGTGAAGCCAGCCGTGATGGCTATGACCGCCGAGAGGACCGAGCCGAGCACCGCAGACAAAGCGTTCCAGCCCCATAACCAGGCTACCGATCCCGGCTGGCGTTGTCCTGCCAGGCGGAGCCCGCTGGCAAAGGGAACGCCCAGAGCCAAACCCAGCGGCGCCAGAGTCAGGCAGGTGATTAAGATCCGCAACGAATTGTCTGCCAGATTCAGGAAAGGATGCAGGGTCCCGGTAGCATTAAAGGATTTCAAAAGCATCAGAACCAGCCGCGGCTGGAAGATCGCCAGGGATAAGGATATCACGGCGGCCGCCAGGGCCGCCCAGGCGACTCTGGAGAGCAGGCGATCTTCTGGCCAGCGGCCGCTGATCAGGCTCCCCAGGCCAGCGCTGACGAGCAACGAGCCCAGTACGACGATCAATGCCAGCACCGGGCTGCCAAAGAGCAAGATGTGGCGCTGTATCAAGGGGACTTCGATGAACATGAACCCTGCCCCGATGAGGCCAAAATAGGTTGTCTGCCAGACAGTGGGCACGGTTTTGCCCCACTCAAACCCGCCCAGGCGCCCCAGGCCCATGAGAGCCAGGAAGCCCACGACGGCCAGGCTGACTACCCATAGGGAGGATTTCAACGGTATCGGCAGCCCCCGGTTCAAGTGAAAGAAGAAAGGCCGGTCGTCGCCAGTAGGAAAAAGATTGTAATCCTCGCCGGTGATGAATTCTTCCAGGCCGATCTCATCTCCGGTCAGGCCGCGCATCGTCATCTCGAAAAAGCCCGGCACGTACAAGGCCTGGAGGCCGCGGGCGATCGATTCCTGGGTGAAATCAAGCAGCTCCACCTCCGTCCAAGGTTCCTTGCTCAAGATCATGACCGAGAGGCGCTGGTTGGGATCTTCTGCGGGGTACATGACGAGGACAGCGCGCCTCAAGACTTCCGATGGGCGCAATCCCTCCTGCGCCAGGCTCGCGATGGCGGTGAGCAACGCCCGGCTGCCCTCCAGCGCCTGGTGAGAGACGACCGCCAGGCGCCCCTGCGGGGACAGGTGCTGCCAGTAGGCGATAAAGGCTTCTTCCGTGAAAATGTAGGACTCGCTCAAGGCGGCGCTTCCGACTTCGCTGGCCTGACTGTAGACCAGGTTGAGATAGATCAGGTCGTACTGTTCCCGGCTGCGCTCGACGAAGTTGCGACCCTCGCCGGTCACCGTAGTCACGCCCGGCCGGTCCAGGATGCTTCCGTTGTAAGCAGCGAAGCGTCGGGTCATCGCCAGCATGGCCGGGTTGATCTCCACCGCGACGATATCCCGGCTGCCCGCCAGGAGGGCCTGCAGCACGTCTTTCCCGGCTCCGGCCCCCAGCACCAGCGTGCTGTCGACCGGGCCGGTCAGGAAGGGCAGGTACTCAACCTGCTCCTTCAACCAGCCGACTTCCTCCAGGTCGCCATCGAAGCGAATCATGAACGACCCGGCGCCGGCATCAGAGAAGACGTACATCTGGTTGGGATCGGCCGTCTGGACCAGATCCACCCGAGCAAAGCTATTCCAGGCTGTATCCACGATGCGCGCCTGCTGGGCCGGATCGGCCAGCACGTGGAACATGACTTTATCGGGCGGCGCGGCCGCCATGCTGGCAGACGGGCCTGTCCCCGCCAAAAGATCTCGGCTGATCCAGGGGCTTCGCCCTCCGGCAAACAGGGCCACGGTGAAGAACACAGCTGCCAAGACCGCCGCCGCCCTCAGCCGGCCTGTAGGCGCCAGCAGCAGTGCCGCCAGG
Source organism: Anaerolineales bacterium (assembly GCA_036393315.1). Lineage (GTDB taxonomy): Bacteria > Chloroflexota > Anaerolineae > Anaerolineales > UBA4823 > DASWHG01. The sequence goes on along the minus strand of DASWHG010000322.1, from coordinate 7,690 downwards.
GCGGAGAGTATCCCCAGCAGGAAAGCGACGGCGACGGCGCCCTGCCAATCCAGCCAAAATAGCGCCAGGACCAGGCCCACCGCAGCGCCCGCCAGGTCGGCCGCGTAGAGCCGCGCCCCTCGCTCGCTGTTCTGAGCGTAGACCCGTGCCGAAAACAGGCCGATCAGCGAAAATGGGACCAGGCCGACCAGGATGCGCAGCGCCAGCCCGCCAGCCAAGGTTAGCTGTCCGAAAAGCAGCGCGGCCAGCGGCAGGCTGAGCGAGACTGCCAGGGCGATGCGGGTCTCCTGGATACCGTATACCTTGGGCGTCTCCAGAGCCGGGTCCCGCCCAACGCCAGGGGCCAGGCAGGCCACGAGCGCGCCCAGGCCCAGGCCAAGGATCGCCAGGGAAACGGCCATAAAGGCATAGTGATAGTGGAAGACCAGTGAGAACAGCCTTGTGAGTAGCACTTCAAAGGCCAGCGAGCTTGCCGAGAGGAGGAACAGGACTGCCGGCAGGGTCGCGGGTAGGGTCCCGGCCTTTACCGACGCCCTCGACAGAGGCGATGCCGGGGATTGCGGAAGGCGCTCCATCTCCCCTCCGATCCCCCCCGGCGTGGCCCGCTTCGAGGCCTTATGCATCGTTCTGGAGCTGCCGGCTGAAGGCATAGGACTCTCCGGGGTCCAGCTGGATCGTTTCAGCATCCCCCGCCACGTGCAAAGTGCGGCGGAGCTGTACGCCGGACAGGTTGCGCGCGGTCCCCTCGAGGCGCCCGGCGCTGCGGTCGAAGCGGCCGGTGAGCTCCCAACCGGCCGCACACAGGCGATCGAACGAACATTTTTCCCAGGCTCCAGGCACAGCCGGGAAAACCAGGATATGTTCGTCCTTCGATTGGAGGAGCAGGTTATGGATCGCGGTGCAGACTGCGGCCTGGGCCGTGCCGAAATATTGCATGTTCCACTCTCCGTCCTGCAGCACCTCCGTCATCCCGCCAAAGGTGCAGATCGCCGGACGGGTACTCTCCAGGATCTCCCAGGCCAAAGTCCCTTGACCCTGCCGGGCGAACACCGTGGCCAATATGCCCGCGGACCAGGGAAAACCATTCGGCCCCTGGCTGCGCTCGTCCCCCGCGGGAAGCCCGGCCACGCCGCTCAAGTAATGTTCCAGAAAAGACCTGGCTGTCTGTAAGGATTCCTCGTCATTATAGCCGAACACCTCCATTGGGTAGATGGGCGCCAGTGAGCTCATGTTGATGCTGTCGCTGCCTTCGGCGGAAGCAAAATAGCGGCCGTTGAACAGTCCGGCCTGGGTCCGAGCCAGGCCCTCGGCAACTTCACGGCATTCCCGGCTAAATTCCGATTCAATACCCAGGCGCCGGGCAGCCCGATCCACGCGCCGCAGGATTGCGATCGAGCCGGCCAAGGTGATGCCCTCATTGCGGACCCGGATGGGGCTTTCGTGCACGCCTACCACCGGGCGCGTCCCATAGCCATTTGCATTCTTCTCGATCACATCGCAGAGGAAGTAGCGCGCCAGCCCCTCCAGGATCGGATAAAAATCGCGCAGCATCTCCAGATCCTGCGTGAACTCGTAATACCCCCAGATCTCGTTGGCATAGGAGGCACTGTTGTGCACCTGGTCCTTCATGTGCAGCAGGGCGCCGTAGGCCTTGCGCCCATCATGGGTGATCTCCCAATCCCATTTCAATCCCTCGCAGCCGAATTCCCGGCCCGCGTGACGGCGGGCCTGATCCACGGTGCGCTGAAAGAAACGGCACATCTCCAGGGCTTCGCGGCGATGGTTGGCTTCCAACAGGGCGCGGTGGATAAAATAGGAATCCCAGAAGATGTGCGAAGACCAGGTGCGGCGCAGGTTGTTCACCGGAAGCCCGCCGGAGGCGGGGTTCTGCATGGCCTTGAAATGGTACAGGCTGGCGTCGTAGAAGCGCTGGAACTGACCGTCCGGGATTTGCAGGCTGGAGGCAGCGGAATAATTTTGCCAGAAGGCCAGGTGCTCCCGGCGCAGCGCAGCATAGGATTGATCCTCGAGCGCGCCCTGGCGGTCGTCGAGGATGCTGAAGAACTTGGTGAACTTGTCGCCGCGGGCAACCAAGGCGCGATCCCGACCCTCTGCCAGGAGATGCTCGGGTTCCACATCCAGGCGCAGTGCCAGAGAGCCTTGCGTCTCTCCAAGATCGTAGCGACCCTGGGCGGCGCCCTCCGCCATGCGGACGGAGCGGAAGGGATCGGTGTCCCAGCCCTCCTCCACCCACACCCCGGGGCCCATCCAGGCGCGGAATTCGATGGCGCTGTCGAATTCATAGCGCTCGACGAGCAAGGAGCGGAAGGCGTGCACAAATGTGGTGACCCGCACGCGGACTGCCCCGTAGTCAACTTCCGAATAAAGGCTGCCCTCCTGAGGGACGAAACGCTGCTTGCTTGCCTTTACCCCCAGGAGCTCGCCCTGCCAGAGCACTTCGTACCAGGTGCGACCCAGTGGCGCGATCTCATACCAGCCCGACCCGGCGGCGTGCTCCAGTGGCCGGTCCGAGGGCCAGCGCCCGGCGACCTGGACAAGCCTGTCTTCCGGATAGTAATGGTCAGATTTATACCAGTAACAGCGGTCCACGCCCACCCGATCGGAGACCATGGAACCGGTATAGCCGATCAGGACCGCATCAAGGCCGTTTCCCAGGAAGCAGTGGTAGTAATCTGGAGGCAGATCTATCATTTAGCGCCCGGCCAAACCGGTCAACGAGATCCCTTCGACGAATGCTTTTTGGGCAATGAAGAAGACGATCACCACGGGTAATAAAACCACCACCGAAGCCGCCATCAACTCGCTCATCTGCACATCGAACTGGCCGTTGAAATAGGCCAGGCCAACCGCCAGGGGGTACAGGGTCAGGTCGTTGAGGTAGAGCAAAGGGTTAAAGAATTCGTTCCAGATGTCCTTGAAGCTCAAGATGCCGATCACGGTCAGGACCGGCAGGCTCAGCGGGACGATGATGCTAGCGATCGTCCGGAAGGTGTTGGCGCCGTCGATACGCGCCGCCTCTTCCAGCTCGCGCGGGATGGTCAGGAAGAACTGGCGCATGAGGAAAATCGCATACGCTTCGCCGAACCAGGCGGGCACGATCAGGGGTCTGTAGGAATTCACCCAACCGATCTCGGTGAAGAGGATGAAGCGCGGGATCTGCGTCACCACGCTGGGCAGCATGAGCGTCGCCAGCAGGATCCCAAAGAGGATTTCTTTACCCGGTGCGTCCAGGCGGGCAAAGCCGTAGGCGACCAGGGTACAGGAGATCAGGCGCCCGGAGATGATGCCGATCTCCAGGATCATGGTGTTGCGGAAAAAGATATGGAAAGGCAGCAATGGGTTGCTGAAAGCTTCGCGGAAGTTCGACCACATGACCGGGTCCGGGATCCACTGGGGCGGCCAGAGGAAGATCTGCTGTTCGGGTTTGAGGGCCGAGGTGATCATCCAGAAAAAGGGGAAGAGGAAAACCAGGCTGAGCACGACGAGTAAGGTGTAGGTGACCACGCGGTGAACGATACTGCCGAACTCCCTGGTTCTAAAGAAGGGCAAACCTTCTGGAACCTCTGTGCGAGGGAATGTCGTGCTGGCCATGGTTCTAACGCCTCCTTTCCCTTTCGGCTTCGCTGAACACCCATACGGTGGACGATCGCACAACCAATAGCGTTATGACCAAGATGATCAGGAAGAGGATCCAGGCCAGGGATGCGGCGTACCCCATCCTTTGTTTGGCGAAAGCTATATCGTAGACGTTGAGCATGTAGAAAAGGGTGGATTTCACGGGGCCACCAATCGTGCCAGCCCGGGCGGTGGAGATGACGTAGGCGGCGTCGAAGGTCTGGAGGGCGCCGATGATTGACATAACCAGATTGAAAAAGATCGTCGGGCTAAGCATCGGGATGGTGATATGCAGGAAGCGGTTCAGGCGATCGGCGCCATCGATCTCGGCCGCTTCAAACAGGTGATTGGGGATGCCTTTCAGCCCTGCCAGGAAGATCAGCATCTCGCCGCCCACTCCCCAGGCGCTCATGATCACCAGGCCCCACAAGGCGTACTGCGGATCGCTGAACCAGCCCGGCCCTTCGATGCCCAGCAGCCCCAGAAAACCGTTCACGGGGCCAAAACGTGGGTTTAAGATCCAGGTCCATAGGACGGCGGCGGCCACGCTGGAGACGATCGCCGGGATATAAAATGCGGTGCGGAAGATGCCCACTCCCCGGGTGGCCTCGTTGAGCAGGATAGCCAGGAACAACGCCGTCCCCAGGCGGAGGGGAACGCTGAAGACGGAATAGACGGCGGTCACCTTCAGCGACTGGAAGAAGTCGGGGTCCTGGGTGAAGATGCGGATGTAGTTCCGCAACCCAACCCAGGTCGGCGCAGTTAGAATGTTCCAGTCGGTAAAGCTGAGATAGAGCGAGTACAGCATGGGTCCAATCGTCCACAGGATAAGGCCGAGCACCCAGGGTGCGACACAGACCCAGAAAAGAGTAGCCTCGCGCCGGGCCAGCGTGGACTTCCCCCTCTGGGAACCGGCAATCGCCGCCGGAGACACGGTAGTCGCCATAGCAAACTCCTTCAATGCCAAACCATTGGCCGATCCTCCCTACCCCGTTCCTTTGCGGAGCCAGGGAGTTTGGTCCTTTTGTATGACCAAGACTTCGTTGCGAATTCTGCGCAGAGCTATCAGCCGATTGAAGGTGGTTTACTCCTGCGGACGATCTACAGGAGTAAACCACGACCGACGGGACGGATCGATCTTATTGTCCTGCGATGCAGGCATCGGCCTTGGCAACCGCTTCGTCCATGGCTGCCTGCAGGTCCTTATCCTCCAGGAAGACTTTCTCCAGCTCTTCTTTGAAGAATTTCTCTCCGCAATCGATCCACTTGGGCTGGGACAGATCGGGCAGCGGGCGGATGTTCTCCAGATCCTCCACGATCGGTGCGTTGTACGGGTCGGTATCCAGGCCTTGCTGCTCGGCAATCGGCTGCACCGCAGTGAAGGCATAATCAGCGAATTCCTGAGCGCCTTCTTCGGCTGTGAGGTGTTTCAGGAACGCCCAGGCGGCATCCTTGTTCTGGCTCTTGCTGTAAACTGCGAAACCGGCCCAGCAGATGGAGTTGGCTCGCTCTTTCCCTTGCGGCAGGGGGGCCGTCCCAAAGCTCAGCTCCGAGTTCGCCAGGAAGTCCTTCAGCGGCCAGCGTCCCGTCCACAGCATGGCCACCCTTCCGGTCTGGAAGAGATCCTGGCCTGCCAGGGCTTCTACGTCCTGTTTGGTAGGCGCTACCTTGTGAACCTTGAAGAGGTCCACGTACCACTGGATGGCTTCCACCGTCTCCGGGCTGTTCAGGTAGCCAGTCGTTTTGGTGCCGTCCTCGCTGATCAGCTCGCCACCGTTTTGGAAGATGAGCGGCATCATGCCGCGGGGCCATAGCCAGTCGCCCCAGCTGTTCGGGATCTGGATGCCCCACTGGCTGCCATCCGGCTTGGTCAGCTGCTGGGCCGCGGCAAGTAAGTCGTCCCAGGTCCAGGTCTCATCCGGATACGCTACACCGGCTTCGTCAAAAAGCTTCTTGTTATAAAACAAAACCAGGGGGCTATAGTCTTTCGTCAGCAAGTAGGTTTCCCCTTCGACCTGGCCGATGGAGGCCACCGCGGGGAAGAAAACACCCATGTCCAGAGGGTTGTCACCCTCGATGTAACCATCCAGCGGCTCCAGCACGCCCTGGGAGACAAACTTGGAGATATCGCCATCGCCCACCTGGATCACGTCCGGGGCAGTGCCGGCAGCGAACTGGGTCAGGAGTTTATCCCCGTAGCCCTGGGGGACGGCTTCCAATTGGACATCCACATCGGGCTGTTCGGCTTCGAAGGAGGCGATGGCGTTGTTGAACGGCTCCAATGCCTCGCCGCTATCCCAGCTGCCCACCCGGACTACGCCCTGGACCTCAGCGGGGCCTTCTACCTCGCCCGGCGGGGACGTGGCCTCCGGGACCTCCTCGGTGGATACTTCGCCGCCCGCGCAGGCAGCCAGCAATATACCGAACAAAATCAACCAGGATAGGGCGCTGCTAAACTTTTTCATCGTATTCTCTCCTCATCAAACCTAAAAGTGAAAAAACACAACGCTAAGCCATTCAAGCAGAAGCAGTTTTCGGATCTATTTGCGATTTTGACCTCCTTTCGCTCCGCTCAAGGGCATACCGGGGCAGTGACTTTTCCCCGCGCTGCGCCGGGTATCCTGCCTTGCCGTTATTCATGCCCTGATTGCTCCATATACGGATCTTCCTCACATCCGTTGAAGGGCTGGCAGCTCGACTGCCGCACGATTAATTCAGGTGGAAGGAGGAATTGCATGGTTTCGGGGGGGCTCCCCCTAAGGATACCGATCAACATGGACATGACTTTCTGGCCAACTTCCCAAATCGGCTGGCGGATCGAGGTCAGGGAAGGCGTCAAAAACTGGATCATCGGAGAGTCATCGAACCCAGTCACGGCCAGGTCTACCCCTACGCGCAAACCTCTGTCCCGGGCCGCCGTCATGGCACCGACTGCCATGGCATCATTGAAAGCCACAACCGCCGTTGGGCGCAGGTCTGTCGGTCCGGCCAGCCAGGCCGCGGTGGCCTGGTATCCAAACTCGAATACGCCATCTCCCCGGGCGAACCATTCGGATTGAGGCGAAATGCCACCTCCGTGAAGCCCAGCCAGGTAACCCGATATGCGGTCTTGTCCGACTCGGGAGCTTTCCGGCCAGGTCAAAGCGAAAATGCGCTGGTGCCCGAGGTCTAGCAGATGCTCCACGGCCATCTGTACGCCCGCCCCCCCGTCGACATCGACCCAAGGGAAGTCCCATCCGGAGTTTGAGCGTCCGAAGGCTACGAATGGAAAGTTCGCCTCCTGCAGGAACTGGATGCGCGGATCGTCAAATTCGACGCCTGATAGGACAAATCCGTCCACCCGGTTGGTATTGATCAACTCTCGATACGCATCGATGCTCTCCGGACCATCCCGGTGAGGGAAACAGAGCAGATGATAACTGGCGTTCTCTGCCGCTCTAGCCATGCTCTGGAGGAATTGGTCGAGGATCGAATTGGACTGTTCTGGGGGGAAAGGCGCCCAGGAGTAACCGACCAGGTTGCTCCGCAGGGAGCGAAGGCCGCGGGCGATCAGGTTCGGCCGGTATCCTAAAATGCGGACCGATTCCCAGATACGCTCTTCAGTCTGTTTGGAAACCCGGGCTTGCTTGTTGAGAACTTTGGAGACAGTTTGGTAGCTTACCCCGGCGTGAGCGGCAACCTGTTTCAGGGTTACACGCCTGGTCATCGCTTCTCCTTAAGAAAAAGGACAGGGCGAACGTTCGGGCGAACGTTCTCTTCCAATATACAGCAAGTTTTTGAATCTGTCAATGCCCCACGAAAATGCTACAATTCTCCGCCAATGTCCAGCCAGGCCATTTCCCTGTCGGTGAGCCTGATCTCGCTGGCCAGTGCATTGGCAGCAAATTCGCTTCCGTTCTGGCAGCCTACAATGGCAAAGATGTTGAGCGGCTGGCTCATCACATAGGCCATCGCCACCTGCGCAAGGGTCAGGCCTTTGGCCCGGGCGAGAATAGCCGCTCGCTCCAGACGCTGAAAATTGGCTTCGCAGCAGTAGGTCTCGACGCAGAGCTGG
>DASWHG010000321.1:0-18625 GCA_036393315.1 Anaerolineales bacterium | reverse complement strand
GCTCGCCGCGATTCCGTCAGCCGGTAGCCATGGACCTGCAGTTTTTCAAGCCATTGGGAGGCAGGTTTAAACGCAGAAATCATTTCCATAATCGAATCACAGGTCGTTGAAAGTGAAAATCGTTTTCATTATAACCCAATCCAGATGACTGTCAAGCAAGGAAACAACCCGAGATATGGCTTTCTCAAAAATGGGGTTTGGGGTGGGAGAAGGCGGCTTTGCCGCCTTCTCCCACCCCGATTTCCTCTTTGCCCCCGCCCTGGGGCGGGGGTTAGGGGGTGGGGAAAAGCAGGGCTTTCGACTTTGAGAAAGCCATGCATTGGGCAATTCTGCCTATTCTCTTCAGAGATAATATGGAGTATATTTGCCTTAATATCGAACGGGCAGAAATCCCTACCCGTTTATCCGCACTCGCCAATCGATAAAGGAGACAGCGATGAAAAAAGCCGTGAAAATCATCCTGATCACAGCGATGCTGGCAACTTTCCTGGCGGTTCCGGCCCTGGCCGCGCAACAAGGGCCGCCGGTTGGGACTTGCCCAGCTGGTTTTGAGATTCACAATTTCATGGACCACGCTGAACATCACGAGGACCACATTGGGATAACCTTGGATCTGAACCAGGACTGTTTTATCTGTGTCAAGCACCTGTCTAATGGGCTGCACGTGCATATGGATAATGTATTGCAATAGATGGAATGTTCGGAGCCGAACACGAGCGCTTCCCCAGGCTGGCGTCAGCCTGGGGAAGCGCGTTTTATATCAACCTACCGGCCGTAGACTGCTTCCGATCCGTGATAAAATGATCCAACCAGCCGCCTGAGGTAGAAATCCGGCGGGGGCTGGTAAGGTCGTTCACTCATGGGGGAAGAGGTGGATGGATCCCACTAATGGCGAAGAAAGTGCTGCAAACGAAAATTGAAATTGAAGCTTCCCCGGAGCGGGTGTGGCAGATCCTGACGGACTTTCACAGCTTCCCGGAGTGGAACCCTTTCATCCGCCGGGTGGTAGGCGAAGCACAGGAAGGGGCCATCCTGGAGGTCTACATCGAGCCCTCTGGCTCGCGTGGCATGACCTTCCGGCCGACTGTGCTTAAGGCTGAACCGGGCAGGGAGCTGCGCTGGCTGGGTCGCTTGTACATGCCCGGCCTGTTCGACGGCGAGCACGTTTTCACGATCGAGCCCGTGAACGAGAAGCGGGTGCGCTTCACCCAGCGGGAAGTGTTCTCCGGACTGCTGGTGCCTGCACTGGCAGCCCGCCTGGAGGAGGGCACCTGGCGTGGCTTCCGTGAGATGAACAAGGCCCTGAAAGACCGGGCCGAACAGGGGCAGGAAGAAGAGCAGCCTGTATGAGCCAGGTCATCGCCCTGGGCGGCGGCGGGTTTTCCATGGAGCCAGACAACCTGGCCCTGGACCGCTACATCCTGGAGCAGGCCGGCAAGGACCGCCCGAAGGTGTGCTTCTTGCCGACCGCCAGCGGCGATGCACAGGATTACATCGTGCGCTTTTACGCCGCCTTTACCACCCTGGACTGCCGCCCCTCCCATCTGGCGCTGATCCACCCGAGCACCGCCGACCTGGAAGATTTCATCCTCGAGAAAGACATCCTGTACGTCGGTGGCGGTAACACCCGCAGCATGCTGGCGATCTGGCGCGGCTGGGGCGTGGCAGAGATCCTGAGGAAGGCCTGGCTGGGCGAAATCCTGCTTGCGGGGATCAGCGCCGGGGCGATCTGTTGGTTCGAACAGGGGATCACGGACTCGGTGTTGGGCCGCCTGTCGAAGATGGACTGCCTGGGCTTCCTGCCCGGCAGCTGCTGCCCGCATTTCGACGGAGAAGCCGAGCGGCGGCCCACCTTCCACCGGATGCTCGCCGGCAACCAGATCCTGCCCGGCTACGGGATCGACGATGGCGCGGCCCTGATTTCCTAACAGAAACAACCCAAAGGCTCAACCATGCCCACAACGATCCAACCTGCCTACCCGACCCCACAGCACGCCGCAGCTTCCTGGGCCGTCCTGGCGTTCTTCCAGGAGCGAGAGGGGGTAGAAGCGGTGCTGCTGGTCAACTCCTGCGCGCGCGGCAAGGCGACCCGCGATAGCTGCCTGGACATCGTGGTGCTCTACCGCCCGGCAGGGACGGATATTAAAACGTTGGAGGCGCTGTGGTACGCGCACTGTACCAGCGCGCCTGTCTTCGCCGAGCTCGAACGGGCGGGCAAGTACGCCGAGGTGCACCTGGACATCCTCACGGGAGAGTATGCCCCTACACACCGAGAATGGACCGGCGGCCCGGACGATTTCGAGCTGCAGATCGGCAACCACCTGGTCTACAGCCACCCCCTCTGGCAGGGCGGGGATTACCTCGGGGAGCTTAAGGCCCGCTGGCTGCCTTACTATCCGGATGAACTGCGGCGGGAGCGGCTGGCGCTGGCCCGGCTCTACTGCCTGAACAACCTGCACCACATCCCGCTGTACGTCGAGCGCGGGCTGTATTTCCAGTCTTTCGACCGGCTGTACAACGCCTTCAAGGAGTTCCTCCAGGCCCTGTTCATACACCGGCGCCTATATCCGATCGCTTACGACAAGTGGATCCACGAGCAGGTCGCCGAGATCCTGGGGCTGCCGGAGCTGTATGCGCAGATTCCACCGCTGTTCGAAATCGAGCGTTTCGAGAGCCGGGCGCTGGTCGATAAGGCTCAGGTGCTCGAGGAGCTGCTCGAGACCTACGCGCCGGAAGCGTGAGCGGTCGTGAAATTAATAGGGAGAAAGGGGATAAAGGTTTCCTGGCCTACCCCCCTGCGCCGGCCGGGCTATCTCGCCCTGGAACAAAACGATGTTCCCAGTGCGCGGAGATATTTCCTGGAAAGCCTGATCCTCAACAGGGAGACTGAGGACAGGCCTGCTGTGGCCGCCTGCCTGGCCAGTTTCGCAGCACTGGCGATCCGCCTGGACAAACCGGTCCTGGCTGCCCGCCTCTTCGGCGTGGTGGAAAGGCAGCTGGAATCGCTCGCAATCAACCTGTTGTTTTTCTTGGACCGGGCTGAGCTGGAACGGATTCGCAACCACCTGCTCGCTTACTTGGAGGAGGCGACCCTCTCGGCCGCCTTCGCGGAGGGATGGGATCTGACCGACGAACAGGCGATCGATTTGGCGAGGGAGATATCCGTGGGCGAGGATTAATCTAAACAGACGACGATGTTGGTAAAATTGGTGATTGGCGGAAAGTAACTAGAAAAAGGATGGAATCCAATGCCCGATCCACGCGTTCTTAAGCTTGCCGAAGTGCTGGTACATTACTCGCTCGAAATCAACCCCGGGCAGCAGGTCTCGCTGCGGACCAACCCGCTAGCCGAAGAGCTGGCCCTGGCATTCTATGCCGAGGCGGTCAAGGCCGGGGCGCACGTGTTCCCCCAGGTCGGCCTGCCTGGCCTCGACGAAGTCTTTTTTAAGAACGCCAGCGACGAGCAGCTGGATTATATCCCACCGGTCCGCAAGCTGGTCACAGAGACGTTCGATGCCGAGCTGGTGATCGGCGCCGAGTTCAATACGCGCTCATTGAGCGGGGTAGACCCGGCTCGCATCGCTCGGCTACGCCGGGCGCGTGCCCTGCTCTCGAAGGCTTTCATGGAGCGCGCCGCTCGAATGGAGCTGCGCTGGTGCTACACCGAATTCCCAACCCAGGCCAGCGCCCAGGAGGCCGACATGAGCCTGATGGATTACCAGGATTTCGTGTACGGCGCCGGCTTACTGGATAAACCGGACCCGGTCGCCGCCTGGATGGAGGAGGGCAAGCGCCAGGAGGAGCTGATCCAGTGGCTGTCCGGTAAAGACCAGGTGGTCATGAAAGGCGAAAACATCGACCTCAGCCTATCGATCCTCGGTCGCAAATTCAAAGAGGCGGATGGCAAGTACAATTTCCCGGACGGCGAGATCTTCACCGGCCCGGTGGAAGAATCAGCCCACGGTTGGGTCCGTTTCAGCTACCCGGCGATCTACGACGGGCAGGAAGTCATCGACGTCGAACTATGGTTCGAGGACGGCAAGGTCGTGCGCGAGCAGGCCAGCAAAGGCCAGCAGCTGCTGACCTCTTTGCTTGACACAGACAACGGGGCGCGCTTCCTGGGCGAGTGGGGCATCGGCACCAACTACGGCATCCAGCGCTTTACGAAGAACATGCTCTTCGACGAGAAAATCGGCGGTACCATCCACCTGGCGCTCGGCGCGAGTTACCCGGAGACAGGTGGAAAAAACGACTCTGGGCTGCATTGGGACATGCTGTGCGACATGGCAAGCAGCGAAATCCGCGTCGACGGCGAGCTGTTCTATAAGGATGGAAAACCGGTGGTTTGATCGTATAGGACAGTGATTTTACTTGATTTCCCGCCGGAATTCCTGTATCCTGTTAGCAAGCGGATGGCGGTTTTCCTTACATCAATGCAAAGTAATAAAACAATGAGGTAACTGGTAATTTTCTGGGATCGACATTATACTGGTGATTGGCGGGAAGTAATTCGAAATAACATCAGACCTTTTACCGCCAATCACCAAAGCGCAAGCCTTAAACCGCCGGAATACTTCAGGTGCATCGGGGGTAAGGGGCGGTCATTTGCTCGAGGATTTCGCCGGTGTCGGTCGATCGAATCGGGGCGAAACATCGAGCAAGACAGGGAGGCAACGGCAAGGGGTTGGATAAAAGCAAGATCATCTTGATCGTGGACAACGATCGCCAGGTCGCAGCCTTCCTGGGGGAAAAGTTCCTTCCCAGCCTGGGGTACCAGGCGATCGTCTGTTTCGATGGGCCATCAGCCGTTCACGCAGTCAGGGAGCAGCCACTTGAGTTGATGCTGTTGGACCAACGCATGCAGGACATGGATTACCTGGAAATCCTGCGTGAGACGAGGAAAGAAGGCGCGGCGTTGCCCACCATCCTGATGCTACCGTCCTCGTCCAAGGAAGTTTCCTTGGAAGCGCTCCGGCTGGGGGTGCAGGATTGCCTGGTCAAGCCATTCACGCCAGAGGATTTGAACGCTGCCATTAAACGCTTGCTCTCCAGGAGCCGGCTGGTCGAAGAGAAGGCTCAGCTCACCAACCAGCTGAAACACCAGGCTTCGTGGATGGCGGTGCTGTCGAAGGTCGGGCGCAGCGTCACATCAACCCTGGAGCTGGACGAGGTGCTGAGGCGGATCGTAGACGCCGCCGTGTGGCTTACAAAAGCTGAAGAGGGGTTCCTTGCCCTGGTGAACGAAGAGAGCGGGCAGCTCTACCTGCGGGCCATCAAATCCGCATCCGAGAACCAGAGCCGGAACCTGTACCTGCCGGTCAGCGATACGCTGATCGGCAGGGTGGTAGATACCCGCCGCCCGCTGCGCACGGCCAAACGACCGGAAGAAGCGCCGATCAGGGTTGCCAGCGGCTTCCTGGTGCACAGCCTGTTGCACGTCCCGCTGATTTCAAAAGGTCGGGCGCTGGGCGTGCTGGGGGTCGATAATCTCAGCAGCCCTGACCCGTTCTCGGAGATGGAAGAGGTCCAGCTGGCTACCCTGGCCGACTACGCCACGGTAGCCATCGAGAACGCCAACCTGTACACCCAGATCCAGCAGATGGCGATCACCGACGAGCTGACTGGTCTGTACAATCGCCGGGGGCTGTTCGAGCTGGGCCGGCGCGAGGTCGAGCGCTCGTTGCGATTCGGCCGCCAGCTGCCGATCTTGATGATCGACATCGATTTCTTTAAGGAGATTAACGACGCGTACGGGCACCTGATCGGCGACCAGGTGCTGCAAGTGCTGGCCCAGCGCTTCCGCCGGAATGTGCGAGAGATCGATATCGTCGGGCGGTACGGGGGCGAAGAGTTCGTGATCCTGCTGCTCGAGAACGACCTGCCTACAGCACAAACGATCGCCGAGCGGCTACGGCTGCTGATCTCCAACATCCCCGTGCACACGGACCGGGGTCCGATCGATGTGACGGTGAGCATGGGGGTTAGCGCGGTGGCGCTCGACGTCAAGGACCTGCCGACCCTGCTGCAGCGGGCCGACGAGGCTCTTTACATCGCCAAGTCTTCGGGGCGCAATCGCGTCGCTCTCGGATAAATTACTCCATCCTTCGTGGCGCTAACCCCTCCCGACAAGCCCTTTATAGTACCTCGGATTCCGATTCACCCACCAACTTCAGGAACACCTCCACGACCTGGGGATCGAAATGCTTCCCAGACTGCTCCCGGATATACTCCAGAGCCTTCTCCCGTGACCAGGCCGGACGGTAGGGGCGGTTGGAGGTGAGCGAGTCAAACACGTCTGCCACGGCAAAGATGCGCGCCTCCAGAGGGATCTGCTCTCCCCGCAGCCCGCGCGGGTACCCGCTCCCATCCCACCGTTCGTGATGGCAGTATGGGATCGTCATCGCCGGGCGCAGATAAGGGATCGGCGAAAGCAGTTCGTAGGTGACCGAGGGGTGCGTACGGATGATCGACCATTCCTCGGTGGTCAGCGGGTCGCTTTTCTGCAGGATGCGATCCGGGATGCCCATTTTGCCGATGTCGTGCAAGATCGCGCCGCGCCGAATGTGAACCAGGTCGCGAGCGCTTACTTCGAACGCCCTCGCCAGGCGCAAGGTCAGCTCGGTGACTCGACGGGTGTGCCCCTCTAAATCCTTGTCGCGCAGTTCGATGGCCTTTGACCAGCCTTCCAGGGCCGAGTCGTATGCCAGGCTGAGCTCTATGTTCGACCGCTGCAGGTTGCTGAACAGGGTGGCGTTGCCAATCGCGATGGCAGCCTGGCCAGCCAGCCCGGTCAGGAACTCGACCCAATCGAGGTCGGGTTCAAACTTCCTACGGAAGTAGAGTTCCAGCACGCCTTCGATCTGGCCTTTGGCGACGAGCGGCTCGGCGAAATAGGTGATAAAACCTTCTTCGGAGGCGGGTAAGTCGCCCCCCTCGGCCGAGTCAGGTGACACCAGGTCCGGGATGTGGACGGGATGCCGCTCCAGCGCGGCGATCCCGGCAAAACCTTCACCCAGGCGGAGGCGGGTCTGTTCGGGCGGCCTCGTCCTGAACCCGCGCCCGAGCGCGTACTCCAGGGATTGGGTGAGCGGGTTGAACAGCAGGATATCGGCTGCGTCAACGTTCAGCTGCTTGATCACCTGGGTGAGAAACAGGTCCATGATGGCGCGCAGGTCGAGGCTGCCGGTAACGGCTTTGTCGATCTGGCGGATGGCGTCGAATCCCTCCATCTGGCGCCGCCTGCGCAATTCAGTCTGCTTTTGTTCGGTGATATTTGTAATGTAGCCTTCAAGCATAGGTAAATCCCCTCCATAAATGAAATTTCCCCTCCCCAGTTCGCGCACCCACTTTTCACGCCCCGAGGCTGTCTTGATCCTGTAAACCAGATCGTAGGGCTTGGCTGAGGCCAGTGCGACAGCCAGACTTTCCTGCACGGACTTCCGATCCTCCGGGTGGACCAGCTGCCCAAATGCAACCACGTTATTGTCGATTAACTCCTCCGGACGATAGCCTGTCAGAGGGAAGCTGCCTGCCGAAACGTACTCTATCGTCCACTCTTCGTCCAGGCGCCGTTGGAACGCCATGCCCGGGAGATCGTTGAGGGATAGAGAAAGGATCGGGCTGTCCACATCTGGCGCCACCTCCTGGTACTCCTGGCCTGGCAGGCGCGCCTCACCGGCCTGCTCATCACCTGCCCAGGCTGAAGGATTCGATTCTCGTTGCCGGGGGGACTCTCCCTCCGGGTCTTCCAGATCGTTCAATGCGAAAAACATGAACATTTACACCATCGCGATTACCCACCCACGAAGGATCTCCGTAAAGATCCTCTCCCAGCCAAGCGAGTCCACCATCACCTAATCCCATACCCAGTCGGGGAGGGGGATCACAAGGCTTATTCAGCAATGGGTTGACCGATTGACGGCTACCATTAATCTCAGACGACTACTTTTCTGTACGATCATTCTGCTCGCCATCAAACCAACAAAATTCAAGAGAACTTTCTGACCGGCCTGTGCTGGATCTTACGAGCAGCGGGAAACTGTCCGGAATGGCCCTGAGTCCCGTTCAGCTGCCTGGCAAAGTCCGCCAGGGACTTGGCGCGGATGGAGAGGATCAGCTCGTGCTCCTCCCTGCCAAGGCGGAATGACTCGCCGTTGTAGCCTTTCTCGAGAGCAGTCGCGGGATTGGTCAGAAGCAGCTTGCAGAAGCCGCGGTTCACGACGGCAGCGGTTAGTAGGCGGCTCAGTTCACTGCCGCTGATCGAAGGGTTGGAAGTTGGAATAAAAGCTAAAGCCATATTAATCTCCGTATTCTCTCTCTCGATTTGAATGCAGGCTCCCCAGAGAAAATCTCGACTCCGGCGATTGGAACGATTCTGAAGTCCTCCCAGGTCCAGGGCTACCAAGCATCCAGAGTAGCCGGAAGGCGCCTAAAGCAATTATCACATCGCCGATACTGAAGGCCACCCGGTTAGCCGAAGTTCCAGCGGTCATCAGGAAGCGGTCCGAGAGCCATTCGAAGCGGATGTCTGCGGCGGGCAGGACGATATCCTTGGTCGATCCTAGCCGTTCGCCAACCTGCCAGGTTCCCGGAGGCGCATCCGGCGCCAGGCGAGCGACTGTCTCCGGGCTGATCGGCATAAAACCACCGTTGAGCGCGATCACCAGGAGATTGAGCACCAGGCCCAGGCCGAGCAGCCAAAACCCCGGCTGCTGGCGGTTCGCCCAGACGAACGCCAGCAAGAGCAGCTGGGTCCCGACCAAGATGAAGGCCGCCAGATCGTCTGGCAACAGCCTGCGAGCCGGCGAGAACTGGAACGCCAGGTGCTGCGGCAGATAGGCGGCAGGAGCCAGCCAGAGCAGGCGTAATCCAGGGAAACGCAGGCTGCGCCTGGTGAGCCTGGCGCGAACCAGGCCTGCCAGGAGCCCTGCAAGGACGGCATAGAGTAGAATCACGTGTTTACCCGCTCATGATTCACTCGATTTATTCGGAAATCAATCAGTTTCCAACACCACCCGTGGCGCCCGGGGCACCCGCGGCCAGTACGAACATGGCGAGGGAAACGAGAGCGATGATCAGGCGGACGTAGCGGGGATCTATTTTGGCGAGGCTCAGTTTGGCGGACAGGATGTAGTGTTGCATGGTGTTCACTCCTCAATCGTTAAACAAAGTACTGAAATGGATTGTCCTGATTATGGCACGGGGCGGTCACCGAAAGTGCCTCTTAAACGATTGTTCTAAATAAAAAACCAATCCAGCGTACGGATTGGTTATTGCAAAGAGTAAGCCGAATACGGATCGTATTCGGGAGTGCAGCGCTGCTGCCATCCCTTTCCCCCCGCAGCCGGACTGCGGTGGGGAGTGGCGGGGATCATCTCATTAAGGCTTCGTAGAGTTCGATCGTTTGGGGTGAGGGTTGGATGCCCATCCCTTCCATCAAGGATTGGCGGCAGCGATCGAACTGGCGGGTAACGCCCGGGCGGTCGCCGCGGCTGGCGTATGCCATCATAGAGAGGCGGTAGGCTTCTTCCACGCAGTCATCTTCCACCAGCAGCCGCTGAACGCAATCCAGGGCGGGTGTAGTCTCCCCGGCTTCGAGGTGGAGGCGGGCCAGGGCCAAAAGCGCGTTGCTGAACTTCATCCACAGCTGTTCGCGCAGCGGGATCACCCAGATCCCTTCGGCCTCCGGCAGGTACTCGCCTTTGTAGAGCGCCACGGCCGCCTGGTAAAAGGCGATCCTATCCCGTGGGGATCCGGCCGCCTGGGCCCGGTCGATCTCCTTCGTGAAGCGCTCCACATCGTAATCGTAGTCCAGTCCCCGGTTGAACCAGTAGCGGTCGCCTTCGAAGGAGAGAATTTCCTGGCCGAGAGCGGTGCGCAGCCGGTAGGTGGCGTTCTTGAAAGCCAGCTTCAGCTGGGCGGGTGACTTATCCGGCCAGATGACCAGGCCGATGGCCTCCTTGGACAGCCCGCCAGGGTGTGCGAGCAGGTAAAAGAACAGCTCGCGGACGCGCTTCTGGTTCTGCCACTCAGCGACCGAGACCGGCTTGCCGTCGAGCTCCACCAGGGCGCGGCCGAAAGCCTGGATCGTGAGCCTGGTCGGCGCGAAGGGGACGGCGGAGGTGTGCGGGCGCAGGCGCCTTCGCAGGGAGGGGATATCTTTCTCGAACCGGAACACCTGGTCAAGCAGCCTGGCCGCCAATTGGCCAGGGTTATCGGCTGCGGAGGCGGCCTGGAGCAGCTGCCTGGCGAGGTCTCCGGCCTCCAGCCCGCTGACCACCAGCACGTGCTGGCTGTCGAGGCCCGCGACGCGCTGGAAGGCGCTATTGAGAGCGCCGAAGGCGGCAGGCCGGTCACCCGCCAGGAAATGGGCCGCGGCCAGGAAAAGGTATGCCCGGGCGGCTTCGACCTGCTGGCCACCGGCGTCGAACTCGCCGGCCGCCCGCAAGAAATGCTCCAGCGCCTGACCGCCACGTCGTTCTGAAAGGAACAGTCGCCCGGCTCCCAGGTGCCAGGAGGCCATCTCGTAGCTCGAGCCGCTCTCCTCCGCCAGCTGCCGGGCGGATTCGATCAGCGCCCAGGCGGCCTTGTCCCCGCCTCGGTGTAAATTCTGGGCCTGGGCCAGGCCGGTATAGAAGCGGATGTACGGGTAATTGATCTGGCGGGCGATCTCACCCGCCTTCTGGTGGGCTTCCAGGCCCGCTTCGTAAGCCTGAAGGTCAGCGTACACATCGCCGATGCTGGCCAGGATGTAGGCTTCCATGCGAGCGTAGCCTACCTGGCGGGCGCAGGCCAGGGCTTCTTCGAGGGCGATGGCGGCCTGCTCATACTCCCCAATCGTGGACTGCAGGACCCCCAGGTTGTTGAGCAGGTTGGCCTGCCCGGCCAAATTGCCGGCCTCACGCAGGTAATCCAGCGCCTGGTTGTAGTACGACCGGGCCTGGTCGTAACGGCCGGCGCTGGTACTCGCCAGTCCGAGCTCCATCCAGACCATGGCCACAGACTGGCGGTCGCCCAGGGCCGAAAAAGATTCTAAGGAGCGAGAGAGCCAATCGATCGACTCCGCCAGCTGGCCCATTTGGAAGAGGCTCAGGCCGGTCGCCCGCAACGCTTCCGCCCGCACCACGCGGAGCCCGGAATCCTCACCAGCCAGGGCCAGGGCTTGCCTGGCATCCTCCAAAGCGGCCTGGTACGTCCCTAAGAAGCGATGTGCTACGGAACGCCGGGCCAAAGTGGTGGCCAGACCACCGGTGTTACCTGCTGAGCGGTGGGCGGTCTCCGCCCGGTTTAGCAGGTCGAGGGCCTGGTCCACCCGTCGTTGGGTCATGGCCGCCACGCCGCGCAGCGAGAGCAGGTTGGGGTGCTCGGAGACGAGCTCCACCGGCAGGGCATCGATCCAGTTCGCCAGGGTCACCAGCCGGCCGCTCTTGATCAAGGGGCGCCCGGCCTGCTCCACGAGCGCGACCAGCGCGGCCGGGTCGTCCAGGCGCTGGCAGGCAGCGTGCGCCTTCTCCCACTCGCCGCGTTCGGCGTAAACCGAGGACAGACGGCGCAGGACATCATCCTTCTCTTCCGGGCGCTCCAGCGTGAAGCGGGACTGTAAGAAATCCCGGAACAGATGGTGGTAGCGGATCCAGCCGCCCTCATCGTCAACCGGCAGGACGAACAGGTTGTTCTGCAGCAGGTGCCCGATCAAGCCGGACCAGTCCGTGTCCGTCCCCAGGACGGCCCGGCACAAGTCTACCGACAGTTCCTCGAGGAAGGAGGTGCGCATGAGGAAGTCGCGCACAGGCGGGGGCTGCTGGTCAAGCACCTGTTGGGCGAGATAATCGTACAGCCCGACTCCCGAAACTCGGGCGACGCGCAGCCGGTCGGCAATGCCCTGCCACATAGACTGGGCCGAAAGCACCAGCCCGGTGATCCAACCTTCAGTCTCGCGGGCGAGCTCCTCCGCAGCGGCGTCCGGCATGAAGAAATGGTAATTCTTCGAGGCCAGGGCCTGGATCTCGGAGGCCTGGAAGGCGAGCTCCTCGAAGCTCAGGCCGCCTACCTGCATGCGGGCCACCATGAGGGGCATGTCCGGCAGGGTGAGCAGGCTCCGAGAGGAAAGGACCAGGTGGCAGTTCTCGTCGACCAGCTGGATGAAGCGGTTTACGAAATCGACGACGTCTTTGTTCTCGTTCACCAGGTGGAAATCGTCGAGCACGAACAGGAAGTGCTCGTGGACGTGATCGTAGGCTTCGTTGACGATCGTCGTCACCAGCGCGCCCAGGTCAAGGTTCGCCTGGTTGGAGGATTCGAGCAAGCTCGAGGAGCGGCTCCCGAAATCCGGGAAGCGCTGGGCGATGGCGGCGATGAAATGGGTGATAAAGCGCTGGGGGTCGCGATCGTAGCTGTCGAGCGCATACCAGCACACCGGCAGCTCGGCCTGGTGGGCAAAATCGATCAGCAGGGAGGTCTTCCCGTAGCCGGCCGGCGCGGCCAGGATGATCAGCTTGTAATCGAGCAGTTCATACAGCAAATCCAGGAGACGTGACCGGGAGAGCAAGTCTGGACGCCGGCGGGGCAGGTTAACTTTCGTTCGCGTCACCGGGACTGCCATGGGCGAACTGAATCCTCCTGTTCAAGATTTCTGTAAGAACGAAGGCACCTGTAATTTACAGCGCCAGGCGTGATGGTACACCAGTGCAGGGAGGAGCAACAGTTTAGAAAACATCACGGATAGCGTGAAACGCCGCGCATGTAATCTTGCAGGCGCGGCCGCATCCCTAATCATAACTCAGGTTACGAAAAGGCGCAAATGGATTTTTGGGATTATTTCTTCAGGATGTTGCCAATAGAAAAGGGGTTTTCAGCCAACAATATTGAAAATGTACTTGTCTTATACTCAGAAATTTGCTATAGTGATTACAGATTATGTTCATTGTTCTCGCAATCAGGGGATGCGATGGACGCTTCGTCCACTCTTTCAAAGCAGCCGGCCAATCCTCAGACAGGTCTCCGCTTCTGCCTGCTCGGTCCACCCATCATCACATGGAATGATATACCCCTGGTCATCCCGCGCCGGTCTGTGCGCGCTCTGCTCTACCGTCTGGCCTGCGACCCTGAGCCGGTAACCCGGGGAAATCTACACCTGCTCTTCTGGCCCGACGTACCCGAAGCGGTTGCCCGCCGCAACCTGAGCCACCATCTCACGCACCTGCGCCGGTCGCTGCCTCTGAAACAGGTCCTGGTCGCGGACAGCGAACGAGTCTGGTTAGAGCCCGGCTCGATCTGGTGCGACGTGCTCCAATTCAATAAGGCGCCGTTCGATTCCCCGTTCGATATCTCTTGCCTCACCCAAACGGCCGGCCTTTACCGCGGCCCGTTCCTGGAGGGATTTGACCTGCCCGGATGCAGGGAGTTCGAGCACTGGTGTATCGTGGAACGCGTAGCCTTGGAGAACCAGTATCTAAAAATTTTAGGACACCTGGTGAAACATTGCACCAACCGGGGGGAAACAGGCCAGGCGATCTTATACGCCCAGCACTATCTAGAAACCGATCCGCTTTCGGAAGCGATGCACCAACGGTTGATCCAGCTTTACGCAGCCGCTGGTGATCGCCATCTTGCGCTGCAGCAATTCGAACGGTGTTCATCCGTGTTGGAATCTGAGCTTGGCGTCAGCCCACTTCCGGAAACCTCGGGAATCTACCAGGCGGTGCTACACAGCCAGCTGCGATTCCCCAGACCTCCCGCGCCTCTGCGCCATTCGAAACAGCCGGATTGGGAAGTCCCGATCCTCGGCCGGAAAAAGGAGCTGGGCTTGCTGGAGGAAGCCTTTCTAAACCTGCAGTCGCGTCGCAGCCAGGTCGTGCTGATCTCCGGCGAGGCCGGGATTGGCAAGTCCCGCCTGATGCACGAGTTCGCCCAACGTCACCCGGGAGAAGCGCAGCTGCTGTATGGTGCATCGCGTGCTGGGGAGCAGGTCATCCCTTACCAGCCTGTTTTGGATGCTCTGCGCAGCATCCTGGGTCTAAGAGAGCCGGGAATGGAGGAGTACATCGATAACGGTGCACCCGGCCCGTCCCCCACCGATCTCATTGAACCTGTCTGGTTATCCGAAATTTCCAGGCTGCTCCCCGAGATACACTCCGTTTATCCAGGCCTGCCATCGCCACTGCCCCTTGAGCCGGAGTGCGCCCATGCCAGGCTATTCGAGGCGCTCTGCAGATTATTGCTGGCCTACGCAACCGCTCATGGTCCACTCCTGCTCTGCCTGGACGATCTGCAGTGGATGGACGCCTCAACCCAGGCCTGGCTGATCCATATCGGGCGCCTGTTCGAGAATGGTCGTTATCCCATCCTGATCCTGGGCACATACCGCAGTGAAGAAGCCGACGCGATCCTCGATCTACGCCATACCCTGGCTCGGGCTGGCGTGCTCGTCGAAATCAAACTTCTGGGGCTGAGGGAGGCTGCCGTACTCGAGCTCCTCCAATCCCTGGCCGGACAGAGGCCCGGTGAGGAAGTGCTGGCCCGCAGGCTCCACCAGGCCACCGGAGGCAACCCGTTCTATTTGATCGAGATTCTCCGCCAGCTGATCGACGAGGGCAGGTTAGAGGAACAATTCCACGGCCCGATGCAGTTCAATCTACCCCAAAGCATCCGGGACGCGATCCAGGCGCGTCTGGATCGCTTGAGCCCCATCGCCCGCCAGGTCCTCGAAGCCGGAGCCGTGTCAGGCCAGTCTTTTGGAATCGATCTGCTGCGCCTGACTGCCGGGCGAAGTCACGTTGAGATCATCAGCGCCCTGGAAGAATTGGTCGCCAGGATTTTGCTGGTGGAAGCCCGGCAAGAATTTCGCTTCATGCACGAACTTACCCGCCAGCATGTGGAGGAAAACCTGGGACAGGTCCGCCGGGAGCTGCTGCACCGCCGGGCGGGGAGGACTTTACAGCGGCTCCAACCAGATGCCTACTCCACTCTTGCGCATCATTTTGAACTTGGCGGCGATCCCCAAAAGGCACTCTTTTATCACCAGCAAGCCGCCCGTGGGGCTCAAGCACTGTTTGCCTGGCAGGCGGCCGAATTCCACCAGGGACGCATGTTGGGACTGTTGGCGCTGATCGACCCTGGATGCGCCCTGCCGGAGCTCATCCGCCAGCGGGCGAATATTCTGGCCGAGAGAGCTCACTCCCGCTATCTCCTGGGGCAGCTGGCCGAGCGCGACATCGACCTGGCAGCACTATTCGACCTGGGCGAGGCCAGCGACAACGATCAAATTCGCCTGGAGACCATTTTTCACCGCTTGCGCTATCTGAATCTGGATGGGGAATATTCCCAGGCGATCAGTGTGGCGGAAAAAGGCCTGGCTCTGCTCAGGACTTCACATCTACTGTTCGGAGACGCCGACCAGGAGAGGGTGGCCCGGTCTCGCCTGCTGGCTCAGATTGGTTTTGCGTACTACTTCCTGGGTATGCCACTGGAGGCGCTTGGCGTCCTGGAAGATGCCCGCGCTCTGTGTGGGGAGAGCGCCGAGCCCGAAGCATGCGGGCGCATCATGCACATCCTGGGCTACGTATACTTCCACCTGGGAGATTACCCACGCTCGCTGGAATGCCAGCAGTGTGCCTATAACTGCCACCAGGAGGCCGGCGATAACAACCGCATGGCCTGGGACCTGATCGACATCGGTGCACTTCACAAGAACCTGGGCGACCCTGCCAGGGCCAGGCGCTTTCTGGAGGAGGGCCTGGGCCTTGCGCAGCGCGTGGGGGCACTCCCGGCCGAAGCCTACGGCCTGGCCCATTACGGAAGCATGGACCTTTACCAGGGCAATTACGCTGCGGCCGCGGCACACTACCATCAGGTCCTGGAGATGCAGCAGGCGATCCACAGCGACCACATCATCGCCACGGCCGAGGCCGGCATCGGATTCGCCTCGTACCACCTGGGGGATTACGTTCAAAGCCGATCATGGCTGGAGCGCGCCCTGCAGCGTGCACGGGCATCCGGCCATCGCCGGCGCATCGCCGAGACGTTGATCCAGCTGGGTCTGTTGGATATGGAGGAAGCGTGCTTATCCTTCGCGCGCCAGCACCTGGAGGAAGGGCTGGCGATTGCCCAGGACTGCCAATCGGGGGAGGGCCTGTCTGCCGGGCTGGCCGCCCTGGCGCGCCTGGAAAGGCTGGCTGGCGATTCAGCACATGCCCTGGAGCTGGCCGTCGAGGCGGTGTGCGCCGCAGAGCAGACCGGCCTGGCTTGCTGCGAGATGTGGGGGGAGATCGAGGCTGGGCTGGCCTGTTTGTCGCTGGGCGATCTAACTTCCGCCCAGGAACACACCCAGCGCGCGGCCAGCCTGGCCCCCCAGGCCAGCCAGGACTGGATCGGCCACGAAGAAGCTCATCGCGCCCACGCCCGAGTCTTGCGGGCCTTGGGTCAGGATAAGGTAGCTGCCGAACACGAACAGCTGGTCGAGGAAATCATCCAGGCAAAAGTGAACCTGATTCTTGACAAGAAGATTCGAAGCCAATATCTAAAAAGTAAATCACGATCTACATACAAAACTCCATACTGATCACAGAGTGTAACCTAATTGGGTGGTATGGTGACTTGTCACATTGGCACAAAAGTGCTAAAATCGGTTTGGAGGTTAGATACCATGGGTAAAACTGATAAACGAACGCGTTTAACGATCGACCTTTCTGCGGAGATTAAGCAACGACTTCGCCTGTTATCCGCTAGCCAGGACATATCGATGCGGGAATATGTGTTGGAGACCTTGGAGGAGAAACTGGCCAGGGATTGGGCAGAGCTGAGAGAACAAGAGGGTCTCCTTACTTTATCCGGTCAGGCCGATCCTGTTTTGGCGGAGTTGTGGGATAACGAAAAAGATGCCGCCTATGACCGCCTATAAACAAGGGGAAGTCGTTTTGGTGCGTTTCCTCTTTACTGATGAATCCGGAACCAAACGGCGGCCTGCCGTTATCGTAAGCACAAATGATTACCATCAGGGCCGTCAGGAAGCGATCATTGCAGCCATAACCAGCAACGTGGATCGAGTGCTGGTAGGAGATCACCTGATCGCTGGCTGGCAGGAGGCCGGACTGCTTTATCCTTCGGTGGCTACAGCCATCATCCGAACAATCAAAGGGACGATGATTGACCGCCAATTGGGCGCCATGCCATCGGTGGATATGCAAGCGCTTCGGGGGAAATTGCGCCAGATATTAGGCCTCTGATCTGCAAATATTGACTTTGTAGCCAGTTTGTAGCCACCTCTTTGCTAAACTGCTGTCAGAAATGGCAGCAGTTTTTTGCATGGAAAGGAGAAAAAGTCTATGGCTAAAATCGAAAAATCCATCTTTATCAACGCTCCACTGGAGAAGGTTTTCGCCTTCATGGCGGAGCCGAACAACCTCCCGGAGATCTGGCCCAGTCTGCTGGAGGTCAAGAACGTGCAGCCTTTGCCAAACGGCGGTTACTGCTACGAGTGGGTCTACAAGATGGCCGGCATGCGCTTCGAAGGCCAGGCGGAGTGGACCGAGTTCGTCAAAAACGCGCGCATCGTCGACAAAAACGAGAGCGGCATCCCCAGCACCTTCGTCTGGACCTACCAGCCGGAGGACGGTGGCACGCGCATCTCGGTGAGCGTCGAATACAGTCTGCCGGGCGCGATCCTGGGCAAGCTGGCCGAGCCGGTCATCCATAAGATGAACGAACACGAGAGTGATACGATCCTGGCGAACCTGAAAGCCCGGATGGAGGGATGAAACAGACTCAAACCATAATTCCTCTTCGATTACAAGCAGTCATTTGCAGAGAGAAGGGCACCAATCTCTGCAAATGACAGTTTTTGGCAGTTCACGATCTTGTTTTGGAAGTTTGGTGTGGCAATAATAGAATTACGTGGATGATGAAACTTGATCTAGAGTTACGAGGAGGCCCAAGATGAAAACAAAAATCCTACGCTGTTTTTCGGTTTTAAGCATCCTTTCCCTATTCTTCGTGCCAACGTCTGCCCTCGCCGCGTCTGCCTCCCCATTCGTTGGACATTGGCAAGCCATCGACGTGGATGGAAGCGATATTCGCCTGACGATTGCCGGACCCCCGAATGGTCCCTTCAATATCACCTGGACGGAGAGCTCCTTCGGCTTCTGCGATGGGGAGGCGGGTATCGTTCGTGGAACGGGGTGGCTCCGCGAGGGCGATCCATATGTCCTCGAGGCGGATCTCCACCTCAAGTGCTTCACAACCGGCACGTCACTGGACTTCCAGGTTACATGGCGCTACGATCCGGCCACGGATACGATCGCTTACCTTGAACCCGACCCCGTGATCATGACCTGGCACCGCCCGGGAAAACCGCTGCCATGGGCCTGGCGGCAGATCATCGCTCACCCCGACGTGGAATGGGTGGAGGGCTGGGGTTACGAGGAGGGGACCGTCGTCAGCCTGCGCATTTTTGACCCGGACGGGACGCTTCTTTTTGGAGAAACCGCAGTGGCGAGTTACCCCGAATGGTCTCCGGAAAACGCCTGGGTTCAGTTCAATGTAGGCTACGATCTGAAGGCCGGCGACCACCTGTGGATGACCGACGGGAGGAACGCCAAGGATCTGGTCGTCACCCCCTTGGAAATCACGG
>DASWHG010000320.1:0-8919 GCA_036393315.1 Anaerolineales bacterium | reverse complement strand
ATGACGAGAGGATCCGTGGTATGAGGATAATCCATGCGAGCGCGGGTTTTCTCCGCTTCCCCGAGCGCGTCTTCGGCGTTCGCGAGGTCCAGCTGCGCCTGGGCGCTCTCCTCTGCAGCCTTTCGGTTCAGGTCAGCCAGGGTGTTCTGGGCGTCTTCAACCGCCTGCATCGCCTGGGCCTGCTGGAGGGTCGAATTCAGCAGATCGTCCAATGCCTTCTGCGCCGTGACGAGGTCGGCCTGGGCGAGGATCACGTTCTGCGCCACGGAGGATTCCACCAGCGAGGCCAGCTCATCGCCGCTGGAAACCCGATCTCCCACGGCGACCTTTACTTCGCCCACTGTTCCGGAGGTTTGCCAGGTGAGCTGCGCGCTTTGGTTCGAGCGCACGGTTCCCGAGGCCCCGATCTGAGCGACCAGGGTCCCGCGTTCGAGCCCGACCGTCTCCTGGTTCCCCTGTGCAGCCCGGACCGTGTTAGCCCGGTTTATAATATTGTAGGCAAAATATCCAAGGATCAAGATGGCAATGCTCCCGATAACGATGATGATGGTTTTTTTCATAGAAAACACTCCTGATATTGGTGTTACGCTTTCACAACCGTCTTCGGCGGCGGGCCTGGAACTCCGAAGTCTGCGAATAACCTTTTTAATAACAAACAAAATATATCCGGATCGGCTCGATCGGTGGTAGTGAGGGTGGTCATAAACCCAAACGCCTCGGTCATGATCCCACATGACCGGCGTCATATCGACTCGTGACCATCGTCATTTTGTTAGCAGGCTCGAATATGCTATGATTACGGCATGAAGACGGACTTCGTGGAACCCGGGTTATTATCGGTATTTCGACTGTTGACCGGTGTGCGATTTGGCATCACGATCACTGGACTGGCTTCCTTTTTGATGGTCGCTGGGGCTTTCGTTCAACCCCCTATTTTCGTCCTCTGGTTCGGCGTAGCCGACGCAGCTTTTCTCCTGGCGTATTTGTCATGGCCCCCCGTGCAGCGCCTCATGGGCAGGGCCTTCCTTCCCATTGGGTTGTTGCTTGCTTCGGTAGGGCCGGTCACCGAACAATACTTTTTTCAACGCGATTGGAGCGGGTTCGGCATAAGCGTCCAACAACCGGCAGGCATGATCCAGGTCTTCCTGCTCCTGTTCGTCCCCCTGGTCTTGATCGGCTGGCAGTATAACTTCCGCATGATTATCTTGTTTTCTCTAGGTACCGCCTTTCTGGACTGGTTCCTGATCGGTTCACTAGTGGATTTCACGAGCTTACGGATCATCCCCGTGATCGGTGTGCTCTTCATACGCACGATTACCTTCATCCTGGTCGGGTACATGGTGGTTCGCCTGATGGCCAACCAGCGCCAGCAGCGGCGGGCGCTGGCCGAGGCGAACACTCAGCTGGCGCATTACGCCACGACACTCGAGCAGCTGGCCACCAGCCGTGAGCGCAACCGCCTGGCGAGGGAGTTGCACGATACACTGGCGCACTCTCTCAGCGGGGTCGCCGTACAGTTGGAAGCGGTTAAGACGCTGTGGGAGAACAGCCCTCAGGAATCCCGGACAATGCTGGAGCAGTCGCTGGCGACCACCCGGAACGGCCTCACCGAGACCCGCCGTGCGCTCCAGGCTCTTCGCGCCACGCCGCTCGAAGATCTCGGCCTGGCGCTGGCTATCCACAACCTGGCGGAGTCGGTCACTTCGCGCAAGGGCCTGGCCTTGGATATGGATCTCCCGGAGCGCCTGGAGAACCTGTCACCCGATGTGGAACAGGGCATCTACCGGGTCGCCCAGGAAGCCCTGGAGAACGTGATCCAGCATGCCGAGGCACGCAACGTTAAGTTAAGGATCTCTCAAGCAAATGGCAGTTTCGCCATGACGATTTCAGACGATGGGCGCGGCTTCGATCCGGAGAGTGTGGATCTGATCCACCAGTTTGGGCTCCAGGGAATGCGCGAACGCACCGAGATGCTGGGTGGCCAATTGGAGATGGTGAGCCAGCCGGGGAACGGAACCACAATCAGCCTGACCTGGGGAGAGAGAACATGATCCGGGTCTTGATTTGCGATGATCAGGACGTCGTCCTGGAGGGACTGCAGGCCATCTTGAGGACGGCCCCCGGCATTGAGGTGGTGGGCGTGACCCACGACGGGGCGGAGGCGCTCGATCTGGTCCCCGAGACCCGGCCGGATGTGGTATTGATGGACCTCAAAATGCCCGGGGTGAACGGCATCCAGGCCACCCACCAGATCCGGGAAGGGTATCCGGAGGTCCGCGTGCTCGTCCTGACGACGTATGACGCCGACGAATGGGTGTTCGACGCGATCCGGGGCGGAGCGTCCGGCTACCTGCTCAAGGACACCCCCAGGGAGGAGTTGATCGCTGCGATCAAGGGTACAGCAGCCGGGAAGACTCATGTGGATCCGGGCGTCGCGGGGATGCTGTTCACCCGGATCGCCCAGCCCACGGCTGCCGCGCCCGAAACCTCGATCGGGGAATCGCTCACCGACCGAGAGCGCGAGGTCTTGCGCCTGGTGGCGCGCGGCTTCTCCAATGCCGACATCGCCGGGCGACTGTACCTGTCGGAAGGGACGGTTAAGAACTACGTCAGCTCGGTATTCACCAAGTTAGGCGTATCGGATCGGACGCAGGCGGCTGTCATCGCCCTGCGTTACGGGCTGGTGGATTTAAGTGAAATTTAACCGTAATCGCTCGAAAAGTGAGAGTACTTGATTCAATATGGGGATGAAAGGTTACACCTCTCAAGACCGTTCCGAAACCATCCGGCGCCTGCTCGACACCACGAAAACCATTGCCGTGGTTGGGCTTTCCTCCCGGCTGGGGCGGCCGGGCTACTACGTCCCCGCCTACCTTCAGTCACAAGGCTACCGCATCATCCCGGTCAACCCATTCATTGAATCAGCTTTAGGGGAGAAATCCTACCCGGACTTGCTGGCAGTGCCCGAGCCGGTCGACCTGGTCCTGCTGTTCCGGCGCAGCGAGGCGGTGCCGCCCTTCGTGGAACAGGCGATCGAGATCGGCGCCAAAGCGGTCTGGATGCAGCTGGGCATCCTCAACCAGGCGGCCGCCGAGAAGGCGCGCCAGGCCGGGCTAGACGTGGTGATGGACGCCTGCATGCTGGTCGAGCACAAAAGGAAATCTTCCGGATGATTATTGGAGCGCAGGCGGCGTTACAAAAAGGGATTAAACCTGATCCCCCATCATCATTTTCGCCCCCTGGCGGCCGATCTCGACCGCGAAATTCGTGCCGCGGTCCCAGGGGTAGACCTGGCTC
Organism: Anaerolineales bacterium; assembly: GCA_036393315.1. Classification (GTDB taxonomy): domain Bacteria; phylum Chloroflexota; class Anaerolineae; order Anaerolineales; family UBA4823; genus DASWHG01. Next base: position 5,622 of record DASWHG010000320.1, on the reverse strand, counting down.
ATGCTGGCGAAATACAGTCCCGCGATGGGCGTGCGGATATCCGGGATGCTGGCCGAGTGGCCGACCTCCGGGATGGGCTGGGCGTAGGGCGTGCGGAAGAGCCAGGCGTTGCGCACCCAGTCCGGGGAAAACCCGGAGTTGAAACGCTCCAAGGCGGGCAAGAAGCGCTCCAGCAGCTCCTCTTTGCTCAGCCGGAAGTACTCGTGCTCCGGCTCCAGGTAGTCGCCGCAGTACACGATGTGATCGCCGCCGAAATGCTCGGCGGGGATGAAATTGGTGTGCTCGACCAGGGCCAGGAAGGGGAAGCCGGCCGACTTGGGGATATTGAACCAGTAGTAGCCTTCCTCCGAAAGCTGCTGCCGCAGGGCCAGCACCATCACCACCGCCCCCATGCTCTTCAACTTGAGCAGGCCGTGCAGGTAGCCCTCCGGCAGGTCTGGCGCCAGGCGGGCCAGCAGGGCCGGGGAGGTGGTCACCAGGCACTGTTCGAAGCACCGGGTACTGTCTTCCCATTCCAGCGACAGCCCGCCGGACGGGTCCGGGGCGATCCGCTTCACCGGCGTCGAGAGGTGGATCTCCACACCCATCTCGCGCAGCCGGCCGGCGAAGGCATCGGCGAAGGCCTGGAAGCCCCCCTCGAACGTGCCCAGCCGGGTCGTCCGCACCTTGATCCGGGCCCACAACCAGGCCATGTTCACCTGCCTGGCATACGGCCCGAACTTCCCGACGATCAGCGGCTCCCACATTTTTTCGTAGACCTGTGCGCCCGCCCATTTCCGCATCCAGGCGTCCACCGTCTCCCGTTCCAAAGGGCGCCAGTTGTCCGTCAGGCGCAGGTAGAGCCCGACAAGCCCGAACCGGATTTTGTTCAGCCCCCAGCCCAGCCCCGGGAAGAGCAGCGCCGCCAGGTAGGAGTCGAAAGGGTAGAATTTGCCTTCGTGGTACATGACTGTTACGGGGCGGGGGAAGATCACCTTGTCGCTCCAGCCGAGCTCGCCGATCAACCCCAGGATCTCCCGGTCGGTGGCGAACCAGTGGTGGTAGAACTTCTCGACGTACCAGTCCCAGTGCGGTTCCTTGAAGCCGCTCGCCAGTCCGCCGACGTAATCGCTGTTTTCGAAGATCGTTACCGCGTGGCCGGCTCGCGCAAGGTCATAGGCTGCCGCCATGCCTCCAATCCCCGCTCCGACGACGGCGACGTTCATCCTTCAACCTTAGACGTCAACCTTGATCCCATCACCGGGTTCGACGGGGACCTGTTCGCCCACCTTGATCTCGCTCCTGGTCTCGTCCGGCTCCCCATCCCCTTCACCGGTGATCTCCTCCACTCCCTCCCGCCAGTCGATGCCCTCGCGCGCCAGGTAGTACGCTCCCAGGACCGTGATCGGGAGCCAAAGGGCGACGTGCAGGACCAGGGTATACCCGGCCGCGAACGCCCGGTCCACGCCGTACGCGGTCAGCACCGCGATCCCGGGAGCGTCGAACGTCCCGACGTAACCGGGAGCGGACGGGATCGTCGTCGCCAGGTTGACGATTCCGTTCATCAGCATCAGGGTAAAGAATCTGACCTCGAACGGGAAAGCGTGCATGACGAACCAGTACTTACCCGTTTCCAGGAGCCAGATCACGACCGAGGTGAAGAAAATCATCAGCGCTTCACGTGGCGAGCGCAGGCATTCCAGCCCCGAAAGGAAACGCATGGCGTACCCCAACAGGCGCTCCCGGAAGCGGGAAGGCACGACCCGTTCCGCCAGCCAGGCCAGGCTCCCCTCCGCCTGGACCGGGAACATGGCCGCCAGCAGGAAGACGGCCAGGGCGGCGGAGAACGCAGCCGCGCCCCAGATTGCCAGCGTCTGGATGCTCCCGACGAAGCCCGAAGCAGCCGTCAGGCGGGCCAGTTCGGGCAGGTTCAGGAACACGAAGGCCAGCATAACCACCCCATCGAAGACGCGCTCCACGATAATCGTGGCCAGTGAGGCTGAAACGGGGATCCCCGTGCGTCGGCGCAGCACGACCGCCCGCAGCACTTCCCCGGCCCGGGCCGGATAGACGTTGTTGCCCATGTAGCCGATCGCCACGATCGGGAACATGGTCCTGGTGGAAACCGCCTTCACCGGGCGGAGCAGGTAATGCCAGCGCCAGGCGCGCGCCCAAACTGCGACGAAGTAAATGGCCACCCCCGGCAGCAGCCACCCGTAGTTCGCTCCCTGCAGGGCGCCCCAGACGTCTTCCAGATGTAAACCACGTAAAGCCAGATAGAGAAAGGCCAGGCTGATCACAATGCCCAGCCAGAACTGCCAACGTTTCATGGCATTTATTCTACCACTCAACCAATTCCCGGGTTTTCTTAGAGAGGCACAGTCCGCCGTAAAACAGCCACACCCGGAGCGCCGGGTTATAATAAACGCATGACCTTCCGTCGCCTGGTCGTGCTGCTGTTCGGCCTGGGTCTGGCGCTGGGGGCCGGGCTGTGGTACTGGCGGGCTTCTCCCACCCTGGTGGAGGTTTTCCCGGTCGCCGGGTCACGCTCCGTGCCAGCTTCTCTCCCCATGCGCCTGACCTTTTCCCGCCCGATGCAGCCTGCCAGTGTAGAGACACGCCTCTCCATCAGGCCGGCCCGGCGCGGGGCATTTACCTGGGAGGGGAATACCCTGATATTCACCCCGGCCCAGTCCTGGCCGGCCGGGGAGACGGTCGAAGTCAGGCTGGCGGTCGGGGCACAAACAGCCGGCCTTATCCCGTTATCGCTGCGGAACGAGCAAACCTGGTCGTTCACGGTTGGGCGACCGCTGTTGGCCTACCTGTGGCCCTCGGGTGGCCTCGCCGACCTTTACGCCCTCGACCCGGCCTCCGGAGAAATCACCCGCCTGACCACCAGCACTTTCGGCGTACTGGATTTCAGCGTGGATCCGGATGGCACGAACCTGTATTACAGCATGCGAAATTCTACGGGCGGCAGTGACCTCCACCGCCTGGAGCGGTCCCCCGAGAGCACCACGACCTGGAGCAGCGCCCAACTGCTGGCCTGTCCACAGGCCTACTGCCGCTCGCCCCACCCTTCACCGGACGGCGGGGCACTGGCCTTCGAACGCGCCCCTCTCCCCGGCAGCGCAGACTCCCTTTACCCGCAAGTCTGGCTGTTAGGGTTGGACAACGGCTCCCCTGCAGGCGCTGAATCCCCGGTGGAAGAGCTGGCCAGCGACCCGGATCACCCGGCGCATTCCCCCGCCTGGTCATCGCAAGGACGGTTGGCGTTTTACGATGTGAGTGAACGAGCTTACATTGTGCTGGATCGGGACACCGGGGAAGCCTCAGCTTTCCCCAACGAGACCGGCGAGCCTGGCAGCTGGTCGCCGCAGGGGGATTTCTTCGTCGCCCCAGAAATCCTCTCCATCCCGGTTACCCAGGGCTCCCAGGAAGCCGGTGATACGATTTCTGCCAGCCACCTGATCCGGTTCGACCCCGAGACGGCCGCGACCAGAGACTTGAGCCGCGGCCCGGTCGTCGAAGACACCTCTCCCAGCTTCTCTCCGGATGGATCTTACCTGGCCTTCGCCCGCCGGTACCTGGACGCCGCCCGCTGGACACCGGGCCGGCAGGCCTGGTTGATGCGCCCAGACGGCAGCGAGGCCATCGCGCTCACCAACGCCCCCTCTTACAGCCACTCCGCTTTCGCCTGGAGTCCGGACGGCCGCCAGATCGCTTACCTGCGCTTCAACCAGGAGACTTTGACGGACCCGCTCGAACTCTGGATGGTTGCTTTCGACGGCAGCCGCCCGACCCAACTGGTGATCGGAGGCTATGCTCCTCAATGGATCCCTTAATTCCGAACGGCCAACCCGCTCCAGACTTCAGCCTGCCCGACCTGGCCGGCTCGCTGCACCGGCTGAGCGACCAGCGCGGCCGCCTGGCGATCGCGAGCTTCTGGTCTGCGGAGTGCCCGTGGTCCGAACGGGTCGACCACATTCTGCTCTCCTACCTTCCGGACTGGGGCGAGCGCGTGGCGCTGCTGTCGATTGCCTCCAACGATAATGAAGAGCCGGAGCTGCTGGCGCGTGTCGCCCGCGAGCGGGGATTGCCGCTGGTGCTGCACGATGCCGGGCACCGCGTGGCCGACCTGTACGGCGCCCAGGCGACACCGCACCTGTTCGTCGTCGACGCATCTGGAATCCTGCGCTACCAGGGCGCACTGGACGACGTCACGTTCCGCCAGCGAGAACCCACCCAACACTACCTGCTCCAGGCCGTGGAAGCCTTGCTCGCCGGGCGCCTCCCCGATCCGGCGCAAACGATCCCCTACGGCTGCGCCCTGGTTCGCTACGACCCTTGAGGCAGGGAGCAGGCCCGGGGGTTGGAACAGGCGCCTTCCGAAAAATCCTCCACGCCTCCTGCGCTGAACACGGCTATCCGCATTTCCTCTCCTGGTTGTCCGCCCAATGCCTCGAACGAAACCTTGACAGCCGTACCGACCAGGATTATATCTACCTTTACACGACGCTCCAGCGCGTGGCGCACTTGTCGAAAATCGGGTAGAATCACAAACACCCATTAAACCTGCTCTTGCAGGTAAAAAGGACACAACATGAGCGACAAAGACTCGGCCCAAAATGTCATTGACTCTTACCGGAAAAAACGGCAGCAATCCGTGCCTTTTCTGGTCGGGGGTCTCGCGATTGTGCTGGTTGCAGTCGGCATCGTGGTCTTGATCGTCTGGCTGAGCGGTGCCAACCCGCCGGCCATCTCGTTCTTCGCCACACAAACCCCTACTTCCACGATCACGCCTCTTCCTACCGCCACCGATACACCCACAGTTACCCCGACCCAGCTCCCTACCGAAACCCTGACTCCCACTGTGACGCTGACGGCCACCGCCGCCAGCCCCTTCGTCTACGAGATACAGGAAAACGACACCCTTTTCTCGATCGCCGAGGAGTTTGGCGTGGACGTGCTGGTGCTGATGGCGCTGAATAACCTGACCTTCGAAAGCGTCATCCGGGTTGGCGACGAGATCTTAATTCCCAACCCGGACCTGGCCCTGGACACGCCCACGCCTCTGCCTGAAGGCATGAGCGGGATTATCGAATACACGGTCGCCGCCGGAGATAACTTGGAAGGAATCGCCACCCGGTTCAGCAGTACGGTAGACGCGATCATCGAAGAGACGGAAGGTTTGGAGAACGCCAACGAGATCTTTGTCGGGCAGATCTTGAGGATCCCGGTCAACATCGCCACCCCGATCCCAACCGCCACTCCCGGCCCGGCTGCCACATTGACCCAGGGAGCATCTACGGCTGCGGCGACGGAAACGCCCGCCAGCGAGGCAACTGCGACTCCTTAAGTTTCCAGTGGAGAAGAAAACGATGGGGCCGTCCAAATAGACCGGACGGCCCTTTTCTTTTTGATATTTTCCGAGAAAGGGAGGTTTGAGCAGCGCAGTGCTCCTCCATATCTCGGGTTGTTTCCTTGCTTGACAGTCATCCAGATTGGGTTATAATGAAAACGATTTTCACTTTCAACGACCTGTGATTCGATTATGGAAATGATTTCTGCGTTTAAACCTGCCTCCCAATGGCTTGAAAAACTGCAGGTCCATGGCTACCGGCTGACGGAATCGCGGCGAGC
>DASWHG010000319.1:0-4539 GCA_036393315.1 Anaerolineales bacterium | reverse complement strand
CGACCAGGTGGCCGGGATGGTGCTGAACTTTGTCAACGAGCATGAAAACGTCGAATACGGCCGCAAGCGCGGCTACACAGAGTATATCGCCGTGCGCCGGCCCTGGCGCAAGCGAGGCCTGGCGCGCGCCCTGCTGACCCGCAGCCTGCAAATGTTCAAAGACATGGGTATGACCGAGGCCGCCCTGGGTGTGGATGCCGAGAACCTGAGCGGCGCGCTGCGGCTGTACGAAAGCGTCGGCTTCAAGGTTTACCAGCGCCATACGACCTACCGGAAAGCTTTCTAGAGTCGTGGTTATCAAGGCAAGGTTTTGCCAAAGAGGTTAGAATCAAGCCCATCGCCACGTGGGGGATCGCACCTTGATCCTCGGCCGAGAAGGAAGGTGGAATGACGATCCGAGCCGTTATTTTTGACCTGGGAGGGGTGCTGGTGCGCACCGACAACCGCGCCCCGCGCGAGCGGCTGGCAGCCCGCCTGAACATGACTTACGACGATCTGTCCGCGTTGGTCTTCGACAGCGAGACCGCCATCCGGGCGACCCTGGGAGGGATCAGCTCCCAGGGTCACTGGGAGGCGGTCCGGGCGGCGCTCCATCTGTCCGAAGAGGAGCTGCGAGCCTTGCCAGGCGAGTTTTGGGGCGGCGACATCCTGGACCAGGAGCTGGTCGACTACATTCGCGGCCTGCGCCCGAAGTACAAGACGGCCCTGCTGAGCAACGCCTGGGACGACCTGCGGGCGGCGCTCGAACAGGAATGGTCGATCGTAAACGCGTTCGACGAAGTGATCATCTCTGCGGAAGTTGGCCTGGCCAAGCCAGATCCGCGCATCTTCCAGCTGGCGCTCGAACGCCTGGGCGTTTCTCCGCCGGAGGCGGTCTTCGTGGACGACTTCTTGCACAACGTGGAAGGAGCCCGCGCCATCGGGATGCGGGCTATCCACTTCCAGGGCTCCGAGCAGGCGCGCGCCGCCCTGGACGCGCTCTTAGATCCCGGCAGGCATGGAGGATAGACCTTGAACATGCCCCTCACCTCCCTCACCCTATCCGAAGCGGCCGGTCTCGTCGCCCGGCGGGAGATCACGCCCGTCGATTTGACCCAGGCTCACCTCGACCGTATTGCCGCGCTCGACGAGCGCCTGAACTGCGTGATCACCCTGACCGCGGAGGCAGCCCTGGAGAGCGCCCGCCAGGCCGAGCAGGCGATCCAGCGTGGGGAATACCTGGGCGAGCTGCACGGCATTCCCCTGGCGCTGAAAGACCTGTACGAGACGGCCGGGGTGAGGACGACCGCCGGTTCGAAGTTCTTCGCCGACTACATCCCGCTGGAAGATGGGGCCTGCGTGGAGCGGCTGGCGGCCGCGGGAGCCGTCATCCTGGGGAAGTTCAACATGCACGAGATCGCGCTGGGGGTGACCAACACCAACCCGCACTTTGGAGCCTGTCACAACCCCTGGCAGCTCGACCGCATCTCGGGCGGGTCTTCGGGGGGCTGCGGCGCCGCCCTGGCGGCGGAGTTGTGCCTGGGCGCGTTGGGCAGCGACACCGGCGGTTCGATTCGCATCCCGGCCTCCCTGTGCGGGATCGTCGGGTTGAAGCCGACCTTCGGCCGCGCCAGCCTGCGCGGGGTCGTGCCGCTGAGCTGGAACCTGGACCACCCCGGGCCGATGGCCCGGCGCGCCCGCGACGCCGCGGTCCTGCTGCAAGCCATCGCGGGGTACGACCCCGGCGACCCTTGGTCAGCGGATGTCCCAGTCGCGGATTACCTTGCGGAGCTCCTGGGCGGGGTGCACGGCTGGCGGATCGCCCTGGCGAGCGACGAATTCTTCACCTGGGCGGAGGACGAAGTGCTGGCGGCGGTCCGGGAGGCCGGCCAGGTTTTCGCAGCCCTGGGCGCGCAGGTGCAGGAGACGCCTTTTCTGAACGGGCGCGATGCAGCCCGGGCGAACGGCCTGATGGTCACCAGCGATGCGGCTGCGTTCCACCAGGAACGGCTCGAAAGCCGGCCGGAAGACTTTGGCGCCGACGTGCTGCAGCGCCTGCGCAGCGGGGCCGCTTTCACCTCCAGCGAATACATCCAGGCCCGCCGGACACAAACCGTGCTGCGCCGCGAGTTCGAACGGTTCTTCGAGCGGTTTGACCTGCTGCTGACCCCGGCGACGCCGGTCGCCGCGCCGCCCATCGAGGGACCGGATGCGGTCGAACAGGCCCGCACCCTGACCCGCTTCACCTCCCCGTTCAACCTGACCGGGCTGCCGGCGCTCTCCCTGCCCTGCGGCTTCACGGAAGGCGGCCTGCCCGTCGGACTGCAGATCGTCGGGCCGCCCTGGTCCGAGGCGGCCGTCCTGCGGGCCGCTCACGCCTTCGAGCAGGCGACGGACTGGCACCTGAGAAAACCAAATTCTATCGAAGGCCCGGCATCAGGAAATGGATTATCTTAGGCCCATCCGCTCCCTGACATCCCAGATCCGCACCTTCAACCGGTCGGCGCGGCTGTTCCTGCTCGCCACCATCCTGGATGGCATCGTCTTCAGCGCCTGGGGGCTGTTCTTCAACTTCTACATCCTGGAGCGCGGCTTTCCGCGCGACTTCCTGGGGCTGGTGAACGCCATGCCCTCGATCAGCGCCCTACTGTTCGGCATCCCCATCGGCATGCTTTCCGACCGGCTGGGGCGCAAGCGATCCATGCTGATCGGTGTGGGCGCCTCGATCGTGTGCATGGGACTTGAAGTCACCGTGCTCAACCCGAACCTGATCCTGCTGATGGCCTTCCTGGGCGGCATGTCGAACATGCTGTACTTCCTCAGCCACGCCCCCTTCATGATGAAAGTCTCGGACAAGGAGAACCGCACCCTGCTCTTCAGCCTGAGCTTCGGGCTGGTGACGCTCTCCGGCGCGGTCGGCAGCCTGTTTGCCGGGCAGCTGCCTGCGCTGTTTGGAGGCCTGCTGGAGGTCCCTGCTCGCAGCGCGCCCGCTTACCAGGCTGTGCTGCTGTTCAGCGTGTCGTTAAGCCTGCTCACCCTGATCCCGCTCTCGCTCATCCGCGAGCCGAAAACGATGCAAACGGAGCCCGACCTGGTCAGGCCAAAGGCCTCGCTCTGGGGAGTGGTAACCCGGCCCGAGACGTTGAAGCTGGCCTTGCCCAACCTGCTGATCGGCTCCGGGGCGGCCATCCTGATCCCCTACATGAACGTGTTCTTCGCCGACAAATTCTCTCTGCCGGACCGCCAGCTGGGCTTACTGTTCAGCCTGTCGGCCCTGCTGACCGGGGTGGGTTCGGTGCTCGCCCCGCGCCTATCGACCGGGCTGGGGAGTAAGATCCGCGCGGTGGTATTCACCCAGGCCGCCAGCCTGGCTTTCCTGATGCTGGTCGGGTTCTCGCCTTACCTTTGGTTGGTATCCATCAGCTTCCTGATGCGCGGCACGTTAATGAATATGGCCGTGCCGCTCTACCACGCCTTCGCCATGGAGCAGATCCGCGAGCGAGAGCAGGGCACGGTCAACAGCGTGATCGAGCTGGCCTGGCAGGTGGGCTGGGCGGTTGGCCCCTACGTATCTGGGGTGGTGCAGCAGCGCTATGGTTTCACCCCGCTGTTCCTCACCACCGGGGTGCTGTACCTGGGATCGATTGTGTTGACCTGGGTGTTTTTTGGAAACCGCGAGAAAACAGGACTCCTACAGGCTGTAGTGGAAGAGGAGGCTCCGGTAGTCGTTGAAGCACCGGGAGCTGATTGACTGATCTGTATCGGCTTGGTCGACCAAAAGCTGCCAGTAAAGAGCGACAACCTGCCCGCTGGCTGGACAATCCACGCATTCTGCCCAGTCACATCTATCGGAGTTTGATCCGCTCCGCCCTGACGGACTGGGAAGGCAAAACGATCTATCTCGCCTTGGACAGCAGTCAACTGTGGGGGCGCTTCACCGTGGTGAGAGTGGCGCTGGTTTATCGAGGCCGAGCACTGCCGGTGAGTTGGATCGTTTTGGCCAGCCAAAGTGGGAACGCTGATGCCCGCCAAAGGACAGGCACTCTTTCTGCACAAGATCTGGATCACCAACCGCTGGTTTGTACCCGTTCACCTGGCATTGGCGCATGTGCAAACCGTACGCGGTTTTGAAGAGTGGGCCATCTTGAGCGATGAGCCGACCAGCCTGGAGACCTTGGACGAATACGCTCTGCGCTTCGATATCGAAGAGAATTTCTTGGACGATAAACCGGCCGGATTTCAATTGGCCTCCAGCCAGATCCGGGATGCGGCTGCTTTGTCGCGTTTGGGCTTGATCTAAGCTACTGCCGCTTTGTACCTGGTTAGCAGTGGTGTCGCTATCGTGGCCATGGGCAAGCGACGCCTGGTCGACCCCCATTGAAGCCGGGGCTTGAGCTATTTTCAGATCGGCTGGCGTTGGATCGATCATGCCCTTGCTCATGGAAAACGACTGCTTCCGTTCTTGTCGAAATCGATCTCCCCAACGGCCGGGTTGGTGACCTGGCGACCATCCGGGAGCACAAAGGTGGCGCTGCCGTTCACTTTGAGTTCGTGCCAGCC
>DASWHG010000318.1:0-16292 GCA_036393315.1 Anaerolineales bacterium | reverse complement strand
GGCGTCTGGTAGTTGATCGTCGGCGGCAGGATGTTCTCTCGCACCGCCTGGACGCAGAAGATGGCTTCCAAAGCGCCAGTGGTTCCCATCATATGACCGGTCATCGACTTGGTGGACGAGACCGGGATCTTGTAGGCCAGGTCGCCAAAGGCAGCCTTGATAGCACGCGTCTCGGAGACGTCGTTCAGCGGGGTGGCGGTTCCGTGGGCATTGATGTAATCCACCTGGTCAGCATTTAGGCCAGCCGATTCCAGGGCCAGGATTATTGCCTGAGCTCCGCCAGCGCCCTCCTTGGAAGGAGCGGTGACATGATAAGCATCGGCCGTAGCGGCATACCCGGCTAATTCAGCCAGGATCTCTGCCCCGCGCGAGCGAGCATGGCTTTCCCGCTCGAGCACCAGGATCGCGGCGCCTTCGCCCATAACGAACCCATCCCGGTTCAAATCGAATGGCTGAGGAGTGACCGGATGATCGCCGTTACGGCGCGACAAAGCGCCCAGTCGGTCGAAAGCGGCGATCGCCACCTCGGTGATGCTGGCATCGCTCGCTCCGGCCACGGCCACATCGATCACACCGACCTTCAGCATCATCCAGGCGGTGCCGATAGCATCGGCGCCGGAGGCGCAAGCCGAGACAACGGCGAAAGAAGGCCCACGGAAGCCATGATCGATGGCGACCATCCCCGCCGCCCCATTCGCCATAAACATAGGGATCACAAACGGCCCGATGCGGCGCGGGCCTTCCTGAGTGACTGCTTCGACAGCATCCTGAAACGAACCCAAGCCCCCAACCGCAGATGAGACGATCGAGCTCACCCGGCCGGGTTTTACCTGGCTTTCATCCAGGCCGGCCTGGCGGATGGCTTCCTGTGCGGCTGCCGCGGCCAGCTGTTCGAACCGGTCTCGGCGGCGGGTCTCCTTGGCAGGCAGGAAATCTTCCGGTCGAAAACCCTTCACCTCGCAGGCGATCTGCGCCAGGAAATCTTGAGCGTCGAACTGCGTGATCGGCCCTACACCGGAAACACCGTTTATCGCCTGCTGCCACGATTCTCGCACAGATGATCCCAACGGGTTCAGCGTTCCCATCCCGCTAATGACAATCCTATCCTGCATAAGTCCTCTCCTCAACATCAACGAACTTTAAAACCTGACCCCGTCAGCACTGCGACGACTGGCTCCGGAGTCTCCGCTGGCAGCTGCGCCAGGGCAGGCCAGATCACCGCGGATGTAGGCTCAACGTAAAACCCTTGACGGGCCAATTCGTCGCGCCCCGAGAGGATCTCCTCTTCGTCGACGGCCAAGAAAGTCCCCCGGCTGCTTTCTACTGCCTGTAAGACTGCATCCCCGCGCAGCGGGTGTCGGATACGGATGCCCTCGGCCAGGGTCTCCCCTTCGGAAATCCAGGCCAGGCTGGCCGGACCATAAGTAGATACCGCCCATAGGGGGGCGCATGCCCGCGCCTGCACGCCGCATAGCACGGGGAGATTGCCAATCAGGCCGGCCTCAACCAGGGCAGAGAAGCCGCGGGCAATCCCGAGGAGTAGGCCTCCCTGGCCGGCCGGCGCGAGGACCGTTCCAGGTGCGTTTCCGAGCTGCTCTACCAGCTCGTATGCCAGGGTGGCGTATCCGGGAAGATTAAAGGGCAGGTACGCATGGCTGGTGTAGTGGCCACCTGAATCAGCCGCGCGGCGGGCCGCTTCCCCGGCGTTGGAACGCGGACCCATGACCCGGACCAATTCAGCTCCATACGCCTCGATCTGAGCGCGCTTCGGACCAGAGGCCGAATCGGGCACAAATACCCGCGCCTGCAGCCCCGCCCGGGCGGCGTATGCGGCAAATGAAGCACCTGCATTCCCGGACGAATCTTCCAGCGCCGATTGGACCCCGCGAGAGCACGCGAAGCTGACCAGCACAGCGCTGCCCCGGTCCTTAAACGAACCGGTCGGGTTCAGGTATTCCAGCTTGAAACCCACCAGGCGTCCGAAGGCCTCTCCCCAGACCAGGGGCGTATTCCCTTCGCCCAGGCTGACCACCGGAGCGGCTTCGTCCAGGCCGAAGGTGTGGCGGAAGCGCCAGATTCCAGACAGATCTTCCTCGACTTCCACTGTCTGGTATCTGGGCGGGCCGGTAAAATCAAAGAGCCCACCGCAGACCGGGCAGCGATATGCAAATCCCATCTCAGGGTATGGCCGTCGGCAGTTTGTACAGGCGATGTCGCTCAACGGTCCCGGATCACCTATTCCCCCGGCCTTGGGATGTACTCCCCCTCGACCCACTCCTCGCCGTGCGGGCCGACTTCCTTCTTCCATACCGGCACGATCTCTTTCAGCCGGTCGATCCCGTAGCGGGCTGCCTCAAACACGCCGGTGTCGCGGTGGGCTGCGCTGCAGGCGATAAGCACCGTGGGCGTACCGGGCAGTAATCGTCCCACCCGCTGCACGATCGCAATCCCCTCCACCGAAGGCCAGCGACTGCGAATCTCGTCCGCGACCTGGCGCATCTTCGCCTCCGCCATCGGGCGATAGGCCTCGTATTCGAGATATTCCGTCTCGTGCGGGTCGGCCCGGTTGGTGACGCCCCGGACCATGCCTGTGAACAGGCAGGCTGCCCCGGTACTTGGCAGGGTGATCTGTGTCACCAGCTCATCTAAATCCAGCTGGTCTTCGGTGATGGCGAAAATCGTCGGTTGGGTCTTCTCCAGAGCACCGCCCGACCCGCCGCTGACCGGTGGGAAAAGCGCCACCTCTGCCCCGGCCGGGATGGGGTCCTCGTCGAAGGCATAGGTTTTGTCGACCGCCACGAGGGCGGAATCCAAAGCAGAGGCAAGCCCAGGGAAACGCTCTGCGAGCACCGTTTTCAGATCCTGGACCTGGGCGCCCTCCGGCAGCTCCATGGACGCTTCTTTCGTCCCTGCCCGCTCCCTTAAAGTGGCAAAGAACAACACCGTGACCCGGTTCATCGATACCGCCTCAAGAACCGGTGCGACTTTCTCCTTCCGCGCGGCAAGTGCTTCTCACTCATTGACCACATCGCCGCTCTGCCCTCCATGCTTCTCGACCAGGCGGATATTCTGGATTCGCATTGTTTTTTCGGCCGCCTTAACCATATCATAGACGGTCAGGGCTGCCACGGCGACCGCAGTCAGGGCTTCCATCTCCACGCCGGTCTTGCCTACCGTCCTGACAGTCGCCGCGATCTGTACGCCGGGCAAATCCGGGTCCGGTTCGAGGTCGACCGTAATTTGATTCAGAGGCAAAGGATGGCACAAGGGGATCAGTTCCGAGGTACGCTTGGCAGCCATGACGCCGGCCAGCTGCGCGACGGTGAGCACATCGCCTTTTTTGATGCCTCCGGCCTGGATCAAAACCAGGGTTTCGGCGCGCATGCGCACCTCGCCGCGCGCAACGGCGACTCGCTCGGTATCGGGCTTGTGCCCGACGTCGACCATGCGCGCCCGCCCGCTTTCGTCGAGATGAGATAGTTTCGCTGCCATCCAGTGAATTATACATGCAAAAATTTGGGATTTCTTCCCATGTTATAATTCTCATCCATGAGTAATATCTTGAACAAGTGGAAGGAAGGTCTGGCAAAGACCAGCAAATCGACCTTTGGCCAGATCGCCTCCATGCTGGGGGCAACGGACATCACAGACGAGACATTCGAAGACCTGGAAGCGTTGATGATCAAGGCGGACCTGGGCATCGACACCAGCGAAGGGATCCTTGAAGCGCTGTGGGAGCGGGAAAGGAAGGAAGGGCTGACTCGCGCCAGCGAGCTGCGCGCTATCCTGCGCCAGGAACTGCGCCGGAGGCTGACCACGCCGCCCACGATCGATCTCCCGGACCAGCCAACGGTGATCTTGATCGTCGGCGTGAATGGGTCCGGTAAGACGACCAGCATCGCCAAGCTGGGCAAGTATTTTGCCAACCAGGGGAAGCGCGTCCTCCTGGGCGCGGCTGACACTTACCGGGCCGCAGCCGTTGACCAGCTGCAAGTCTGGGCAGAGCGGGTGAACCTGCCGGTGATTGCCGGGCAGCCGAACGCAGATCCCGGCTCGGTAGCCTACGATACGGTCCAGGCCGCGCTTGCCCGCCATACGGACGTCGCCATCATCGACACCGCCGGGCGCCTGCACACCCGCTTCAACCTGATGGAAGAGCTGAAGAAGGTCTACCGGGTCGTCGGGAAAGCCATGCCGGGCGCGCCGCACCACGTCTGGCTGGTCATGGACGCTACCACCGGGCAGAACGCACTGCAGCAGGCACGGGCCTTCAAGGAGGCCGTCAACGTGACCGGGGTGATCCTGGCCAAGCTGGATTCCTCCGCCCGCGGCGGGATGGCGTTCGCCATCCAGCGGGAACTCAATATGCCGATCTTCTTTGCCGGGTTAGGCGAAGGCATCGATGACCTCGAGCCTTTCGACCCCGACGCATTCGTCGAAGGGATCCTGGCCGAGAAAGCTTGACCCATACGATTTATTTTAATGATTTTCAGCGGTTTGCTTATTCGACGGAATTATTTCGTAAAGGAGTTCTGAAGCCATGCAAGACCTGATCGATCGCGTGCTCACCGCCCAGGGAAAAATCCATCACCTCCTGGAGCGTCTTTGAATTAACTGAGAAAGAAATCCAACTCGCCGAACTTCAAAAACAATCTGAAGACCCCAACCTGTGGCAGAACCCGGACCACGCCCAGCAGGTGATGAAGCAATTGTCTGCGGTGCGGGAAGAAGTCTCGTTCTGGCAGGAGTTGCGCCAACGCGTGTCAGACCTGCTCGAATTGGCCGGGATGGAGGACGAGAGCCTGCGCCCGGAACTGGAACGTGAGATCGATGGCCTGGAAGGAGAAATCGACCACCTCGAGTTCGAGGCTATGCTGTCGGGCCGCTACGACCGAGGCAACGCGCTGCTCGCCATCCACGCAGGCGCCGGCGGCACCGATTCCCAGGATTGGGCCGAGATGTTGCAGCGCATGTACCTGCGTTGGGCGGAAAGGCGAAATTTTCAGACGGAGATCCTCGACCTGACCGAGGGCGAAGAAGCGGGCATCAAGAGCGTCACTATCGCCGTCAACGGGCGCTACGCTTATGGCTACCTGCGCCCGGAAAAAGGCGTGCACCGCCTGGTGCGCCTCTCCCCCTTCGATTCAGCCCACCGCCGCCACACCTCTTTTGCGCTGGTCGAGGTGCTGCCCCAGATCGAGAACGACGAGGAGGTCGAGATCGACAGCGACGACCTGCGGATCGACGTTTTCCGCTCCTCGGGCGCGGGCGGCCAGAACGTGCAGAAGAACGCCACCGCCATCCGGATCACCCACCTCCCCACCGGGCTGGTCGTCACCTGCCAGAACGAACGGTCTCAGACTCAAAACCGTGAGAATGCCATGCGGGTCCTGCGTGCCCGCCTTTTCGAGATCAAGCAGCAGGAACAGGCAGAGAAAATGGCCGAACTGCGCGGTGAATACCAGAAAGCCGAGTGGGGCAGCCAAATCCGATCCTATGTCCTGCACCCGTACCAGATGGTCAAAGATCACCGCACCGATTACGAAATCGGCAATACCCAGGCCGTTCTGAACGGCGAGATCGACGAGTTCATCGAAGCCTACCTGCGGGCCAACCTGGGCCTGAATGGTGCAAACGGGGCTTGACATCCAACCGGGTCAACCGTATAATCCACCCTGCCTGCCCACCGGGCAGGCGTTGCTATGGAATCATCCAAAATTTCGTACCTTGCCCTAAGTGGGCGCTCGAAGAACTGCCCGGCTGGGCGTAAGGAGTGAAAGAACATGCCACCTCTTCCAAAAAGAAAACATTCCAAGGGGCGCCGGGACCGGCGCCGGGCGCACGACGCGCTGCAGGCTCGCAACCTGGTGCAGTGCTCCAACTGCGGTGAGATGCGGCTGCCTCACCGGGTGTGTCCAAACTGCGGTCACTACCAGGGTCGCGAAGTGATCGAGATCGAGAAAGAAAAGTAATCCACGAAACGGGCCGTGAACAGCACGGCCCGTTTCGCATTAAATCCAGGTCAACATGCTCCCAGAATTCAAACCCTGCGCCTTCCTTTTCCCAGGACAAGGTTCCCAGGCCCTGGGCATGGGCCAGGAGCTGGCCAGCGTCTACCCGATCGCCCGCCAGACCTTCCTCGAAGCCGACGAGATCCTCGGATTCCCACTCTCGCGCCTGGCCTGGGAAGGCCCTGAAAGTGAGCTCAACGACACGGTCAACACCCAGCCGGCTCTCCTGGTCCATTCCGTCGCCGTTCTAAGAGTGCTGGAAGAGACCAACCCCGGGCTCCAGCCTACCTTCGCCGCCGGCCACTCGATGGGCGAGCTGAGCGCGCTCGTCGCCGTCCGGGCCCTGGATTTCCCGGAGGCTCTGAAGCTGGTCCGAACCCGGGGCGTCCTGATGAAGCAGGCCGGGGAAATCTCGCCCGGTGGGATGGCCGCGATCCTGGGTCTGGATATCCCCACCGTCGAAAGCATCTGCGCGGATGCAAGCCGCGAGGGTGAGATCGTCCAGGTCGCCAACGACAACTGCCCTGGGCAGGTGGTCATCTCCGGTTCTTCACCAGCTATGGAGCGAGCGCTGCAGCTGGCCCGAGAAGCAGGGGCTCGCAAAGCTGTCCCGCTGGCTGTCAGTATCGCCGCCCATTCCCCGCTGATGGCGCACGCCCAGGAGGGGTTCAACCAGGCCGTCGCCTCCTCCCAGCTCACAGACCCGGCCATCCCGCTGGTCGGAAACGTGACCGCAGGCCCGCTCACCACGGCGGACATGCTGCGCGCCGACCTGCAAGCGCAGCTCAACTCGCGGGTTCGGTGGACGGAATCGATCCGGTACATGATCGACCAGGGTGTCACCGCCTTCCTCGAACTCGGCAGCGACTCGGTCCTGACCGGCTTGCTGAAACGTATCGACCGGCAGGCGCGCGGGATCGCCTTGGGCGCTCCGGCCGACTTCGAAAAGGTTCCCTCTCAGGGTTGAATCAAAGATCGTTAACGGTATAATTACCTCATCTTTACCAATTGAAGGAGTGCTTATGTCCCCCTCCTCCGGCCTCTCGTTAGAAGGCCGCGTAGCGATCGTCACCGGCGCTTCACGCGGGATCGGACGGGCGATCGCGCTCGAACTCGCCCGGCGCGGCGCGGCCGTCAGCGTCAACTATGCTCGTTCATCACAAGCGGCGGAGGAAGTCGTCGCTCAAATCCAGGCGGAAGGGGGGAAGGCTTCCGCTTTTCAGGCGGATGTGTCTGATTTCCAACAGTCTCAGGCGTTAGTGAAAGCCGCTCTGAATGTTTTTGGGGGACTGGATATCCTGGTGAACAACGCCGGGATCACGCGAGATACGCTGATCATGATGATGGGCGAGAAGGATTGGGACGACGTAATCCTTACCAACCTGAAGGGCACTTTTAACTGCTCGAAGGCAGCCGTCCGCCACATGATGCGCAAGCGCTATGGCCGGATCGTGAACATCACCTCGGTCTCGGGGCAGATAGGCAATGCCGGACAGACCAATTATTCAGCCTCCAAGGCCGGTCAAATTGGTTTTACCAAAGCCCTGGCCCGGGAGGTGGCAGCCAGGAACATCACCGTCAACGCCATCGCTGCCGGCTACGTCGAGACGGACATCTGGGCAGACGTGCCGGAGGAAGCGCGGCAGGCTGCGTTATCGATCATCCCCCTGGGCCGAAAGGGGGAACCGGAAGAGATCGCTTATGCGGTTGCCTTCCTGGCGTCCGACCAGGCCGGCTATATCACCGGCCAGGTCCTGGGTGTTGACGGCGGCATGGCGATGATGTAATTCGCTTCCGGCCAAACATCGAGAGCCGGGATTTGGAGGATTATGACAAACTATCCTGCTGGTCCGGGAAAGACCACCATAGCAATTGACGTGCTGACGACCATCGCCCGTCTGGCTGCTTTAAATGTTCCCGGCGTCAGCCGGATGTGCCCTCCTGCCGGGAAGGCAGTTAAAGGCCTGTTCCGGCGCGGGCAGCACGAGGACGGCACGGTGATCGAGGTCAAGGATGACACGGTCTATGCCGACCTGTACATCGTTTTATTGAGCGACGTGAATATTCGCGACGTTTGCCGGAGAGTTCAATCCGAAGTAGCTAGGTCGATTACAGACATGGTCGGGATGCAAGTCGGCCGGATCAACGTCCACGTCGAGGATATCGATTATCCACAGGAGACCGAGGCCTGAAAATATATGAAATCTCGCACCAGGGCGCGCGCGACTGCCCTGCAGGCACTTTACGAAATTGATATGACCGGTCATCCTCCAGGGCTGGTGCTCCAGGAGCGGATCGAAGAGGAAGCTTTGGACGATAAGATGGCCGATTTCACCCGCCAGATCGTCCTCGGGGTCTGGCCCGTAGTTCATGATTTGGACCTGTTCATCGCGGAGCACGCTCCGGAATGGCCGCTCGACCAGGTGGCGGTGATCGACCGGAACATCCTGCGCATGGCCCTGTGGGAATTTGCCATCAGCGAGATGATCCCCATCAAAGTTGCCATCAACGAGGCTGTCGAACTTGCCAAGGTGTACGGCTCGGACAGCACCCCCCGGTTTGTTAATGGCGTGTTGGGCAGCCTGGCTGCCCGCCAAAATGAGATCCGCCAGGCGCTCAGGCACCTCTCGGATCGTTAGAAACCAGGAAACATGGAAATCTTAGGCGTTGGGCCGTTAGAGTTTATTTTTATTTTGTTGATCGCCCTCATCGTGCTCGGTCCAACGGACATGGTGAAGGCAGGAAAGACCATCGGGAGGTTCCTTCGCCGGCTGGTCATTTCGCCCGGTTGGCGGAATTTCCAGCAGGCCTCACGTGAACTGCGAACCCTGCCGAACAAGCTGATGCGCGATGCCGGTCTGGAGGAAGAGCTCGAGGCCTTACGCGAGATCTCTCGCGAGACGAGCCTACCCCGGCTTGGAAATACCCTGCAATCTCTCGACCGGGACATCTCCTCCTGGACGACTCCCCCTCCCATCATCGACCGCTCCGCAGAAGCAACTGCTTCCGACTCTGATGCAGATCCTTCGAGCGCAGCCAGCGAAGAAACCGAAGAAGGCTAATCTATGCGCAAACTGCTGCGGATCGTCTGGCGCATCCTGACCCTCCCATTCCGTTGGACCAGAAATATCTTCCGAGAGATCCGCCAGTTTCTGATCGAAGTACCCGAAGACACCCCTCTTTCAGATTCCATCCAAAAAGCGGTCGAGAACCCGGGCGACCTGCTGGTGCATTTGAACGCGCTGCGGAAGCACATCTTCCGGGCCATGGCGGTGTTTATCCTGCTCACGATCGTTTCGCTCGCCTTTGCCACCCAGATCGTCGACTTTTTAGCCCAGCCCGTTGGTGGAATCGAGGCCCTGGTGGCGATCGACCCGACCGAACCGATTAGCACTGTCATGCGCGTTTCGCTGCTGACGGGCTTCGCAGTGTCTTTCCCATATATTGCCCTGGAGCTGTGGCTTTTCGCTGCCCCCGGCCTGGCGCCCGAATCCCGGCTGTTCGGGCTGGCCGCCATCCCCATCGCCACCCTCTTCTTCCTGGCCGGCATGGCGTTCGCTTTCTTCGTTTTCCTGCCCACCGCAGTTGACTTCCTGATCCACTTCATGGGCATTACCACCCAGGTCCGTCCCGCTTCCTATATCAAGTTCGTTACCGGGATCATGTTTTGGGTCGGGGTGGCCTTCGAGTTCCCCCTGATCATCTACGTGCTCGCCCGCATCGGGCTGGTGCGCGGCAAGGTGCTGGCGGAACAGTGGCGCCTGGCGATCGTTTTAATGGCGGTCCTGGCAGCGATGATCACCCCAACGGTCGACCCGATCAGCATGATGCTGGTCATGGGCCCCATGATTCTGTTGTACTTCCTGAGCATCGGCCTGGCTTACATGGCTGAGCGCACCCGGGCAAATCTCAGGGTACCGCAAACCTGAGGAAGACATGGAAGTCATCTCCTCCGCCATCGAACCTTCCGATCCTCAATTCCAGGCCAACGTTCAATTCCATCGCCATCTTGCCGAAGAACTTCGAAGTCGCCCCGCGCAAATTCGCCAGGGCGGCGAGCCGAAATACCACGAACGCCACGCCGCGCAGGGTAAGCTGTTCGTGCGCGAGCGCATCGACCGCCTGCTCGACTCGGGTTCCCCTTTTCTGGAGCTCTCCCCACTGGCAGCCTGGGAGGTCTACCCGGAACCTGCCCCGGCCGCCGGCATCTTCACCCTGGGCCTGGCGGTGGGGCTGACCATCTCCGACCTGACCGAAGGTAGCATCGTAGCCAACCTGGGATACGAAAAAGTCACCCATCCTAACCCGGTCTTCCACGGTGACACGCTGTACGTGGAGACAGAAGTGCTGGACAAGCGACCCTCCAACTCGCGGCCTGACTGCGGGGTCATCCGGTTGAAGCATTCCGGTTTCAAATCCGACAGCACAATCGTCATCAAGTTTGAGCGATTCGTGCTATTCTTAAAGCGTCCATCCTCGGCGAACTGATCCGCGGGTTCCCTTTGCTGGAGGTGCTATGCGTGCCCGACGCGCCCTGCTTTACATGCCCGGCGACGATCTCTACAAGATCCGTAAAGCGACTACCCTGGGTGTAGATTGTATCTGCATGGATATGGAAGACGGCGTGGCCGTCAACCGCAAGGTGGAAGCCCGAAAAACGATCGTGGATGCCCTGCAATACCTGGATTTCGGCGCTTCCGAGCGCCTGGCGCGGATCAACGCGGTCGGCTCCGGGTTGGAAGCGGAAGATTTAACCGCCGTGCTGCCAGCCCGGCCGGATGGGATCGTCGTCCCCAAGGTGAGTTCCGCCGGTGAAATTGCCTGGGTCAGCACCCAGATCGCGGCCGTAGAGCGGGAGCACGGCTGGCCGGAAGGCGCGATACCGATCATCGCCATCGTCGAGACGGCCCGCGGGATCGTCAACCTTGGCGAAATCGCCGGCGCAGACCCGCGCTTACAGGCGTTGGTCTTCGGCTCCGAGGACCTGGCCAGCGATCTCGGCGCGCAGCGCACCCCGGCCGCCTGGGAGGTCTTCTATGCACGCAGCGCGGTCGTTACCCACTCGGCCGCCTTCGACCTGCAGGCGATCGATATGGTCTACGTGGACTTCCGTGACCTGGAAGGTCTGCAGGAAGAGGCGAAAGCTGGCGCCCGGATGGGCTATGCCGGCAAACAGGTGATCCACCCGGACCAGGTCGTTCCGGTCCAGGGCGCTTTCACGCCAGACGAAGAGGCGATCGCCCACGCCGTGCGGATCATGGAGGCATTTTCCCGCAACCAGCAGGCAGGCCAGGGCGCATTTGCCCTGGATGGGAAGATGGTCGACGCGCCCATCGTCAAAGCGGCAGAACGGGTCCTGGGGCGCGCCCGCGCCGCCGGTAAAGTGGGACCCGATCGTTTCAAATAAGTATGGAAAACTGCATAAGCCATCCCACCGCTCGAGAGAGGTTCGACTACACCAGGAGACAGACATCATGAGACCAGTATATGCGGTTTCCGGAGGCGTTTCTAAATTCGCCAAAGCGCGGCCGGATAAGAACTTCCAGGCCATCGTCAAGGAAGCATACGATTACGCCATCGCCGATATCGAGTTGGATTTCCCGGCCTTCACACGCCTGGTCGACGGTTCGGTCGCTTCCTACTTCTCCGACCACTTCACGCGCCAGCTGATGGCCGGTATCATGGCCCAGGATTACCTGGGGTTGTGCCCGAAACCGAGCCACCGGGTCGAGGGCGGGGGCGCAACGGGCGGGCTGTGCTTCCAGGAAGCCTGGAAGTCAATCGCCAGCGGCCACATGGATATTTGCGTCGCCTACGGGTTCGAGACGATGAGCCACGTCGAGACCTGGAAAGGCAACGAGTTCATTGCCCTGGCCTCGGACGTTTCCTTCGACTACCCGGTCGGGGGCTTTTATTCCGGCTACTACGCTATGATGGTCACCCGGCACATGAAAGAATTTGGCACCACGGTCGAGCAGATGGCCGCGGTGAGCGTGAAGAACCACATCAACGCCTACCACAATCCCTATGCGCAAAAGCGGAACCGCTACACGATTGAAGATGTGCGCAGTTCACCTATGGTTGCCTGGCCGCTGACCCGCCTGGATATCTGCGTCATGTCGGACGGCGCTGCGGTGACCATCCTGGCCTCCGAGGAGGGGCTGCAGAAGCTGGAGGCTGCCGGGGCTCAGGTCCGCCGCCCGCTGGTGAGGGTCACCGGCATCGGCCGCGGTACGGACGCCATGCGGATGGCCGACCGCCCGCACGTGGATTATTCTTATTTCATGGAAAATTACGCCACGCAGATGGAGCGCAGCTCCGCGGAGACCCAGGCTTACTACCAGGCCCTTTGGGACCGCGGCACCCGCTACCCGGGCGTGCACTCCTTCCGCGCCGGACGGACAGCCGGGAATATGGCTTACCGGCACGCCGGGATCACCGATCCCTTGCATGAGCTCGACTTCGTCGAGCTCCACGACGCATATACCTCCAGCGAGATCCAAACCTATGAAGACCTGGGCCTGTGCCGCTACGGGGAAGGCGGAGCGTTCGCCGCCTCCGGGAAAGCCTTTATGCCCGGGATCGAGTATGGGCTGGCGTTGAGCGATGCCCCGGTCTGTCCCGTCAACCCCTCGGGCGGGCTCATCGCGTGCGGCCACCCGGTCGGCGCAACCGGCTTGATGCAGGCCGTCTTCGCCCTCTGGCAGCTGCAAGGCAGTATCGGCCATCATTTCGGTGACGCCGCCCTTCAAGTCAATCACGCCAAGCGCGGCGCCATCCATTCCCACGCTGGCACCGGCACCTACGTCACCGTCTCCATCCTGGAACGGGAAGTTTGATCGAAAACCGATCCGGAGGTCCTCCATGTCTAAACTGCCCAATCGCTCTAAATTGCCCAATCGCTCTAAATTGCCCAATCGCCCTAAATTGCCCAATCGCTCTCAATTGCCCAATCGCCGAGAAGAATCCCTAGGTGGATACATCGTCCATGGCGTGCCTTTCCCGCTCGAGACCGATCCCGAGTCGCTGGCGTTCCTCAAGAAGATGGCGCCGATCCAGATCGAGCAGCCGTACGCCATCACCTACCTGCATTCGTATGCCCAGGACAGCCCCTGGTTTGCAGCGCTATCGAACCGCCGGCTGCTCGCCAGCCGTGACCCGGCCAGCGGGTATACCTATCCCAACCCGCGCGGACACGACATGTATTCTGGCGCTGAGACCGAGTGGATCGACATCACGAACCGGCCAGCGCAGGTGCATGCCTTCACCGTCTGCCACTTCGGTTCGGAGGAGTTCCTGCCCGAAACCCCTTTCGTCCTGGCCTTGATCGAGTTCGAGGACGTGAACACCCTGCTGCTCACCCGCCTGATGGGTGTAGATCCGGATGAGGCCTCGCTCGATTGGATTGGCATGCCCGTCTCGCCGAAGTTCCTGAGGAATAGCAAGCTCAAGCCGACCGACATCTATTTCGTCCCGGCCGAGACCTCATGAGCAGCGGTTCCACCCAACCCGTCTCGACGCAGCCCGTCTCCACCGGACCTTCCCCGGCTCGCGCGCAGCAGGTGCCAGCTCCCGGCAAGAAAGCGCTGGGCCGGGTGCTATCCGTCCACCGGGGCCTGCCGCTCCAATGGGGCGAGCTGCTGCTCGTCTTCTTCCCCGCCAGCCTGCTGGTCATCGCGCCGCTCAGCTACGGGCTGTGGCGCGCCTGGTATGCGTACACCACATTTGGACCCGCTGCGGCCAGCTCCTGGGCCCGCCCGTGGTACCTGTTCGCCACGCTGGCGCTCCTCCCGTTCAGCCTGCTGGCTGGTCGCCGCATGTTCCTGGCCAGCCGGTACGTCGCCGTCCACGAGAATGGGCTGCGTCTGCGCCTCTCTCCATTCAGCAACCTCCCGCTGGCCTGGGACGAGATTACAGGGATCGCCTCGGCGGCTTACCAGGATCATTTTCTAGGGTTGGCCCTGCGGATGCGCCCACAGATCACAATTTTCCCGGCAGCAGGCCGCCCGATCCGCCTGGATAGCCGTTTCCAGAAGATCACTTCTCTCACCCGGCGGGTGAAGTCGAATCTCTACCCGCGCCTGTGGCCAGGTATGTGCGAGCAGCTGCAAGCCGGCCACACGGTCCAGTTCGGTCGGCTTGCCGTCCATCCAAAGGCGCTCTACCTGGGGAAGCGGTCCATTCCATGGGAACAGGTGACCCGTCTGGGCGCTCGCTCCGGCTACCTGGTGGTAGAATTACAGACCGGCGGCCCAATCCGAGTTCCGGTCGCTCAAATACCCAACCTGGAGCTCATGCTCCAGCTGGTTGAATGGGGAATAAATTCATGAGCATGCCCTCACGACTGCCCCACAAAATTCCATCTCCCCACGAAGGACAATCCAAGCGGCGCAGTCCGGCGCGCCTCAAGCGAGCGGCCCTTGCAGTGTTTTTCCTCCTAGTGTCCCTCAGCCTGGCCTGCAGCACGCCGCTCTTGAACCTCTTCCCTGCGACGCCCACCCCAGGCGAGGAAAGCTCCGAGACGGTCCAGGTGCTCCCGGAGGCGATGGTCAGGTTCCAGGTGCAGCTGCCCAGGAACACGCCCCTGCGTGAACCCATCTACCTGATGGTACTGGACGAAGTGACCGGCCTGGCCTTGAACGCCGCCCGCCACGAGATGCATGCAGTGGACGACCTGAACTATGAAATCTCTCTGCCCTTCCCGCTCGGTTCGACCCTCAAGTACCGCTATGCCCGACAGGGCTCCTACCTGGCCGAAGAGCACACTTCCAGCAAACGCCCGGTGCGCTACCGCATGGTGCACGTCGAGGGCCCGGTCGCAGTCAAAGACGTGGTGAGCGCCTGGAGCGACCAGGAATTCTCCGGACCGACCGGGCGGATCATGGGCACAGCAAACGTTTCCGGGAGCGGCGCGCCGATCCCAAACCTGCTGGTCAGCGCCGGGGGACAACAGGCTATCACCACCTCCGACGGCTCTTTCTTGCTGGAGGGGCTGCCTCCAGGCACACATAACCTGGTGGGCTACGCCCTGGACGGCTCCTACCGAACTTTCCAGCAGGGCGCCGTCGTGGCCGCCGAATCGACCACACCTGCACCGATCCAGCTGGCGCCTGCGCCTCTGGTGAAGGTGATCTTTAATGTGACCGTACCCGAGAGAACCTTGCCAGCCGTGCCGATCCGCATGGCCGGAAACCTCTACCAACTCGGCAACACCTACGCCGACCTGGCTGGTGGGATGAACACCCTGGCTGCACGCATGCCAGCCCTGCTCCCGCTCCCGGATGGGCGCTACCGGCTTGAGATTCAACTGCCGGCCGGGGCCAATGTCGATTACAAGTACACGCTCGGAGATGGCTTCTGGAATGGTGAAACTGCCGGTGGCCGGTTCCACCTGCGCCATCTCATCGTCCCTAAGGACCCGGTCGAGTTGGACGACCGGATCGAGCGCTGGGGCAGCCCGGGCGCCGGGCCGATCGTATTCGACCTGACAGTCCCTGCGGAGACTCCGGCGACCGACTTCGTTTCCATCCAGTTCAACCCCTATGGCTGGACAGAGCCCATCCCGATGTGGTCACTGGGCCAGGGCCATTGGGTGTACATTTTGTACGGTCCCCTCACCGCCCAGGAGAAGCTCGGTTACCGCTACTGCCGGAACGACCAGTGCGGCAGCGCCGACGATTCCCAAACCCCCGGAAACGAGGCGTTTGGCCGGGTGCTGGACGTGACCGGGAGCCAGCAGACCGTCCAGGAGAGCGTCGAATCCTGGGTCTGGTGGCAAGCCGGCGAGGACAATGCCCTCACGACTACGCCACAAATCCGGCCGCGCGGCCAGGAGTTCCGGGCCGGCGTGGAACTCCAGCCGGCCTTCCACCCATCCTGGAGCCCGCTCATGCCGGTGGCGTTGAAGGAAATCCAATCCCTTGGCGCGAATTGGGTCGTATTCGCTCCCCCCTGGACCTATACACGACAGACTCCCCCCCTGCTCGAGCCGGTCACCGGGCGGAACCCGTTCTGGGCGGACCTGGCCAGCGACATCCAGAGAGCCCGGTCGTTCAACCTGAACGTGGCCATCTACCCGACCCCGCAGTTCATCCTGCCGGTAGACCAGTGGTGGTCCAGCGCGCCGCGCGACTTTGCCTGGTGGATCGTGTGGTTTGAGACCTACCGCAAGTTCGCCCTGCACCATGCCGACCTAGCGCAGTCCCAGGGCGCCCAGTCGCTGATCCTGGGAGGAGATTGGGTTTTGCCTGCGCTGCCTCCCGGGCTGCTGGTTGATGGCTC
>DASWHG010000317.1:0-3892 GCA_036393315.1 Anaerolineales bacterium | reverse complement strand
CGATTTCCGGAGCAAAGAACCTGCAGATCGCCAGGTTGGTCCCGGCGCACAATTTTCAGATCGTGCCTGCGGTCTCTCCTCTTTATTTCTTGTGGCAGACGAATATCTTGAACTGGCTGGCTGACTGGGATCCTGAGGTCTTGATTGTGGAGGCCAATGCACGTTACCTGAGCAACCGGGCGGCGATCCGCTGGATGCACGCGCGCGGCAGACCGGTGATTGGCTGGGGATTGGGGGCACCCAGAATTGACGGAAAAAATCTCCTGGAAAGAGCAACCGCAGGGATCCAATGCCGGTCGCGTGATCGTTACCTGTTGTCCTGCGATGCCTTGATCAGCTACAGCCAGGTTGGAGCGGAGGAGTATCGCAATTTAGGATTTCCAGGCGACCGGGTCTTCGTGGCTCCCAACGCGGTTGCACCGAGGCCGGTAGAGCCGCCTCCCCAGCGCTCTCCCTGTTTCAGTGAGCGCCCCATTCTGCTGTTCGTAGGGCGGCTGCAGGAGCGGAAGCGCATCGACAACCTGCTGCTGGCCTGCGCAGCGTTTCCTGAGAGGCAGCGTCCGGAGGTCTACATAGTTGGAGATGGCCCGGCTCGAGCTGTGTTCCAACACCTGGCCGAATCGATCTATCCTCAGGCTAAGTTTCTTGGGGAACTGCGCGGGTCTGAGCTCAAACCGCTCTTCTTTGCGGCCGACCTTTTCGTGCTGCCCGGTACCGGCGGGTTAGCGGTGCAGGAAGCCATGGCGCACGGCTTGCCGATCGTCGTCGCAGAAGGAGACGGCACGCAGAACGACCTGGTCCGTCAGGAAAATGGCTGGCTCGTCCCTCCTGATGACCTGCCATCACTCGAACGTGCATTACGGCAGGCGCTCTCGGATCCGGTGCGCCTGCGGCGGATGGGGGCGGAGTCTTATCGAATCGTCGCTGAAGAGGTCAACCTGGAAGCGATGGTCCGTGTTTTTGTAGAAGTGTTATGGAAGGTTGCGAATCATTGAAGATTTTTACCAGGACGGATAGACCCAGGAGGAGATTCTGCAATGAGCGCGACGTCAAAATCTTCGAAGGAAAATGATCAGCCTGAAAATTTGCTTGCCCGCTTGACTGCCCTCTTGGGCGGGCAAAAAGCACCCAGTGACCAGCCTCGACGCATCCAGGTGATCATCAATCCGGCTGCCGGATTGGAGCAGCCGATCTTGAAGGCGCTTAATTTGGCCTGCAAGACCGCCGCAGTCGATTGGGACGTGTCGATCACCAAGCAAGCCGGCGATGGGCAGCGCCTGGCAAAAGCAGCGGTCAGGTCGGGAGCGGACGTTGTTGCAGTCCATGGGGGGGATGGGACGGTCATGGAAGTGGCCAGCGGTTTGATCGGAAGCGATGTGCCGCTGGCGATCATCCCCGGAGGCACGGCGAACGTCATGTCGATCGAATTGGGGATCCCCCGGGATTTGATCGAAGCCACGGCACTGGCAGTCAGCTCCCCAAGAAACATTCGCAAGGTCGATATGGGCCGGATCGACAGCCATTACTTCATGCTACGCGCCAGCGTCGGCTTCGAAGCCGCCATGGTGGAGGGTGCCCACCGGGAGTTGAAGGACCGCTATGGCGTCCTGGCTTATGCGATCTCCGCATTTCAAGCCCTCATTGAACCCCAGATTGCTCATTACTCCCTGACGCTCGACGATGAGGTGGTCGAAGTCGAAGGAATGACCTGCATCGTCGCCAATTCGGGTTCGATGGGGACGCCTCAGTTCTCGATGGCGCCAAACATTCGCATCGATGATGGGTTGCTGGATGTGCTCGTCGCCCGGAAAGCCGACCTGCCTACCTTGATCTCCCTGGCTGCCAGCGTTGTCGGGGGATCGGAGAACGAGACCAATTTGCAGCACTGGCAGGTGCACAAAGTGACGATAGCAGCGGAACCGGCGTTGAGCCTCCAGGCGGATGGCGAGATCGTTGGGGAAACCCCGGTTACGGCAGAAGTACTGCCTTCAGCCGTCAGCGTGATCGTGCCCGCCCCATTCGAATCCGGTAATGCAGAAAAGCCAGAAGAACAATAGTTCCCGGAGACTGCTTAAGGGGATGGACGAGTGAGATTATTATTCGTGGCCGATGGTCGCTCGCCGATCGCGATGAACTGGATCCGGTACTTTGCGGAGCGTGGATACGAGGTTCACCTGGCTTCCACTTTTGCCTGTGAACCAACGCTCCAACTGGCCTCCCTTTCATTCATCCCGGTTGCGTTCAGCGGCGTTAAGGTAGAACGGCAGGCAAGACCGGACCACGGGCGAACGTCCAATCTCCTCTGGGGTGCATCTTCCGTACGCAGCCGAACCATCGTGCGCCAGCTGTTCGGGCCAATCACGCTCCCCCCGGCTGCCAGGCGACTGGGTGCCCTTATCGATGAAATCCATCCCGACCTGGTCCATGCCATGCGTATTCCTTACGAGGGCATGCTTGCTGCATTGGCGATGAACGCTCCGTCGAGGAGAGGCTCAGTTGATCCAGTTGCGGACAACCAGCGCGATCACCCCCCGCTGCTGATCTCAGTCTGGGGGAACGATTTTACCCTGCACGCGGGCTCCAATCCCTGGATGGCCCATTACACTCGCCAAGCATTGGACCGGGCAGATGCGCTGCACACCGACTGCGAGCGAGACCTGCGCATCGCTCGGGAGTGGGGTTTCGAGGCGGAAAAGCCGGCGGCGGTGCTGCCTGGGGGTGGGGGCGTTCAGCCCGACATATTTTTCCCCCCCGCCCCAGAAAAGCGTGAGGATCCTTCTTTGCCTCGCCATCTGACGGTAATCAACCCGCGCGGCTTCCGGGCTTATGTCCGCAACGATACTTTCTTCCGCGCCATCCCACTCGTCCTGGCGAATCGACCTGGGACCCGGTTCGTTTGCCCGGGGATGGCGGGTGAAAGAAAGGCCCTGGATTGGATGCAACAACTGGGGATTGAGGACAGCGTAGAACTGCTTCCCCACCTCTCTCGGGAAAAAATGGCAGGGCTGTTCCGCCAGGCAGCGGTGACCGTCTCTCCGACCGTTCACGATGGGACCCCTAACACCCTCCTGGAAGCGATGGCCTGCGGCTGCTTTCCGATAGCAGGCGATCTTGAATCTTTACGAGAATGGATCTCTCCCGGGGTCAACGGACTGTTAGTAGATCCCGGCGATCCGCAGGAACTGGCGCAGGCTATCCTCGCTGCCTTAGAGCAGCCTGAGCTGCGCGCCCAGGCAGCCGGGCACAACCTGAAGATTATTCGCGAGCGGGCCGAATATGGGTGGGTGATGAGTTCGGTCGAGAATTTTTACAGAGATCTCGTGAACGGGTAATCTTGTCTAGGTCACTGGTCCAGATACGCTCGCAGCTCATGTTGGATCTGTGTACTTCGCAGTCGTTGCAGAGCCTGAGCTTCGATCTGGCGGACGCGCTCCCGGGTGACGCCCATTTTCCTGCCAACTTCGTTAAGGGTGTGGATTTTCCCATTCAGCAAGCCATAGCGCAGCTGCAGGATGCGCACTTCTCGCGGAGGCAGACCTTCCAGAACCCTATCCAGGTGCTCGCTCATTAATTTGTGGAAGGCGGTCTCGTCGGGATTGGGGGCATCATCCTCGATGAAGTCCTCAAGAGAATCATCCTCTTCTTCGCCAATGGGCATCTGCAAAGAGAGCGGGCGCTGAGCGACCTGGAGAATGTGCTCGACTCGTTTGGGTTCGATCTCGAGAGCCTCCGCCAGCTCTTCGGTGGACGGGTCCCGGCTCAAGCGTTGTTTGAGCTGGTGCTGCGTTCGAAGAACTTTGCTGATCTGATCGCCCATGTGGACTGGCACCCGGATCGTACGGCTCTGGTCAGCTATCGCGCGGGTGATCGCCTGGCGAATCCACCAGGTGGC
>DASWHG010000316.1:0-4625 GCA_036393315.1 Anaerolineales bacterium | reverse complement strand
CAAAAATTCTTTAAATTAGAAGCCGAACGCGGATACGACGACCGCGCCGTCGTAGGAGGCTTAGAACGCATGCTGGGACCGTGGGAAGCGGAAGCCCGTGCCGACGGATTGGAGGAGGAAGTAATCTCCGCCGTGGTCACCCGCCTCCGGGATTACCATCGTTTAAGTCCTACCTCCCGGCAGGAAGCGCTGCAAGGATTGTGGCGCCGGCTGCAGCGCGGCACAGAAACGGAAACAACCCTCTCTCCAGGCGAAGTTGAAGATCAGCCGGTGGAGACGCCCTCCTCGACGTCGGCCGGAGCTGTCGAGATCGATATCGAAGTGGAAATCGAGGAGGCTGAAACAGAGGGAGAGGCACAAGAAGGACCTGAGCTGGCCGTGGTAGAGCAGCGGACAGAGTCCACCACCGCGCCTCGCCTTAAGGAACACCGGCCTTCATCACCCCCAACAGCGACTTCGCCCATCTCCCCTCCCGCCGCCCTGCAGGCGCAGGTCACCGTCCTACCGGGGGTAGGGCCGCGCCACGGGCAGACCCTGGAACGGCTGGGCCTGCAGACCCTGGGGGACATGCTCTTTTACTTCCCGCGCCGCTACGACGATTACTCCCATCTCAAGCCGATCAACCGGTTGTGGTACGGTGACGAAGTCACCGTCATCGGAACCGTGCAGAATGTGGGCAGCCGCCCGATTCGCAGCGGGCGCATCACGATCACGGAAGCTCTGGTGAGCGACGGCAGCGGCGCCTTACGCGTTACCTGGTTTAACCAGCCCTGGATCACGAAACGTATCCGAGGGGGGATGCAGGTGGTGCTTTCCGGGAAGATCGACCAATATCTCGGCCGTCTGGTGATGAACAACCCGGAGGTCGAACCTCTGGAGCAGCAGAACCTGAGCACGAACCGGATCGTGCCTGTCTACCCGCTGACCGCCAACATCACCCAACGCTGGCTGCGTCGCCTGATGCACCAGGTCGTCACTTACTGGTCACCACGTGTGCAGGACCCACTCCCCCAGGAGTTACGCCGCGCCGCAGATCTCCTCGACCTGTCGACTGCCCTGCTGCAGGCTCATTTCCCCGATTCTCTCGAGCAGCTGAAAGCAGCCCGGCACCGCCTGGCTTTCGACGAGATCTTCCTTCTGCAACTTGGCTTGCTCCGCCAGAAACGCAGCTGGCAGGAGCGGACCGCGCGGGTCTTCGAAACCCCTCAGGACTGGTTGGAATCTCAGCTGGCGCGCCTCCCCTTCACCCTTACGGACGCACAGCAGCACGCTTTCGCCGAGGTGCGCTCCGACCTGGCAAGCGGGCGTCCCATGAACCGCCTTCTTCAAGGGGATGTGGGCTCCGGAAAGACCGTCGTCGCCGCCCTTGGGATCGCCATGGTCGCCCGGCACGGCTCCCAATCGGCGCTGATGGCCCCCACCAGTATCCTGGCCGAGCAGCATTTCCGCAGCCTGCTCGCCTTGCTGACCGGAGAAGGTGGGGTGCTCCAGCCTGAGCAGATCCGCATGCTGATCGGCGCCACGCCCGAAACGGAAAAACGCGCCATCCGGGAAGGATTGGCCAGCGGTGAGATCAAGCTGCTCATCGGCACACATGCCTTGATCGAAGACCCGATCCTATTCGCCGACCTGCAGCTCACCATTGTTGACGAGCAGCACCGCTTCGGGGTGGAACAGCGAGCCGCGCTGCGCAACAAAGGAGACAACCCGCACCTGCTGGTTATGACCGCCACCCCAATACCACGCTCCCTGGCGCTGACCGTGTACGGAGACCTGGACCTGGCCGTGATGGACGAGATGCCTCCCGGCCGGCAGGAGGTCAGCACGCACGTCCTGCTCCCGCGCGAGCGTGAGCGGGCATACTCCCTGATCCGCAGCCAGCTGGAACAGGGACGCCAGGCCTTTATCATCTATCCTCTGGTAGAAGAGGGGAACCGGGAAGCCCCTGACGGCGACGAGAACGGGGGTCGGGCAGCCGTAGAGGGGCACCGGCGCTTGCAGAAAGAGGTCTTCCCCGAGTTCAACCTCGGCCTGCTGCACGGCCGCATGAAAGCGGACGAGAAAGATGAGGTCATGGCAAGCTTCCGGGATGGGCAGTACCACATCCTTGTCTCGACCTCGGTGGTGGAGGTGGGCGTGGACGTGCCCAATGCCACCGTGATGCTGATCGAGGGCGCCAACCGCTTCGGCCTGGCCCAGCTGCACCAGTTTCGCGGCAGAGTCGGGCGCGGTTCTGAAAAATCCTACTGCCTGTTAGTCCCGGAAACCGAGGACTCGGCGGAAAACGAACGCTTATCCGCCATGGTGGAGACGAACGATGGTTTCGTCCTGGCAGAACGTGACCTGGAGCAGCGCGGCCCCGGGGATTTCCTGGGAACGCGCCAGTCCGGCTACGGCTCCGAACTGCACCTGGCCAGCCTGACCGACCTTAAGCTAATCGAGAAAGCCAGGCACTTCGCCCAGGCCGTTTTCCAAAAGGACCCGGATCTGCAGCTCTCCGAACACCAGGCCCTGGCAGCCGCCCTCGCCCGCTCCTGGTACAACGACGAGCAGCCCACCCGAGGAGATATCAGCTGAACCAGGCTTCTTGGCCTGGAACTTGCACGCTGGAAGGCACGAGGAATTATGGTAAAAGCCATTTTACCGGGTACATTTGATCCGATCCATTACGGCCATATTGATATCGCCAGGCGCGCCTCGCAGCTATTCGATGAGGTCGTGGTAGCAGTCTACGACCGGCCGCTGAAGTCGCTGCTCTTGCCCCCGGAGATACGCCTCGAACTTGTGCGCCTGTCCTTCGAGGATCAGCCAAAGATCTCCGTTATGGGCTACAGCGGGCTGACGGTCGAGTTCTGTGAGAAGATCGGCGCCCAGGCCATCGTCCGGGGCCTGCGTGTCTTCTCAGACTTCGAGTACGAATTCCGGATGGCTTTAGCCAATCACCGGCTCGCTCCAGGGATCGATACCGTCGCGCTCATCACCGATGAGGAGCACAGCTTCCTCTCCGGCACTACCGTGCGCGAGATCGCCTCTTTGGGTGGAGACGTGAGCAGCATGGTCCCCCCACACGTGGTGACCGCCCTGTCCGAGCGCTTCAGAGAGCTGGGCGATGGCCAGCAAATCGTACCGACTACTTCGCTACGAGATTGACATCCGGATGATTTGACTATTTTAGGATTTGCGAGTAATCTTTAAGAATACAGCCTGGCGAACAAAGATACCGCCTCTCGAGGGTTATATATGGACATCCTGCACCTGATCGACCGCTTGGAAGAACTCTTCAACGAAAGCCGCCCGATCCCGTTCACCCACAACGTCATCGTCGACGAGGATAAAATGCTGGACCTGATCGACCAGATGCGGGTGGCGATTCCGGAGGAAATGAAGAAATCGCAGCAGCTGCTGGCGCAGCGCGATCGACTCCTGGCTCAGGCACAGGAAGAGGCCAACCGGACGATTTCACTGGCTCGCGAGAAGGGCGACCAGCTCATTGAGCGCGATTCCCTCGTCCAGTCTGCCCAGGCGCGGGCTGAGCAGCTCGCCTCCCAGATCCGGGCTGAAGCCGAAATCACCCGGCGTGAGGCCGATAACTACGTGATCGAGACCTTGACCAACCTGGAGATGGAGCTGGAACGCTACATCACGCAGGTGCGCAACGGTATCCGTACCCTCCAGAGTGAAAACGTACCCACTCCGGAAGAAGAATGAGCCGGAAAGGCTTCCCACTCATCCGGAGCTCGACCCGGGCTTTCTTCCTCGAAGGCCGGCGCACTCCCGGATACTCCTTGTTCGATTTCCTGCACGGGTATGTCTATGGCCGCTGGCCTTATCTTTACATCGGCATCGGCACCGGCGAACACCGCCTGTCGGCTCCCCTGGGACGCATCTACAATTTTCTGACCCGCTTCCACCCATCTCCCCCGCCGGAAGACGGTTCGCCGCCTAAATCGCCGGGCCAGGCGTTCGCGGATACCTACCACGGTAAAGTGGTGCCCCTCGCCGCCGCCACCCAACTGGTCACGATCAAAGAGGACGTCCGCCTGGCGAACCTCGAGCAGGTTATCCCTTATGATCGGGCGCGCGACATCATCCTGAAGAATCCGAACCATATCATCGTACTGGATTGTCCCTGCCGCTCCGGGCGCGCCAATCCCTGCCTGCCGCTCGACGTCTGCCTGATCGTCGGCGAGCCTTTCGCCAGCTTCGTCTCCGAACACCACCCGCGGCGCTCGCGCTGGATTACCTCCACTGAAGCGATCGAAATCCTGCGCGCCGAGGACGGGCGCGGACACGTGCACCACGCCTTCTTTAAAGACGCCATGCTCGGGCGCTTTTACGCGATCTGCAACTGCTGTACCTGCTGCTGCGGCGCCATGCACGCCCACCATAATGGCACCCCTATGTTGGCTTCGTCCGGCTACATCTGCGTGGTGGATGAAGATCGGTGCATCGGTTGCGGTGACTGCCGCGACTTTTGCCAGTTCTCCGCTCTCTCGCTCGAGAACGGCTACTCCGAAGTGGATGAGGCCCTGTGCATGGGCTGTGGAGTCTGCCTGTCGAAGTGCGACCAGGGTGCACTCTCCCTCCAACGCTTCCCAGCCCGCGGCGAACCACTCGAGATTTAT
>DASWHG010000315.1:0-3453 GCA_036393315.1 Anaerolineales bacterium | reverse complement strand
CAGATCCTGTAGGAGACCAAGAGTCCGGTGGCTGAATTCGTAACACCTGGTCCCGAATCCCTCCTAATCTGGCAGGACGTCGCCTACCCTTCAAGGAGGAGGTTGTCGATCAGGCGCGTCTTTCCAACAAACACGGCCATGGAGAGCAAGGCGCGCGTTACCGTGCCTTCAAGTTCTTGGAGCGAGAGCGGGTCGGCGCACGAAACGTACTGGAGCGCGGCCAGCGGCTCGCAGTTGACGACCTCCGCCATGATACGGCGTAATTCACCTGCGTCCCATACACCGGATGCAAATCCCTCTCGAGCTGCCATCAGGGCCCGGAAGAGGACGGTGGCTGCCTGGCGTTCGGCCGGGTTCAAGTATACGTTCCTGCTGGACATCGCCAGCCCGTCCGCCTCTCGCACGATCGGGCAGACGACGATCTCGACCGGGAAATTCAGGTCCCGGGTCATCTGGCGGATGACGGCCGCTTGCTGGGCGTCCTTCTGGCCGAAGTACGCTTTGTGGGGCTGGACCGCGGTGAAGAGCTTGGCGACGATCGTGGTCACACCCCGGAAATGGCCGGGCCGTTGGGCGCCTTCAAGCGGTTGAGTGACCTCCTGAACCGTTACCCAGGTCTGGAACCCGGGCGGGTACATCTCTCCGGCTGCCGGCATCCACACCAGGTCCGTCCCCTCGGCCCTCAGCAGCTCCAGGTCGCGGGGAATGTCGCGAGGATAGGCTTCGAGGTCCTCCTGCGGTCCAAACTGGGCCGGGTTCACGAAGATGCTGACGACGACGCTGGCGCACTCATGCCGCGCCCTCCGGACCAGGGAGAGGTGCCCGGCATGCAGAAAGCCCATCGTCGGGACCAGGCCGACAGGCCTCGGGAGCTGGGCTCGGGCATCCCAAAGTTCATCCAGGGAGGAAACCGTATCCACTACCGGAATTTGATCCCTTTCGACTTCCTTTTCCCGGCAAGCAACCTGTGACCGCGCAAGACCTGGGCTCGTTCCGCGGATCTCTGGACGTCCCGTTTTCGTTCCACATCCGGAGCCCGTCGCTCTGCGGCCTCCTCGAGGGCCTTGACCAGCTGCCAGAGCGTGCGGTTCACCGGCGTGGCCACGCCCGTACGCTCTCCGGCCCGCACGATCGCCCCGCTGATCGCGTCGATTTCCGTCGGGCTGCCCCGCTGCACGTCGCGCAGCATGGACGAATAATTCGCCGCCGTTCGCTGCGCCACACCCTCCACGGCC
This sequence comes from Anaerolineales bacterium, assembly GCA_036393315.1. Taxonomy (GTDB): domain Bacteria; phylum Chloroflexota; class Anaerolineae; order Anaerolineales; family UBA4823; genus DASWHG01. Next base: position 2,218 of record DASWHG010000315.1, on the reverse strand, counting down.
ACGACTGCATCCGGGTAAGGCAGGCGCGCTCCACAAGCAGCTGCCACGGCAGCTGCCTCGCGGGCGGCTGCCTGCAGCAGGGCATGCGCCGCCGGGTCCTTGAGCAGCTCGCCGTTCGGCACATTCAGCAGAGCAGTCACGGGGTTGATGGCGGCGTTGATGACCAGTTTGCCCCACACCAGGCTGTTGGGGTCTGGCACCACATCGACGCTGAAGCCGGCCGTTCGAAGCAGTGCGGCCGGCCCTTCGATGCGAGGGTGTTGCCCCAGGGTGATGGGCCCCTCCCCGGCCAGGCGAACCAGCCCCGGCTGGATCAGGCTGGCGCCCAGGGTAGTCACGCCCAGCGCGACCCGCTCCTCCCCAAGACTCTCGACCAGGGTTTCATAATTTCCGAGGCCGTTCTGCAGGGTGAGGGCAAGGCCCTCTTCGTCCAGGCAGGCGGCCAGCTGTCCCGCTGCCCGGGCCGTCTGCCAGGACTTCACCAGCACCAGGGCAAAAAGCGTACCGGCACAATCACCGGGGTTATCCGTAACCTGGACCGGATAGGAGTGCTCCTGCCCGGCGGCGTCGACCATCCGCACGCCGCGCCTGCGCAGAGCCTTCAATCCGGCAGCCCACGAGCCCAGCATCTTTACCGGCACCCCGGCAGCCGCCAGCCTGGCTGCAAACAGGCAGGCGAGCGAACCGGTGCCAACCACAAGGATAGGAGAAGAAGGGTTTGCGTTCATACGGTTAGGGGACCAGGGTTCGAGAAGTTGGGGCCTGGTCCCTTTTTCCTCATCCCTGTTCCCCTAATGATGCCAGCAAGGCCTGCCACTCTTCTTCCGGCATGCCGGTGCTGTGCTCCAGGGCCGGGAAAGCGCCCGTCTCCACGTCGTTTTTAAATTCACGAAACGCTCGACCCATCTCGCCGTGCAGGTCCGCATAACGCCTGGCGAACTTCGGTGTGAAACGGTCGAACAGGCCCAGGAGGTCGTGGGTAACCAGCACCTGCCCGTCACAGCCGGCCCCCGCTCCAATGCCGATCGTCGGGATCTCAAGGCGTTTCGAGACCAGTTCCGCCAGGCGATCCGGAACCGATTCCAGCACCAGGCTGAAGCAGCCGGCTTCCTGAAGCAGGAGTGCGTCCTCTACCAGGCGTGCGGCGGCCTGGGCGGTCTTGCCCTGGGCGCGGAAGCCCCCCAGCTGGTGGACGCTCTGGGGGGTCAGTCCCAGGTGCCCCATGACGGGAATCCCCGTACCTACGATGGCTCGAACCACGTCCTGGCGCTCCTGCCCGCCCTCCAGCTTGACGGCGTCCATGCCGGCTTCTTGCAGGAATCGCCCGGCATTGCGGACGGCCTCCGCTACGGACACCTGGTAAGACATGAACGGCATGTCGCCGATCAGCAGGGGATACTTCGCCCCGCGGGCAACCGCCCGGCAGTGGTGGAGCATGTCTTCCATGGTGACCGGGAGGGTATTCTCATACCCCAGGACGACCATGCCCAATGAATCGCCGACCAGGATGGAGTCGATGCCCGCCTGGTCGATTGCCAGCGCGGTCGGATAATCGTAGGCTGTGAGCACCACGATCGGTTCGCCGAGCTGTTTCTTTTGCCGGAACGTTTTTATGGTGATTTTCTTCCGCCCCTCTTTGGAGTTGCCCTCCTTCAGAGCGGAAGCGGTGTGAGGAGAAATCGTCGTCACGGTACCCTCCTTTGTCTTGGGTAGGGTCCGCAGGTTCGAACAGGAGGATTCTCTTCGAGCAGCGCTGCGAGCGCCAGGCTCCTGGCTCGAACCGTGGGACAAGAACAGGTGAAAATGATTACCGTCTCGATCTCAAGGGATTCGAGCGGCAAATCAATTATACATCATGCGGCTTCTCAGATGCATAACAGTTTCTGCCGCAGCATGAAGGATCGAAAATATATTCCTAGGGAAATTCCCCTTTTTAAATAGGGATATCCCCCATTTACAGGGCGTACCCCATGCGCTCCAGGTAGGGGTAAAACATCCGGTTGAAATTTTCGAGCTGGTCTGGTGTGAAAACCGCCCGGAAGCGCTCGGCCTTTCCGTGGCTGAAGTGGGTGCCTCTCTGACGGGCCTCCCCGCGCTCCGGGCGGTATTTCTCGATCGTACCTTGCACGACCTCCGGGCGATCCTCCAGACTCAAGAAGCGGGCCAGGCGGCCCGCTTCGGATTCGTAGTCGTCTACCAGGCTTTCATACCGGACGTG
>DASWHG010000314.1:0-1874 GCA_036393315.1 Anaerolineales bacterium | reverse complement strand
TCCGCCCCCAGGTCAAGGCCTTCCAGCTTATCCTCTTCGGTGGTCCTGGCAGTCAACATGATGACCGGGATATCGAATTCCGCCTGCAAGGTCTTGCACACGTCCAGGCCGTCTACCAGCGGCAGCATCAGGTCCAGGATGATGAGGCCAGGCTGCTTGCTCCGGGCAATCTCGAGGGCCTTGAGCCCATCGTAGGCGACCAGAATCCGGTAGCCGTCCTTCTCAAGGTAAAGGCGGATCAGGTCGACCGTTTTACGATCGTCGTCTACAACCAGGATCGTGGGTTTCATCTCTGCAGTATAACAAAAACTTTTAAAGAATTGATGAAGAAACTGTCAAGCCACGGTAGGAACAAGGGTGCATGTCAATTTGAGGGCGACTTTTCGGCATGTCTCCCTGAGCGGAGCGGGGTGTGCGGAGCGAAGGGTCTCGCACGGCCTGGCAAGAGATGCTTCGGTCGCACAAACCGCTCTCTCAGCATGACAGGTGGGGGTTTTGCCCCGAAACTGAAATGCACCTTAGGAACAGCTTCCTACCGATCTGCTCACTCTGCGGTAAAATTTGGGGAATTCTTTATGAGCGCGATAACCAGACCAATCGTCTCCTCTCCGAACCAACTGCGCCCCTTCGACGTAGGCCGGGACCTGTCCGCGGTGGCGGATCTGGTGGAAGCGTGTTTTGCTGAAACACTCGATACGGACGGCCGGCGCTACGTGCAGCAGATGCACGCGGCGGCGCGCAATCCCCGTTACCTGCGCTGGGCGGCGACGATGGCCGACCACGTTTCGATGCCGCTCACCGGCTTCGTGTGGGAAGAGCACGGGCAGCTGGTCGGCAACCTGAGCCTGATCCCCTTCACCTACCTGGGCCGGCGCTGCTACCTGATCGCCAACGTGGCCGTCGATCCTGTCTACCGGCGGCGGGGCATCGCCCGAGCCCTCACGGCGGCCGCCCTGGAGCACGCCCGCGGGCGGGGTATGGCGGAAGTCTGGCTGCACGTGCGGGAGGAAAACGCCGCCGCCAGAAACCTGTATCACTCCCTCGGCTTCAAGGAGCGCGCCCGGCGCACGACCTGGGAGAGCGCTGGAGGCCTGCCGTCCATGCAGGCCGCAGAGCCAGCGCAAGAGGTGAAAATCACGCCGCGCTACGCTCACTATTGGCCACAGCAACACGCCTGGCTATCACGCATGTACCCGCCCGAGCTAACCTGGCACCTTCCCTTCAGCCTGCACGCTCTCCGCCCCGGCTTCGTCGGCGGGCTCTACCGCCTGCTGACCGGCGTCCTGGTGCAGCAGTGGGCGGCCGTGCGGCAGGGCGAGCTGCTCGGGGTGCTTTCCTGGCAGCCGCAGACCGGGCACGCCGATCACCTGTGGCTGGCTGCCGTACCGGAGAACGAGGTGAGCGCCCTGGGCGCCCTGCTGCCTCACGCTCGCCGGAGGCTGGCCCGGCGGGCACGCCTGGTGATGGATTACCCGGACGGGCGCGCCGTCCAGGTCTTCCAGGAGGCCGGCTTCCACGTCCAGCAGACCCTGGTCTGGATGTCGGTGGCGCCCGGTTAGACCTGTTGCCGGCAGCGCCATCCTTTTCCGGTTTGCAACTTTCCCCATCTGCTAATCAATCGGACGAGTAGCGCACCACGGCACTGTCGGGTGTTCCAGAATCGATAATGAGGAGAACCGCTTTATGAACGGTACCGTGCAGGTCAAAGACCTGTCGAAAACCTACCAGGTCCGCCAGCGCAAGGGCTTATTCAAGTCCGAAAAAAGCGCCGTCGAAGCGCTGAAGGGGGTCTCGCTGGAGGTCTGCGCGGGCGAGATCTTCGGCCTGCTGGGGCCGAATGGGGCCGGGAAGACCACGCTGATCAAGATCCTTAC
>DASWHG010000313.1:0-6169 GCA_036393315.1 Anaerolineales bacterium | reverse complement strand
GATCAGGCTATCGCCCTCGCTTTCGACGATCTCGTAGCGCCCGCTGGACTCGGCCCTCAGGAAGCAGCAGCCGTAGGTGCTGTAGGTTCCCCGGTCGAAGGTCCACAGCGTCTCCTGGAACGATTCCCCCGCAGGCGGTTTAATGGTTTCATAGCCCAATCCTCACCTCAGGGTGGAATTCACTTCATTAACTCTCAACCTAAGCCGGAGGTTCGCTCGGCGTGGTGCGATACTTTTCCCGGCGGTCCTTGCGGATGACGAAGCGAGTGCCATATTCCTGCTCCGATACCGAAGCGATCTTATTATCCACCAGATCGGTCCGGAGGGCGGCTGCCTGCAGCTGCTCCCAGGTAAGGGAATTACCCCGGGCGCGGGCAAATTTCTTCTTCGGGATGATCGCCCAAACAGCGCCGGCCGGGTCGATGCGAGCCTGGAGCTGGCGGAAGCGCTCCTCCAGGCCGGCCGGTTCATCCGGCCAAAACAAGACCAGGTCGCAGCGCGCCTCGTCCAGGCCGCGCACGAAATTCACCCCATCCGGCGCTTCCGCTCGGATCATTTTTCCGGCACCCTGGGGAGCATCCAGCAGGCACACGGTTTGACCTGGTTTAAGGCCTAATTTTCGGGAGAGATCAGACGCCATTTCAGGCTGCGAAATAATCCTGCATCGGCTCGAAGTAGTAATCCTCCCATCCCTGCCGGTAATCCTCCGCCTGCCCATCCGGGATCTCGGTATGGACCAGGCGCAGAGTCGTCCCAGCCTCCCCCTCTTCCAGGAGGACTTCCAGGTGGGAATCGGGGCTCCCGGCGGGGAACTCCGTCGTCCGCCAGGACTGGACGATGCGCCGGAACGGCTCGAGTATGAGGTTCGTACCCGTGATGTAGCTATCCCAGGCGGTGAACCGGCCCCCGACCTGCGGATCTACCTGCGCCGCCGAACCGGTGAATGCGCCGTGCATTTCACCGTCCAGCCAGGCACGGTACAACTGCTCGGGGGTGGTACCGGGCAGGAAGCTTGAGAGCTCAATCTTTTCTGGCACCTGTGAAGCCTCCTCACCTTAACTTCTACCATCGATCCCTTCAAACAAGTCGCGCTCTCGCAGGCCTGGCTGGGCCGGCGGGTGTGCGCGCATGTACAAATCCTTGCTTCCTGCTACCCGCATTGCCCAGCGGAGCGGGCCGCTGGTAGGGCCCATATTCCCCTGGCTGGCGTGGCAGGCCGAGGCTGCCTCTTTTTCGGCCTGTACTTCCTGGTAGTCGATCCTGGCGTGAATCGGGAAGTCAACGCCTGCCAGGGAGAGCAGGTCGATGTCCTGGTTGGCGCCGAAGCGCCGCGGGTCTTTTCCGAACAGAGGCATCAGGCGGACGGCCCACTTCATGAAGGCGCGCGGGAAGGTATGGAAATACAGTTTGTGCGGCTGGTAGGGCGGGTACTCTCCTGGGCAAGCGAGCGGGTCCCCGGCGGCATGGAAGGCCTGTACGGTCGCCTGGTGAACGGCGATGTGGTCGGGGTGGCGGTACCCGCCAATCGGGTCGAAGGTAACCACGACCTGCGGCCGCAGCATGCGGATGTAGTGGACGATGCGGGCTGCCACTTCATCCACCGGGGCTGCCGCGCATGCCTGCGCGTGCCGGTTATCGGCAGAGCCTGGCATGCCCGAATCGCGGTAGTCGAGGAAATGCACGCCGGCCAGGCCGAGCTGCTTTGCCGCGCAGCGTAGTTCGTCCTCGCGCAGCTCGCCGATCGATCCGTATCCCTGCAAGTGATGGGGTTCGACGTCGCCCACCTCGCCGCGGGTCGCGCACACCAGGTGAACGGACACACCGCGCCGGGCGTACAAGGCCAGCGTGCCACCCATCCCAAAGGATTCGTCGTCCGGGTGAGCCAGGACAGACAACAAGGTCAGGTTCTGATTGCGAGAATAACGAGCCATGACCGGGGATTATACTCCCCTTAAGTCACTTTCGCAGCGCTAATACAACGGCAGGCTCGGGTCCACTTCGCGGGCCCAGGCGTTGATGCCTCCCTTCAAGTTCTTGACCTTGCGGAAGCCGGCGCTCACCAGCAGCTCCAGCGCCCGGGCAGAGCGGGTCCCGCCCTTGCAAAAGACGACCAGCTCGTCGGCCGTGTCGAGCTCGGACAGGCGGGCGGCCAGCTGCCCGAGGGGGATCAGCTGGCTGTCCGGCAGGCGAGCGATCTCCAGTTCGTGCGGTTCGCGCACGTCCAGCAGGTGGACCGGTTCGCCGCGGGCCAGCCGTTCGGCCAGCTCGGAGGCCTCGATATCCCAACCGCCTCCGACGGTGCCCTCTTCGTGGTCGTGCCCCGGCACACCGCAGAAGGCTTCGTAATCGATCAGCTCGGTGACCTCTGGCTCCGGGCCGCAGATCTTGCAGCGCGGGTTCTTGCGCAGGTTGACGAACTCGAAGGATACGTCCAGGGCGTTGTACAACAGCAGCCGCCCGATGAGCGGCTCGCCGACGCCCAGGATGAGCTTCAGCGCTTCGGTGGCTTGCAGCGTACCGATCGTGCCCGGCAGCACGCCCAGGACGCCGCCCTCGGCGCAGGAAGGCACCAGGCCGGGCGGAGGCGGCTCCGGGAACAAGCAGCGGTAGCACGGCCCGTGGCGGGCATCGAAGACGCTAACCTGCCCGTCGAAGCGGAAGATCGAGCCGTAAACATTTGGCTTGCCCAGCAACACGCACACGTCGTTCACCAGGTAGCGGGTGGGGAAATTGTCCGTACCGTCGACCAGGATGTCGTATCCCTGGGCGATCTGCATCGCGTTCTGCGAGGTGAACGGCTCGTTATAGACCTCGACCCGGATATCGGGGTTGAGGTCCAGCATGCGCTGTCGGGCCGATTCCACCTTGAGCGTGCCCAGGTTGGAGGTCCCGTGGATGACCTGGCGCTGCAGGTTCGAAAAATCGACCACGTCGTAATCGACCAGGCCGATCCGGCCAACGCCGGCCGCGGCCAGGTAGAGGGCAGCCGGAGACCCTAATCCACCGGTGCCGATCAGCAGCACACTGGCAGCTTTCAGCTTCTTTTGACCGGCCAGCCCGACCTCCGGCATCAGCAGGTGGCGGCTGTAGCGCAATATTTCTTCGTGCGAGAGTTCTACGTTTCCATTTTCTCGGGCCATAAGATATTCCTTACGACTTTCTGGAAGGCAAGCCGTTGTTCCACCGCACCGATCTGACGGAGAAGCTTCTCCGCCCGGGCTACGCCGTGGTTGACGCAGCGCGGCCTGCCTTTTGAATCGATCACGAACGTGGTGGGAAGGCTGAGCACGCCCCAGTAATCGGCTAAATCCGGGCGGGCGGAGGCGTCTACCTCGATCACCTGCAATCCGTCGCCCAGGCGCTCTTTCAGTTGGTACAGCGCCGGCCGCTGGATGGTCTTGCAGGGCGCGCAGCCCGGAGTGGTGAAGTACAGGATGGCGGGCACGCCGGGGAGAATGGATTCCAGCCCGAGGCGCCGGCCGCGCACCCGGGCCAGGATCACCCGGTTTACCAGCCAGTACGCTCCGATCCCGGCTGCGAAGATGAGCGCCGCGCTGATCGCTCGAAGCAAAATGTCAGCAGGCATCTTACGCCTTCGCTTTCGGTCGCATCCCCGGGAAGGTCTGGTCGGGCGGGGACTTGACGAAACCGGGCACCCGCAGGCGGTTCAACCAATAGTAAACCGCGCAACCGGCGCAGAATCCGACGAAAAGGTTCAAGGCTGCCAGGGCAATCACCAGCCAGACCAGGCTCCAGCCCAGCAGGGGAAACCCGGCGAAAAGGGCCAGGACACCGGCCGCCAGGAATACCACCCCGAGCCCCTGGGCGAAGCGGTGCGGTTCCGGGTTATCGTGAAGAATATCCGGCCGCACCCAGCCCCTGGGTTTCAGCAGGCCTTTGTAAATGAAGCCAAAACCGGGCACACCCAATATAGTCCCGATGGCCATCGCCACGGCTACCAGCCCGGCCAGCCAAGGAGCATAGAAAACGAAGGCCAGGATGCTCAGGCCGATGATAAAAGCCTGGTTCGTACGCAGGGCCGAGTGGTCGACCGCGGGCAGATCTTTCCCCCGCCCGCCTGCGATGCTGGGGACGATCATCAGGCGATCGTTGTCCTGTAGAGAGGTGTCCAACCCTTCCAGGTGGCGGATATCCTCGTTATTGAGAAACAGATTGACAAAAGGCCGCAGGTCGCCCTGGCCATTGAACATGTGCTGGCGCAAGGCCGGGTACTGGCTCATAAAGCCTTCCAGGGCTTCGGCCACGGTCCCGCCATGGACCTCGACTTCGGCCTGCCCATCGGTGTACGTGCGGAGCGGGGAGGGGATTCTTATCTTAGGCATATCTTCTTTCCATCCATAGTTTAACTCGAAAGTATTTGTAAAGATGAATGATCCTTCTTGATTCGGGCTACTCACGGGTCGACGATGGCGACCGGCTCTTCGGCAAAGCCGGACCGGTCCTCCACCAGGCGCCAGGCGCGGCTCTCGCCGGCCTTTCCAGACCAGACGCTGGTTATCAAGTAGGTAAATACCGGCCAGGCCCAATCCCGGTCGAAATCCGAGGGGAGATTCGGGTGGTCCGGGTGAGAGTGAAAGACGCCGAGCACCTCTAAACCCAGCCGGGAAGCCTCTTCTTCGCCGAGCAGGTAATCACCCGGGCCCAGCAGGTAGCGATTGCGGCGGGCGTTCTCTTCTCTCTGGTTATCCAGCAGGACGACCGACACCACCCGTTTGCGATCTCCATCGAGCTTCCCCAGGAGCAGGCCGGCCCCTTCTTCCGGATAAGCCTGCTCACCCTGGAGATGGATCTTCTTCATTGTACCGGCGGGAATCTCAAGGGTCACGGGCTTCTCTCCCACAGCTTTTCGCTCAGGTACTTGTACCCGGCGTCCGGAAAGACCGTCACGACCAGGCCGTGTTCGAGCTCTCGGGCGATCCGGAGGGCCGCCACCGCGGCTGCCCCGGAAGAGACGCCGACAAACAGGCCTTCCGTGCGGGCCAAATGCAGGGTCATTTCGTAAGCCTCTTCCGTCGAGATCTCCAGGATGCGGTCGGGCAGCGTGGGGTCGTAGAAGCCGGGCTGGATGGCTGTCGGCATGTGCTTCAGCCCCTCCAGGCCATGGAAAGGCGCGTCCGGCTGGGCGGCGACGATGCAGATTCCCGGATCGTACTCGCGCAGGCAGCGCGCCACGCCGGTCAGGGTGCCGGAGGTGCCCAGCCCCGCCACAAAGTGGGTGACCCGCCCGCCGGTCTGCTGCAGGATCTCGGGGCCGGTGGTCAGGTAGTGGGACTGCCAGTTGGCCGGGTTATTGTACTGGTCGGCGTAGAAATAACGCTCCGGCTGCTCGCTGGCGAAGCGGCGCGCGACCTGGAGGGCGCCATCCGAACCTTCCAGCGGATCGGTCAGGATCAATTCCGCACCCAGGGCGCGCAGGATGGTAAGGCGCTCCTGGCTCACGTTGCCCGGGATGGCCAGGGTAACCGGGATATCCAGGGCTGCTCCAAAGGTCGCATAAGCAATCCCCATGTTTCCGGAGGTGGAATCGAGCAGGCGCTTGCCTTCCTGCAGGCGGCCCTCGGCGAGAGCCTTTCGCAGGATGTGGATGGCCGGGCGGTCCTTCACGGAGCCGCCCGGGTTGAACCATTCGGCCTTGGCGTAGACCTGAACGCCCGCCGGCAGCCCGGCCAGACGGCGCAGAGAGAGGAGCGGCGTATTGCCGACCAGGGCTTCCAGCCCAAGTTCAGGCGAGGCATCGATCTGGGTGGAGTGTTCCAATAAAAACGTCATTCGTTGACCTAGATTAAAGTGAAAACGGCTTACAGAGAACAAAAAAGGCAGCTGGACTCAGCGCAATGCAGTAACAAGCAGCATGCGGGGTCGCAACCACCTTTCGTCTTCTGTAAGCCGTTTTTCAGGCGCACCCTGGTCCCGCTTTGGGCTAGACGCCCTGCGCAGCTACCGCCGGTGCATTCTTTCTGACGAGGCGGTGGTTATGAACCCCGCCTCATACAGGAGCAAGTAATCATCCAGATCTCCAAACACATACATGAAGGATTATTATGACTTTATTTATACTTATTATAAACAATGCGATTGTCTTGTCAAGGGCGAAGTTGAGAGTTGGATGGCTTTCTCAAAGTCGAAAGCCCTGCTTTTCCCCACCCCC
>DASWHG010000312.1:0-20827 GCA_036393315.1 Anaerolineales bacterium | reverse complement strand
GAGCCAGGGGCAGCAGCAGCAGGAAGGATACGGCTTCCCGGCCGAAGAACTTGCTGCGGTAGACGGCTCCGGCCGCCAGGCTGCCGAGGGCCAGCGCGGAGAGGGTGGCCACCACAGCCACGCGCAGTGAAAGCCCCAGGGCTTGCCAGAAATCGACCCGGTTTAAAGTTACGCCGAACCAGGCCGTGGTCAGGCCTGGGGGAGGAAAACTGTAAGCAGCTTCGTCAGTCGTGAATGCGTAAAGAAGGATGATCAATACCGGCCCGTGCAGGAACAGCAGGACGGCGATCGCAGCCATCCTGAGGGGGAGCGGGCCGGGATCCGGCCGGTTGACCGAGGTTTTAGAGCGCATCGAATGCCCCCAGACTCCTGGCGCCGACCAGGTAGAGAATCATAATCGCCATGGGGACGACGGTGAAGGCGGCCGCCAGGGGGATGTTGCCGGAGGTGCCTTGGTGAGAGAGCACCACCTGGCCGATGAAAAAGCTTGAATTTCCAAGCGAGGCCGGCACGATGAAATCGCCCAGCGTAAGAGAGAATGTGAAGATCGAACCGGCGACGACGCCGGGAAAAGCCAGGGGAAGGACGACACTCCGGAAGGTCTGGCCCGGTCGAGCGCCGAGATCCCCTGAGGCTTCAAGCAGCGATTTCGGCACCCGCTCGAGCGCGGCCTGGATGGGCAAGATCATGTATGGCAGCCAGACGTACACGAACACGATGAAGATCCCGAGCGCGGACACCGAAAGGGAGGGGCCGCCGATGCCCGGCAGCCCGAGCAGCCAGTTCAGCAGCCAATCGAGGTGAACCAGCCGCACGAACCAGCTCAGGATGCCTTCCTTGGCCAGGATCAGCTTCCAGGCGTACACCCGCACCAGGTAGCTAGACCAGAGCGGCAGCAGGACGGCCAGGTAGAGAAAAGCCTTGGATCTCGGTGAGGCGTAGCGCGCCATGTAGTAAGCGAGGGGAAACGCCAGGATGGCTGTGGCTACGGTGACCGAAGCTGCCATCCCGCTCGTCCGTAGGACGATATCGATATTGGCGCGGGTGAGCAGGTCCTGGTACGTGGCCAGGGTAAACCGGCGGACCACCAGGCCAGTGAACCCATCCAGGTGGAAGAAGCTGTTGACGAGCAAGGCGGCCAGCGAGCCGAGGTAAATCACACCCATCCAAAAGATCGGCGGTCCCAGCAGAATGGCCAGGATCAGCCAGGGGCGCAGGTAAAGGTAGGTCGAGATCCGTTGGCCAAACGATGGCCGGCTGGTGAGATCGCCCGGATAGGTCGGCACCGGCGGCGAGAGCGTTGTCTTGGTGGACATAAGCCTCTATACCGTGCTGCGGATCAGGCGGACGTAGACTGCACCGCGGGCATCGAGATAGAACGAATCGGGCGTCTCGACGATGCGGATCAGGACGTTTTCACAGGCCGGGCAACGCAGCACCACCCCTGGCGCCTGCATGAAGGCAAGCAAGGTCCCCAATTCCCCCTGTTTCCCACAGCTGGCGCATTGTGTCGGACAGGAGGTCATTTCCATCGTGAAAATCTCGGACAGTATGCCCGCTGCCGCGTTGCCATCCAGCATCATCGCCCGGTTCAGGTCGATCTGAACGTTATCCATCCTCGTCAGCCTCCTTACTTTGTTATGCTGCCGGTCGGCCCAAAGCGCTCCGTCCGGATCTTGTCCGGGGAAATGCCAACCTCGACCAACCCGTTGGCAACCGTCTCTACCAGGGCAGTCGGCCCGCAAACGTAGACCAGCGCTTGTTGTCCGAGCGGACCGGCAACTTCCGAAAGCATCTGCTCGTCGATCCGGCGCGCATACCCGGTCCAATCGGCTGGCTGGGACCGGGTAAATGTGTAAATAATCTCGAGTCCCTCATCGAACGCCCGGCGCTGCATCAATTCTTCGAAGTAGATCACATCGTCCGGGCTGCGCACACTGTAAAGCATACGGGTGGGGGCGAGAGAGCGTGACCTGGCGCGATGGCGGATCATTGCCATCAAAGGCACGACGCCGGATCCCCCGGCGACCAGCAGCAGGGGACCACCCAACTCTGCCTCCCATACGAAGTAACCGCCGATCGGGCCGCGCACCTCGATCTGGTCTCCAGGGACCAGGACGTCGTGCAGGTAAGAAGAGACCTCACCTTCCTCCAGGCGTTCAACGGTCAGGTCGATCTCTCCGCTGCGCTCCGGCTCAGAAGCGATCGAATAGCTCCGCTGGGCCTGGTATCCATCCGGCGCGGTCAGGCGGATATCGTAATGCTGGCCGGGGCGGTGCTGGATCCAATTTTCCAGGGTAAGAGAAAAAGTTTTAACATTGGGAGTCTCTTCTTTGATCGCTTTCAGGGTGGCGACCTGCCACCCGAGAACATGATTCATATCTGGCCTCCTCCTTACGATTAATCGCCCCAGTAGCGCTGCTCTTTCCATGGATCGCCGACTTGGTGGTAGCCAAGCGATTCCCAGAAGCCGGGCCTGTCATTTTCCATCAACCTGAGGCCGCGGATCCATTTCGCGCTTTTCCAGAAGTACAGGTGGGGAACGACCAGGCGCGCCGGTCCGCCATGTTCCGGGGCCAGCGGTTGGCCCTCATATCGATACGCCACGAATGCCTTCCCGTTGGTGACTTCTGACAGGGGGAGATTGGTCGTATAGCCTCCGTCACAGAAAGCCAGCAGATATTGGGCCGATGGATCCGGTTCGACGTTTTCGAGCAGGGTATCCAGGCTGACACCTTCCCAGCGCGTATCCAGCTTGCTCCACTTTGTAACGCAGTGGATGTCGACGACGGTCGTCATGGATGGAATCTGTAAGAATTCCTCCCAGGTCCAGCGGATGGGCTTGCTCACCAGTCCCTCGATCGAGAAAGTCCACTGGTCGAGTGGGGTGCGCGGGGTAGGACCGGCCGATAAGACCGGGAAGTCTTCGGTGACATGCTGTCCCGGGGGAACCCGTCCCTGGGCATCTGGCTGCTGCCGCCGTTTTCCGAAAAAACCTCTGGAAACAAAACGGTCTGACATCCTGCCTCCTTCTATTAAATCGATCCTCAGTTCATCCCCACGATCATCCGGTTGTGTTCCCGCTGCCACAGCAGGCGAACGGACCGGCCGCGTACTGCGAGCGCATCCATCGAAGTTGTGTCCAGATTCTGCTCGACAACGACCAGGTCGCTGCCTCCCGCCAGCTCGATCAAGTAACGAGTATATAACCCGAGATAGACGACGTCGCGGACGCGCCCGTCCACCGCAAACATATTTTCTGGAATAGGTGTGCCGCTAGGGGCCAGGCGGATCTTCTCCGGCCGGATGGAGAAAGTCAGCGGTGACCCTGTGATCGATTGAGCCAGGTCACCGCTGACCAGGTTCGAGACGCCGACAAAACCGGCCACGAACTGGGTTGCCGGGTGCTCGTAGATCTCAGAAGGTGCACCGACCTGCTCGATCTTACCGAGGTTGAACACGGCCATGCGGTCGCTCATCGTTAAGGCTTCTTCCTGGTCGTGGGTGACGTAGATGAAGGTGATGCCCACCCGCTGCTGGATGGCTTTCAGCTCGATCTGCATCTGCTGGCGCAGTTTGAGGTCAAGGGCGCCGAGAGGTTCGTCCAGCAGCAGCACGCGCGGGTTGTTGATCAGCGCGCGGGCGAGGGCGACGCGCTGGCGCTGCCCTCCGGAGAGCTGGGAGGGCCGCCGGTGAGCCAGGCCGGGCAGCCGGACCAACTCCAGCATCTCCTCCATCCGTTTTTCTCGCTCTGCTCTAGACACCTTCTTCACCATCAGGCCATAGGCCACGTTCTCTCCAACGGTCATGTGGGGGAAAAGCGCGTAATCCTGGAAGACGGTGTTTACATCCCGCTCGTACGGAGGCAGCCGGGATACATCCTGGCCGTGGAGCAGGATGCTGCCAGATGTAGGGCGATCGAAGCCGGCGATCAGGCGCAGGCAGGTCGTCTTTCCAGAGCCCGAAGGCCCCAACATTGTGAAGAATTCGGCATCCAAAATGTCCAGGCTTACCTCGTCGACGGCCTTTACCTCGCCAAAATGGCGGCAGACTTGCGAGAGGCGGACTGCGGGGATAGAATCACGCATGGGCAATCATCACATGCTTGGTAATCTGGTAATCCCCGACGGCTTCGGCGGAAAGGTCCTTGCCAAACCCGGACTGTTTGAAGCCGCCGTGTGGGGCTTCCGAGGCGAGCGGGATGTGATCGTTGATCCAGACGGTGCCAAACTCGAGCTCGCTGGCGATGCGCATCGCCCGGCCGACATCCTTGGTGAAGACAGAAGCCGCCAGCCCGTACAACACGTCGTTGCCCAACTGTAAGGCCTCGCTTTCGTCCCGGAACGGGCTGATCGTCAGGACAGGCCCAAAGACTTCGCTCTGCACGATCTCTGAATCCTGTTGGACGTTGGCGATCACAGTCGGCTCGAAATAGTATCCCCGTTCGAGACTAGCCGGGATGCCTCCGCCGCTGAGGACCTGCGCGCCGGCTGCCCGAGCTCGTTCGACAAATCCCTGGACTCGCTCACGCTGGACGCCGGAGATCAAGGGGCCCATCTGGATATCGCCGTCGAACGGCGAACCGACCTTGACCTGCCGCATCTGCTCGACGATGGCCTCCTTGGCTTCTTCCAGGCGGTTCTGGTCGACGTACACCCGTGTCGCCGCGGTGCAGTCTTGCCCGGTGTTGAACGTCGCTGCCAGGGTTACCTTTTCGGCCGCGGCTTCGATGTCGGCGTCGTCGAAGATGATGACCGGCGCTTTGCCGCCTAATTCCAGGTGGACGCGCTTGAGCGTCTTCGCAGCCGTCTCCATCACCCGTTTGCCGGTAGCGGTAGAGCCGGTCAGGCTGACCATGCGGACGTCCGGGTGTTCCACCAGGGCCTGCCCCGTCTCGTTGCCGCCGGGGATCACATTCAATACCCCGGGGGGAATGCCGGCTTCCTCGGTCAGTTCGGCCAGCATCAGCGCGGTCAGGGGCGTGGTGGGGGCGGGTTTCAGGACCACGGTGCACCCGGCAGCCAGGGCGGGACCGATCTTCCAGACCGCCATCATCACCGGGTAGTTCCAGGGAGCAATCTGGCCCACCACGCCGACCGGCTCGCGGCGCAGCATGGAGGTGTACCCCCCCAGGTACTCCCCGGCGTGCGCACCCGCGACCTGGCGGGCGGCCGCCGCGAAGAACCGCAGGTTGTCGATGGTGAAAGGGATGTCTGCCCCGGCGCTCACAAACTCATACGGTTTGCCTGTGTTTTCGGATTCGACCCGGGCAAACTCGTCGGAGCGGGCTTCCATCAGGTCGGCTAACTTTAAGAGGGCCAGGGAGCGCTCTGAGGGGGTTTTCTTGGACCAGCGCCCGTCGTAGAAGGCCTTGTGAGCGGCTTGCACCGCTGCATGTACGTCCTCGGGGTTGGCTTCGGAGACCTCGGCGATGGTCTCCCCGGTAGCCGGGTTTTCGATCGCCCGGTGACCGCCTCCGCGGCTGTCCCGCCACTGCCCGTCGATCCATAACCGGTAATCCATATTGTGCCTCCAGGTGTGT
Organism: Anaerolineales bacterium; assembly: GCA_036393315.1. GTDB lineage: Bacteria > Chloroflexota > Anaerolineae > Anaerolineales > UBA4823 > DASWHG01. The sequence goes on along the minus strand of DASWHG010000312.1, from coordinate 15,285 downwards.
ACAGCTTTCTTTGGGAGCGGGGTTCCAGGCCGGGGAATAATTTCTCCTCGGCCTGGAGCCCCGTCCCCTGGGACCTGCAAGGCGATTGGCCGAAAGTAATTTGATGAAAAAGTAGGTGTCAAACGGCCAATCGCATTAACGTCTGCTCCTTACCGGCCTCCGATCACCGCGATGTAATTGGTGACCCATTCGTGATAGGGAACGCATTCCTGGCTCCCGTCGCCGCAGTCTGTGGTCGGAGTGCGCCAGAACCAGATCTTTTCGAAGTTCGATAAGCCGTTGGTATCGCAGCCGGCATCGGTAAGCAGCTCGTTGCCAGAGCACGCATCCAATACGGCGGGGACGGAACCAAACCAGGCTGCCAGGTCACCCTGCAGTTTCGGGTTCAAGGAGTGCTCCAGCCACATGTACGCGCAGTTCGGGTGGGGGGCATCGATATGCATCATAGTTGAATCCGACCAGCCGGTGGCGCCCTCGACCGGCACGACGCTGGCGATCGGTTTACCCTCCAGCTGGAGCAGGTTCACCTGGAACGGCCAGGAGCTGGAAGCCACCACGCCTTCGTTAGTGAAGTCGTCCATCTGGATGAATGCATCGTGCCAGTAGCGGCCGATGATCTGGCGCTGTTGTCGCAGCAGGTTCAAAGCAGCGTCAAACTGTTCCCGAGTGAGTGCGTAAGGATCTTTAATGCCCAGCTCAGTATTGTGGTGCATGAGATACAAAGCGGCATCGGCCACGTAAATCGGGCCATCGTAAGCCTGCACCCGGCCTTTGTTCGACTGGCCATCAGCCAGGGTCTGTTCTTCGAACACGGCATTCCAGCTGGTGGGAGGCTCCGGGAACACTTCCGTGTTATACATCAGTACGTTGGGACCCCATTGGTAGGGCACGCCGTAATGCTTCCCATCGACCGTGTTCCAGGGGGCGTTCTGCAGGCGCTCGTCCACTTTGCTCCAGCTGGGGATCAGGTTGACGTTGATCTCCTGGACCCGGCCGCCTGAGATGAGCCGGTTGCTGGCGTCTCCGGATGCCGTTACCAGGTCGAAACCGCCTTCATTCATCAAGGCGACCATTTCGTCCGAGGTGGCCGCTACCTTAACGTTCACTTTACAGTTCGTCGCATTCTCGAAATCCGTCACCCAATCGTAGTTCGGGTCGGTTTCGCCGCGCTCGATGTAGCCGGCCCAGGCAACGATCGAGACCTCACCTTCTCCATCGCCGATTGCCTGGCGCGGCCCGCCCTCGGTCTGATTGACGGCCGGCGTTGCACCCCCGGCGCAGGAAGCCAGCACCAGGCTGGTCAAGACCAGGACGGCAAACAGCCTCTCTGAAAACCGTTTTGAAATCATTTGTCTTCTCCTGTGGCAGATCATATGATAGGCTTGATAGATCTTGTGGGCGAAAGGGTTCTTTGCTGAGGCTGGTGCCGGGTCACCTCCTTGCGCCTGCTGGCGCATCCCCAATAGAAGAATCGGTAGAGTTCTGCGGAGGCAGCCATTCGTAAGTATCTTTAAGAATGCGGGGGATCAGCACGGCACGGGTCCGGCGCATTCCCGGCACCTGGTGGAGTTTATTGGTGATAAAAGCCTGCATTTCCTCGCCGTCTTTAAAGAGGGCCTGCAGGCTGATATCCTGGTCGCCGGTGGACAGGGCGAGATAAGAAACCTCGGGCATATCGAGGATCGCCTTGACAGCCTGTTCCTGGTAGCCAACCTCGAGCTCGCAGAAGATATCGACAGCCAGGTTGAACCCGAACGCAGCTGGATTGACCACGGCGATCGGTTGGATGATGTCGTGTTCGATGAGGCGTTTGACGCGGTTGTTGACGGTGCGTTCGGCGATCCCCAATTCGCGCGCGATGCGTGCGCTGGGTGTGCGCGCGTCCCGGTTTAGAAAGGTTATAATTTCATTATCCAACCGGTCTAATTTGGACAAATTTTCTCTCCATTGGCGTATTGGTAGTATAATCAATTTGCCGGAATAGTCAATAGTCAGCATTAAATATTTCCGATTCGGCAACCTTCTGTGTATTTACGGCTAAAAGGGTTGGGCGCTTGGAGAGTTGCGGCTCCGCCGCAATCTCCGCGCACCACGCGAAATGATGAGTAGAGATTCATCAAATAAGGGAGGCGCGAACCGGAAAATTATGGGAGGACAAATTCATGGAGTATAAACTTTTCATCGGGGGGAAGTGGGTGGAGGGCGGAGAACCCCTGGAAGTGCTCAACAAATACACCCTGGAAACGATCGGCGTGCTGCCTGTGGCCCGCCAGGAGGAGGTCGACGCGGCGATCGCCGCGTCGAAGGACGCCGCGCCGCAGATGGCCGAGATGACCGCTTTCCACCGAAGCCAGATCCTTGGCCGCGCCGCAGCCCTGCTCCTTGAACGAAAAGAAGATCTGGCCCGCACCATCGCCGCCGAGGCGGGTAAGGCGCTCAAGTTCGCCCGGGTGGAGGTGGAGCGCGCCATCAGCACGTTCACCATCGCGAGCGAAGAGGCCAAGCGCATCCACGGGGAGACGGTGCCCCTGGATGCTGTCCCAGCCGGAGAGGGGTACTTTGGCTTCTGGCTGCGCCGTCCGGTAGGGGTCATCGCCGCCATCAGCCCGTTCAACTTCCCGCTCAACCTGGTAGCCCACAAGGTCGCCCCTGCTCTGGCAGCCGGCAATACCGTCGTGCTGAAGCCGGCCAGCTCCACCCCGATTACGGCGGTGAAGCTGTGCGAGATCCTCAGCGACGCTGGCCTGCCGGGCGGTGCGCTCAACCTGGTGGTCGGGCCGGGGAGGACGGTAGGCGAGTGGCTGGTGACCGACCCGCGCGTCGCCAAGATCACGTTCACCGGCAGCGCCGAGGTCGGCCGGCACATCACCTCCGTTGCCGGGATCAAAAAGGTCACCCTCGAGCTGGGCAATACCTCCCCCGTCATCGTCGCCCCGGATGCCGACCTGGAGCTGGTTGCCAGGCGCAGCGCCATCGGCGCGTTCTACAACTCCGGCCAGGTTTGCATCTCCGTCCAGCGGATCTACAGCCAGCAGGGCATCTACGAACCCTTCACGGAGCAGTTCGTGCGCGCCAGCGAAGCGATGGTCGTGGGCGACCCACTCGACGAGCGCGTGGACGTCGGCCCGATGATCGACCCGGGGGAGGTCGACCGGATCGAGGGCTGGGTGCAGGAGGCGCAGGCGCAGGGGGCCAAGGTGCGCGCGGGCGGCAGGCGTGAGGGGGCCGTGTACTGGCCGACGGTTTTAACCGGTGTAAAGCCAGAGATGAAAGTAGTATCCCAGGAGGTATTCGCTCCCGTCGCCTCGGTGATTCCCTTCGACGATTTCGAGGAGGCTCTCCGGCAGGCGAACGACAGCGAGTACGGGCTTCAAGTTGGGGTGTTCACCCGGGACGTGAACCGGGTCTTCCAGGCCATTCGCCGGTTGGACTTCGGGGGAGTGATTATCAATGATACCCCCGCCTTCCGCGCCGACCACATGCCCTATGGCGGCAACCGGCAGAGCGGGTTGGGCCGCGAAGGGGTCCGGTTCGCCATCGAAGACATGACCAACATCCAGATGGTGGCCATCCGTTTGGAGTGATCGAAGAGATCACCCGGTGTTATAATGGTGGGGGAGGTATGGAAAACCGAATCAGTCACGGGGGAGAAGGATATCGAGTCTCTCTTCCGGGATAAATATCGAAAAATGACTTGGCAAATCGCCTTACTTTCCGCCAATCACCTGGATCTTCAAGAGGAGGAAACAATTGAAAGGTCTATTGAAACATCCGGTCCTGGCCGTGACCGTGTTCACCCTTGCTTTGCTCTTACTCGCCTGCTCTCCGGGGACACCCCAGTTAGAGCCTGTCACTTTTCAAATTGATATGACCGAGTATGCTTTCGAACCCGCCAGCATCGAACTAAAGGTCGGCCAGCAAGCCACCTTCGAGCTGGTCAACAACGGGCAGCTGGACCACGAGATCATGTTTGGGCGCGAGGTGATGCTCGAAAACAATCGCCCGGCAGGCTACATGGTGGACCTGTTCGAGACCGCAAACGTTGAACCTCAGGTGACCTCAGAGGATCAGCTGCCTCCTGAGGAGGGGGAGCACGTAGCATTCATGGTGATCCTGCCACCCGGTGGAACGGCCACGATGACTTTCCCGGTCACTGCTGAGATGGCCGGCGAGTGGGAGATGGGATGTTTTGAGCAAGACGGCGTGCACTACGATGCCGGCATGCATGGCCCGCTGACCATCCAAAGGTAGCGGGGTCCGATGAGGAATAAGACCGGTGCTTAAATAATCGTATCGGCCTGTTCATTTATCCATCGCCGCGACGCATCTGGTAGAATGCGTCGCGGTTTATTTGCAGTTTGACTTACCTACCTGGATCAAGTATCATGAAGATGGGGTGCATGGAATTACTCCCCTAAAAAATACCCGGCGACTCTGTTATCTGCCGGGAATCTTGAGGAATCACGTCATGTTCATCGTCCGGTTGCCAGCAATGATGCTGGCAGGATTCGTCTTTGCTGCCGTGCTGCTGGCAGCCTGTTCTTTTGGTGGAGGCCCACCCTCCGTTTCCGGAACCCCACTTTCAGGGACGCCCGGCACGACCCCGCTCACTTCGGCAGAGCCTGAAGAAACCCCGACGCCCACTGCCGTGCCGCGCACCCTCACCATCTGCACCGGGGCGGAGCCCGATAACCTATCCATCTACGCCGGGCTTTCGTTGATCAAGAACCATATCTTGGAAGCCATCTATGATGGGCCGGTCGACACGAACGGGTTCGATTTCCAGCCGGTCATCCTGGAAAAGCTGCCGGACCTGGCCGACGGCGACGCCTCGATCGAACCTATCCCGGTTTCGGCAGGGGACGAGGTGGTGAACGACGCCGGCCGGCTCGTCCCGCTGGCGCCCGGTGAGCGCGTGCGCCCCTTTGGATGCACCCAACCGGACTGCGCCGTGACCTGGGATGGAGGCCCTCTAGAGATGGCACAGCTCTCGGCAACCTTCACCCTGCTGGAAGGCCTGCGCTGGTCGGACGGAGCCCCGCTGCGCGCGGCCGATTCTGTTGCCAGCTACGAGATTGCCCGAGACTGCCAGGCCGAGCCGGGCTCTTGCGGTGGCTCCGGCCTGGCGACCGGCAACCCTGAAACCGCCCTGCGCACGGCGAGCTATACCGCCCTGGACGAACGCAGCCTGCGCTGGACCGGCGTGCCCGGATTTCTTGACCCGGATTACCGCACGAATTTTTTTATCCCTTTGCCCGAGCACCAGGTAGCAGGCCGGCCGTCTGCTGAGCTTTTCCAGCCGGGTGGAACGGATTTGCCCTTGGGATGGGGGCCTTACGTGTTGGATCGCTGGGTGCCGGGAGACCACATCCGCCTGCACAAGAACCCGAACTACTTCCGGGCGGGGGAAGGCCTGCCCCGGTTTGACGTCCTGATTTTCCGCTTCGTTGGCCAGGAGCCGGAGCGGAACCTGGCGGCCTTATCCTCCGGGACTTGCGACGTGCTGGACCAGGAGGCCAGCGCGATCCTGGCCGGTGAGCCGTTGGAAGAGCTGCTGGCGCTCGATGAAAGCGGCCAGCTGGCTGCTCATTTCACGACTGGCACCGTGTGGGAGCACGCCGATTTCGGAATCCAGCACATCTCCTATGACGATGGGTTCCAGCTGGGGATCGATCGCCCGGCCTTCTTTAATGACGTCCGCACCCGCCAGGCGATTGCTCTGTGCATGGACCGCCAACGGGTGGTGGACAGCTTGCTGAATGGGCTCTCCGCCGTGCCGGATTCCTATTTGCCCCCCGAACATCCATTGTTCAACCCGGCGGTCGCCCGTTATCCTTTCGATCCGGAGGCCGGGCAGGCACTTCTGGACCAGGTCGGCTGGCTGGACGATGACGGAAATGGCGTGACGCCCCGGCGTGCTTTTGGGGTCCCGAATGTGGTGGATGGATCGCCCCTGGCGTTCAGTTACCTGACCAGCACCGCCCCGCAGCGCCAACAGGCAGCTCAAATCTTGAAAGAGTCCCTGGCAGGCTGTGGGATTGAGATCGACCTGGAGGTCCAGCCGGTGGAAACGGTATTTGCCGATGGCCCGGATGGCCCGCTGTTCGGGCGCCGCTTCGAGATGGCCCAGTTTTCCTGGCTGACCGGTTTCAGCCCACCTTGCGACCTGTTCCTGACGGATGAAATTTCCGGCCCGCCGGGCGTAAACTGGATCCCCTTCGGCTCCCTGGAAGCGAGATCTTTTATCTACGGCTGGGGGGGACAGAACCAGACGGGCTACAGCAGCCCCGCCTACGACCAGGCCTGCCGGTCCGCACGGGAAGCGCTCCCCGGACAACCCGGTTACGTCGAAAGCCACCACCAGGCGCAGGAGCTTTTTGCCGCGGAACTGCCGGTGGTGCCGCTTTACCTGCGCCTGAAGCTGGCTGTGACCCGTCCTGACATTTGTGGATTTCAGCTGGATCCAACCGCTCGCAGCGAAATGTGGGCGATCGAAGCGTTTGATGTGGGGGAGGGATGCAGATAAACCGGTAATATTTACTCTATTTATTCCATGTTACAATAAAAACCAGGGGTTGTCCGAGTCAATCTAACTTTATTATTTTCTTGGATCGTTGGGATTCATACGGTGTTGGATTCAAATGCTCCTGATCTGGCGAGTCTTGAAGTAGAACTCGCCGTACGGGCACGGCAGCAGGCTGTGGTCGCTCATCTTGGGCAGCGGGCGCTATCAGGGATAGACCTGCAGGCACTCATGGATGAAGCGGTTCAGCTTCTCGCGCAAACGCTCGGGGTAGAATACTGTAAAATCCTGCAGCTGCTCCCAGAGGGGGAAAAGCTCCTGCTGGTCGCCGGCGTTGGCTTGAAAGAAGGTTACGTCGGTCGGGCGATGGTCGACGCAGGGCGCGAATCGCAGGCCGGATATACGCTGGCCTCCAAAGAACCCGTGGTGGTGGAAGATCTTCGCCTTGAGACGCGCTTCAGCGGCCCGCCGCTGCTCCTAGAGCATGGTGTCGTCAGTGGTATGAGCGTGGTCATCCAGGACTGGGCTCGTCCATTTGGAGTCTTAGAGGTTCATACCTCCCAGCGCCGGATTTTTACGAGAGACGACATCAATTTCCTCCACAGCATCGCAAATATCATCGCTGCTGCCAATGATCGTAAGTGGGTGGAAGATTCCTTGATCGCCCTTAATGCTAACCTGGAGAGGCGGGTGGAGCAGGGCATTGGTTACGTCCGACTGCTCAAAGAGGTCGCGGTCTTTGCGAACGAAGCCTCGAATGTCGAAGAGGCGCTGCAGTTTGTCGTCGACCGGGTGTGTACGTACACCGGCTGGCCGGTCGGGCACGTCTACCGGCCGGCTGCCAGCGTATCGATGCCTGCCTTTCTTCAAAACAGGCCAGAACAGGGTTTAGCCCTGATCCCGACGGGTCTTTGGTATCTGGGGGATCCAGAGAAATTTGAGACTTTTCGCCACGCTACCGAGCAGACCTCCCTTGCTCCGGGAGAGGGAATGGTCGGCAGGGTTTATGCCAGCGCCCGGCCTGCCTGGATCACAAACGTATTGAATGAATTGGATTTCCCGCGGGCCAAACTGGCCTCCGGCCTGGTTGTTCGGTCTGGTTTTGCCTTTCCGGTGCTGGTCGGGAAGGAGGTTGACGCCGTCCTGGAATTTTATTCTGACCAGGAATACGAGCCAAACCAGGAGCTGCTCGACGTCATGGCCCAGATCGGCACGCAGATCGGCCTGGTGGTGGAGCGCATCCGGGCTGAGAGGAAGCTGAAACAAAGGGAAATGCAGCTGGCGGAAGCGCAAAGGTTGACCCACATCGGCAGCTGGGATTGGGACATCCCCACCAACCGGGTTCACTGGTCGGACGAGCTCTACCGCATTTATGGCCTCGAGCCCGCTGATTTTGAGGCTTCCTACGAAGGCTTTCTTGAACGGGTTCACTCGGAGGATCGCGATCTGGTTACGACAGTGATTGAGAAGGCTCTTGCCGATCGCCAGCCTTTTGGATTTAAACACCGCATCCTCCACCCAGACGGGTCCACCCGCATCTTGCAGGCGCTGGGAAAGATGATCCTCGACGAGCAGGGCCAGCCGGTGAGAATGCTCGGGACGGCGCAGGATCTTACCGAGCGGGTCAAGCTGGAAGAGGCCCTCCACCGCACCATTAATCTGCTCGAGAGCCTGTTCGAAGCGGCGCCGGATGGCGTTCTGTTGGTGGATCATGAAGGGAGTATTGTCCGGCTGAACCAGCAGGTGGAGGCTATATTCGGGTACGACCGGGGTGAATTACTTGGAAAACAGCTCGAGATCTTGCTGCCTGAGCGCTTCCGGGACCAGCACGAGAAGCACCGCGCCAGTTACTACCAGGACCCGCGTCTCCGGCCTATGGGTGTCGAGCTTGATCTTTTCGGCAAACGGAAAGATGGGAGTGAATTCCCGGTAGACATCGTACTCAGCCCACTAAAGACAGAGCAAGACCCTCTGGTCATTGCCATGATCCGGGATGTCACCAGCCGGGAGCAGGCGGCGGAAATGCTGCGGCAAAGCGAGGCTCGCTTCCGGACGATCTTTGAGAACGCACAGTTGGGGATGGCCGTCGTCGACCTGGACAAGCGCATCCTGGCAACCAACCCGCTCCTGGAGACCATGCTCGGCTACCAGGCCGAAGAACTGCATGGAATAGATTTGCTCAGCTTGACCCATCCCGAGGATGTGAGGATCGCCCGCGACCTCCTCGAAAGCCTGCTTTCCGGAGAGCGCGACCACTATAAACTGGAAAAGCGCTTCATGCGCAGTGATGGGGAGTTTATGTGGGGTAGCTTCACCGTATCGTTGGTGCGAGATGCAGAAGGCAACCCCCGGTTCGCCATCAAGATGATCGAAGATATCACGGCTCGGAAACAGATAGAAGCCGAGCTGGCCGAAGTACAGCATCGCCTGTTAGAAAGTCGTGAATTGGAGCGCGTCCAGCTGGCGCAGGAACTGCACGATGTTCCGATCCAGGATTTATATGGCATCCTCTACCAGCTGAACGACTTCGACCACTTGATGGTCGAACAGGAAAGTTTGGAAGAATGGGCGCACGTGCGCGGCACCGTCCAGGGTGTCATCAATACATTGCGCGAGATTTGTGGAGAGCTTCGTTCGCCAACCCTGGCACCGTTTGGGCTGGAGGGCGCGATCCGGGAACACGCAGAGCAGTTCCAGAACAAGCACCCTCACATTATCGTCAACCTGGACTTGAAGCACGATGGAAAGGGGCTGCCAGAGCAGATGCGTTTGAACCTTTTCCGGATCTACCAGCAGGCGATGACCAACGTTGTCCGCCATGCGGAGGCGACGGAAGTTTCTGTAACTTTCACCTGGGATGAAAACAAGGTCGTCCTGCAGATCCAAGATAATGGGCTCGGGTTTGAGGTCCCGCCTCGCTGGATCGGACTGGTGCGGAAGGGACATCTGGGTTTGGTCGGGGCGGCAGAGCGCGCCGAGCTGATCGGCGGGCGTTTTCAGGTGCTCTCCAAGCCCGGGGAGGGCACCTTGATAAAAGTCAGCGTGCCTAGAAATCAAGAAGGTGGAATATCCTCTTATCCAGTACTCATGTGAAATATTGTCAGACGGATTAGATCGATCGAATAGGAGAAGAGATGACGAATATTCGAGTGGTCATTGCGGATGACCATCCCGTTGCCCGAGCCGGGATCCGAAAGTTTCTGGAAAAAGAGCCTGACATCCAGGTGGTTGCCGAGGCTTCCAGCGGTGAAGAGGCCATCGAGCTCGTTGGCGAGCTTTCTCCCGACGTATTGTTGCTGGATATGGAGCTTCCCGGGATGCGAGGTACAGAAGTAGCTCGAAAGCTTCAGGAAATAAAATCGCCGGTGAGAGTCCTGGCCTTGAGCACGTACGATAACCGCCAGTACATCCTGGGTCTGCTGGCCAGCGGAGCAGCCGGTTATTTGATTAAAGAGGAAGTCCCGGAGACGATCATTCAAGCCGTGCGCGGGGTAGCCCGCGGCGAACAGGGCTGGGTGAGCCGCCGGGTAGCCGCCAAGATGACCGTCTGGATGCAGATGGACAGCACCAAGGATACCGAGCTGACCGAGCGAGAAGTCGAAGTGCTGCGCCTGGTGGTGGCAGGCAAGACAAATCAAGAGATTGGGTTTGCCCTCGGGATCAGCCCCAGGACGGTGGAAAAGCACGTCGATTCCCTCTACACGAAAATGGGGGTGAATTCCCGGGTCGAGGCCGCGGTATCCGCTGTCCGGGACAAATTGATCTAGAGAATCAATGAAAAAACATGGCCCACCTCGAGTACGAGATGGGCCATGTTCCCCCTTTTAGATTGCTGTACCTGAAAACTTATATCGACAGAACTTACGCAGTTGGTGGGAGGATGTGGGTGTTTGGGCGGGCATCGCCCGCCCAAACACCCACAATTTTCTCCTGAACTGCGTAACTCCAAATCGATTTTTAGACGGGCGACCGGCCGGGAAGAGCACGGACGATGGCGACGACCACAATTGCGCCCAGGAAGGCGACCAAAAGGGTCGTGAGGTCGAAAGCCCCAATGGGATCAGCGACGTCGAACAGTGCGCTGGCCAGGAAGCCGCCGACCAGGGCTCCGACGATGCCGAGGATGATGTCCCCGACGATGCCGTAACCGCCGCCCTTCATGACGACGCCGGCAAGCCAACCAGCAATCAAACCAACCAGAAGCCAAGATAGAATACCCATAACAATCTCCTTTCCAGATAATAAATCGTTCTGCAATCTTCACAAAACGGCGGGTGCCTTGGAGCACCTTTACGCCCTAACTATACCGGATCAAGGTTTGCGTTTCAATGGGGGGTTGTCCGAGATTTGTGGTAGGGATTACCCTATCGGGATTGGGGGAATCCCCTATTCCAGGTAATGCGGTTCTCTTCGCTCAATGATTACGGTCTCTGGGTCTGACCGGATGAGGGGCCGAGCTTGTTGGCGACCCGCTGGCTGAGCCACCCGTCTTTTCCCTCTATTACCCCTCGTACTGCTTTGACGAGCACCTCAGAAGCCTCATCTTTTGTCAGGTATCCGGCGACGCCGGCATCCAGCATCCCGAGGATGTGAGCCCGATCATCGTGCGCGCTCAGCACCAGGATGCGCACGTTCAAGTCGCGTGAATTTAGCTCGCGGGCGACCTGGATCCCATTTAATTGGGGCATTTCCACGTCCAGGACAAGGACGTCCGGCGTGAGCGATTCGACCAGGTTCAGCGCCTGAGCGCCATCACTGGCCTCCCCGACGACGACGATGTCAGGTGTCTTATCCAGGATTTTACGCAGGCCAGTCCTTAGAAAAGGATGGTCATCTGCCAGAATTACACGAATTTTCTCCAACGCTAACCCCGTTGTATGGGGGAAATCCCCCGCCTTTTCCCGGCAAAAAGACGCACCTTTTCGTCTCCGGTCCGTTATCTTCTCCTAGACAAACCGCAGATCGCTTATAAATTGCCGGGTTTGAATGCATCCCCGAAAGTTGTCAGGAAGATGAACTACAGGCCGGTTTCGCCTGGGCTTAGAACGACCTTGTCTCCCTCACTCTCTTCCTTATAGGTCTTGACCCCTTCTTTCACACCTTCCAGTGCGCTCTGCAGGGTCACCTTCTGTTCGTTGAGGGTCGTTTGGCCTTGATATTTCAGCTCATTCATCCGTTCCGCACTCACCCTCGCCAGCTCTTCGGCTTTGGTCCGGGTTTCCTCAACTTTTTCCACCGCTTGATCTTTCAGTTCCATGCCTTTTTCGCGGATCACCGCCCGGGTCTCTTCTCCACGCCGGGGTGCATAAACCAGCGCCACAGCCGCCCCGGCGATCCAACCCAACAATATGCCTCTGAAAAGCGTGATAAAACTTCTTGTACGTCTGACCATTGTCCGAGCTCCTTCACGTTAGTAGGAATTTCTTATTCCATAATAATATACCTTTTATTTATACTGTCCCCAATAGGGAATTATACCCACTTCCCTGGTAGGACTTTCCCTACCTTGACATAGACGTCAGGATTTCTTTGGAAGAGGCTGGAATCGGGGCGATACTCCCGCGCCGGGTTGTAGTATTTGCCGATTGAGGCTATCATAGCTGACTGTGTGGCTCAATCGATTCTTTTCGCTGCTCTCCTCAATGCTCACCGCCTTGGTGCCCACGTCTCTCCTGGGGGGCCTCGTATTCCTGGTCGCTTTTCTGTACGCATCCGTCGGGTTTGGGGGTGGTTCCGGCTACCTGGCGGTCCTGAGCCTTTATGATATCCCCGCAGAGATCACGGCCAGCACAGCGCTGAGCCTTAACGTCGTGGTCGCCGGGGTGGCTCTCATCAATTTTTCCCGGCTCGGTCACCTTGAGCCGCGCCTGTTATGGCCGTTCGTGGTCACTTCGATCCCGTTTGCATTCCTCGGTGGGCTGATCCCGCTCCGGCAGGATACGTATCGGGTGCTGCTCAACGTCGTTCTGTCCGTTGTAGCGCTCAGGCTGTTGTTCTCCCGTTCAAACGAGGCGGCCGGCCACCTGACCCGCTTTCCCTCCTGGCCGCTGGCCTTGTTCACCGGGGCTTTGCTGGGGCTGCTCTCCGGCATGCTGGGCGTGGGTGGAGGCATCTTCCTTTCCCCGGTGATCCTGTTATCCGGTTGGGGGACACCGCAGAAGGCAGCCGCCTCTTCAGCAGGATTTATCCTGCTCAATTCGATCAGCGGCCTGCTGGGGCGGGCTGCATCGGGCACCCTGCAGTTCGGGCAGTACGGAGGCCTGCTGCTTTTCCTGGGAATCCTGGGAGGGCTGGCCGGAAGTTTCGTTGGCGCCCGGTACTTCTCCGGCGCGGTCATCCGGAGACTCCTGGGTATGCTGCTTCTGGTCGCGGTAGCCCGGTCCCTGCTGGCCTGGTTGGGTTGAGCGGCAATAAATTGCGCTTTTCCAGTCACCCAATTACAATTCACCTGTGGCTGAATCCGTAGAGGACCAAACGGTACCGATTGGGTATCTCGCCCTCGTCAAGGGCAACCGGGATTACCGCTCCTTATGGATGGGTGAGATCGTCAGCCTGTTCGGCGACTGGTTCAACCTGATCGCATCGGCGGCGCTGGTTGCGCATCTGACTTCCTCTGGACTGGCGATCGGCGGTCTGTTCGTCGTCCGCATGCTGGCGCCCTTCCTGGTCAGCCCTCTAGCGGGTGTGATTGCAGACCGCTACAACCGCAAAGGGTTGCTCATCGCGGCTGACCTCAGCCGGGCAGCGGTCGTGCTTGGCTTCCTGCTGGTCCGCGATGCCCGCTACGTGTGGCTGCTCTACCTGCTGACCGCCATCCAGCTGGGGATCAGCGGTTTCTTTTTTCCGGCTCGAAACGCAATCCTGCCGGACATCCTCGCCCGGCGCGAGATCGGCGCGGCCAATGCGCTGAGCTCCGCAACCTGGTCGGTGATGTTAGCCCTTGGCTCCGCTCTCGGTGGGGTGGTGGCAGGCGAATGGGGCATCTACCCGGCGTTTGTGATCGATTCGCTGACGTTCGTCGTCTCTGCCTTCTTCATCGCCCGGATCAACTATCACCGCCCGGCAGTTTTATTGCAAAGTGGAGGCAGCCTGCAAGCCGGCCTCCGCCAGTACCTGGATGGGCTGGGATATCTCCGGCGGCACCTGGATGTGCTGGCCATTTCGCTGCACAAAGGGGCGATCTCTTTGACCGTCAACGGCGTCTTCCAGGTCGTACAGGTTGCCCTGGCCGAGCGGGTCTTCGTCATCGGCGAAGGCGGCGGCACCAGCCTTGGCCTTCTGTACGCCGCCGCGGGCATTGGCACCGGTCTCGGGCCGATCCTCGCCCGCCGATTCACGGGCGACCGGGCTCCTTTGCTACGCAGGTTCCTGGCGCTGTCTTACCTGATCTGCATCCTGGGACTCTTGATCATGGCTCCCCTGTCTAGCTTCCCGGTGGTCCTGTTCGGATCCATTCTGCGAGCCCTCGGAGCCGGGATTAATTGGGTATTCTCGACCACGCTCCTGCTGCACCTGGTGCCGAGCCAGGTGCGTGGGCGGGTCTTTTCGACTGAGTTTGGACTTTTTACCCTCGCGAACGCATTGGGCGCCGCCGCCGGAGGATGGATCCTGGACAATACGTTGGTTGATCTCTCCGGAATGCTGAGGTGGATGGCTGTACTGACCCTCATCCCCGGTTTGTTGTGGTTCATTTGGATCACGGTTGCGAAAATGCCTCAGCCCTCGCCAGCCGGTGAGGGGTGAGTGACCGGGAACCAAACCGGATCAAAATGCGTTATTATGGTATGGTGAATATTCCCAGGCGATCGCCTGAGCCTTACGTACCCTATCCCGGTCAAAGGCAGGTCTACCGGAATGACCGCCGGAGTGACCGCCGTGCCCGGAAACCCGCGGTCACGCCCACGCTGCTTCTGTTGGCGGGGATGGCGACCTTTTTCGCGCTGCTGCTCCTGCCGGTCGCCGCCGCGCTGGCCGGCTACGCCTATTTCCAGGCCTTCGACCTGATCCTTCCCAGGGTGCGGGTCGGGAACACCGCGTTAGGCGGGCAGAACATCTACAACGCGGCGGTGCGGCTGAACAAAGTCTGGAACATGGAAAATGACATCCTGGTCGGCGTCCTGGTCAATGGAGAAATCCAGACCTGGCAGGTCCGGCCGGGCGATGTCGGGCTGAGCGTGGACGCGGTGGAGACCGCCCGGCGCGCCTACCAGGTGGGCCGCAGCCAACGCGGCGTGATCGCATTCGACCGCATGGCATCCAGCCTGCTCAATACCAGCGAGGTCGTCCCGGCCGCCCAATTCGACCTGGCTGCGGCCCGGGCCGGACTTGATGCGCTTTCGGCCCAGGTCAGCCTGCCTCCCCAGGATGCCACCTTGCGCCTGGAAGGGAACCAGGTGCTCGTCATTCCTGCCGCGCCCGGATACGTCCTCGACGTAGAGGCTGCCGTATCAGCCCTGGCCGCGGAGCCGCTCGCCATTTTGAGTGACGGCTACCTGGCGGTAAACCTGAAGCCGGTGGCGCCCCGCATCACGGATGTCTCCGCTGCTGCAGCCGAGGCAGAGAGGTTGTTGAACACGCCGGCCACCATCTCGGGCTACGATCTGGTCCGCGACGAAAATCTTTCATGGACGATCCCGGCCGAAACGATCCGTTCCTGGCTGGTGATCGAAAATGGCGAGGCCGGCCCTCGGGTATCGGTCGACGAGAACCAGGTGGCAGCGTACCTGTCCGGTTTGAGTGATTCCCTTACGCCTGAACGCTGG
>DASWHG010000311.1:0-3379 GCA_036393315.1 Anaerolineales bacterium | reverse complement strand
GGCCCCTACCACGGCAGATCCCAGAGAGACTAGATTGTTTCAGGTTGGAAGTCGAGATTCAGCCCGGCCGGCGCGATCCGTTTAAGCCCTGGCCAGGTCGGAGGGCCGGAAAGCCCCGGGCAGCAAATCTGCGACCGTGCCTTCCTGTTTAATGACCCCTTCGCCGTTCACCAGGATCACCTTCATATCCAGGCCGAACTCCGAGAGTACCTGCCGGCAGGCTCCGCACGGGCTTCCGCCGTTGGAGGTGGCTACTGCGATGGCAAGGAACTCACGCTCTCCCTCCGAGACGGCCTTGAAAACGGCGACCCGTTCCGCGCACATGCTGGTGGGGTAGGCGGCATTCTCGACGTTGACGCCATCATAGATCCGGCCCGAAGCGGTGAGCAGTGCGGCGCCGACCGTATACCCGGAATAAGGAGCGTAAGCCCACCGGCGAGAATCCTGGGCCTGTTCGACCAGTTTCTGGCGCAGTTCATCCGTCAACATGGTTTTCTGTTTCTCCATTCTGTGAAGCGGTTGAGATGCGCTGTGCCCGGACTTTCCGGATCCGGCGCCCGCTGACCTGCTCTACGGTTAACTCCAGGTTGTCCACCTGTACGTTTTCCCCTCCTACCGGCACCCGTCCAATCCGGCTGTAAATGAAGCCGGCTAACGTATCCGCTTCCTGCCGCGGTATATTACTTTCCATGATTTCGTTGAAATCGTCCAGGTCGACGCGCCCCTGGAAAATGTACTCGCTCTCGTTGACCTGCTGGTAGAGCGTCTCTTCCGCCTGGTCGTATTCGTCGTGGATCTCGCCGACGATTTCCTCGACGATATCCTCCAGGGTGACCAACCCGGCAACGCCGCCGTATTCATCCACCACGATCGCCATGTGGATCCTATGCGCCTGCATCTCGGCGAGCAGCTCATCCACTTTTTTCGCTTCTGGCACGAAATACGCCCGGCGCAGCAGGTCTTTGAGCGAATCGATCTGGTTCCCCTCCCTCAAGATCCGCAGCAGGTCCTTCGTGTAAAGCAGTCCCAGGATGTTGTCTACCGTCTCCTGGAACACCGGCACGCGGGAGAAGCCGGATTCCAGCAAGGCATCTACCGCTTGAGTCAGCGGGGTGTCGACGTCCAGGGCCAGCAGGTCGATGCGCGGCACCATGATCTCTCTGGCAAGCGTGTCTCCCAGTTTGAAGATGGATACAATCATCCGGCGCTCGCCCTGTTCCAGGAGGCCTTCCTCCTGACCAGCTTCGACCAGGGTCATCAATTCAGTCTCGGTCACCGAATTCTGGCTTTCCGGCGAAGGGTTGGCCTGGCGGGAGATGACCAGAGGGAGGGCCAGCAAGGGAGTGAGGACGAACATTAATACCCTCGCCAGGATTGAAAGGCGGATCGCCCAGGTTTCCGGTTGGCGCACCACTCGCCACTCCACCAGCCATTCCAGGAAGAAAAATCCGATCGCGGTGAGCAGTAAGACTCCAACCGCATAAGGGACCGGTGAAGCCAGACGTTCCAAAGGGACAAAGACCAGCACCGCCAGGCCGGCCAGCAGGAAACGGACCATCGATTGGGTGATCAGCAGGCTGGCTTTAAGGCGGGCGGGAGAAGAAAGCACAGCCAGGGTCCGGTTCACCTGCGGCATCATCTGTTCGCGCTGCCCGAGCAAGCGCGCCAGAGTTGCAATCAGGAGTGAGGCGCGGGTCGCGACCAGGAGCAGGTCGAAGATAAGCAGGATTATCAGGCTTATCCAATAAAATAAATCAGGATCATCCACGTTTCTCTAACTTCCGAATTGCACGAGCCGGGACGCCGACTGCCAGGGTGTAAGGGGCAACGTCTTTCGTGACTACGGATCCCGCCCCGGTGCGCGCTCCCTCCCCGAGTTTTACGGGAGCGACCAGCATCGTATCACTGCCAATAAAGGCCTCCGCTCCGATCTCGGTGTGATGCTTTTTTTCGCCATCGTAATTGCAGGTGATCGTCCCGGCGCCGATGTTCACCTGCTCGGCAATAGTGGCATCCCCGACGTAAGAGAAATGCCCCATCTTGGTGCCAGGGCCCAGGTACGAGTTCTTGACCTCACCAAAATTGCCCATATGCACACCCATTGCCAGGTGAGCCCCTTTCCGCAGGTGGGCATAAGGACCAACATCCACGTCATTTTCCAGGACCGCATTTTCTGCAACCGAGGCGAAGACCGTGCAGCGGTCTCCAACAAGCGCATCCCGCAGGATGCTATTCGGGCCAATCGTGCAGGCCTGCCCGATCTTCGTCTCGCCCTGCAGGTAAGTGTTTGGCCAGATGACGGTTTCGGGCCCAATCTCAACCCCGGGTTCGATGTAGGTGGATTGCGGGTCGATCAGGGTAACGCCCGAGAGCATCCAGGCCTGGTTGGTACGCTGGCGCAGGACTGCCTCGGCCTCGGCCAGGTGGACGCGGTTATTGATCCCGAGCGCCTCGCCGGGTTCTTCGGTGGAAATGGCCTGTACGGGGAGGCCATCGGCGGCTGCGATCCCAACCAGGTCGGTGAGGTAGAATTCGCCTTTGGATGAGAGCGGTATTCGCCGCAGTGCTGGCCAAAGCCAGCTGGCAGTGAAGCAGTATACGCCGGCGTTTAATTCGTTGATCGGTCGCTGCTCCGGGGTGGCCTCGGCCTCCTCGATCACGGCCTCCACATAGCCGGCTGCGTTTCGCAGCACCCTTCCAAATCCACGCGCCTGCTCGTCAACCAGAGTCAGCATTGTGATCGCTGCACCGGGGTTTGCCTGGTGCGCCTCCACCAGCCGCTTCAGGGTCTGTTCCCTGAGCAGCGGCATATCCGCGTAAGTAACAATTACCAGGGCGCTGCTTCCCTTCAGCAAAGGTTCCGTCTGAAGGACTGCGTGTCCCGTCCCGAGCTGCGTTTCCTGAAGGACGAACTGGGCTGCCTCGCCGACCACCTGGCGGATCTGTTCGGCTCCATGGCCGATGACCATTACAGGCTTCGTCCCGATAACCTTTTGGGCAGTCTCCAACGCATACCAAACCATCGGGCGCCCCAGGAGGGGGTGCAGGACTTTCGGCAGCGCCGATCGCATGCGGGTCCCCTGGCCTGCGGCTAAGATGACAGCGGAGAGATCCATGACTCGCTCCAAATTAAAAAGGGCGAGCGCCGCGCTCCATCTGGAGCAGCGAGAGGCTCGCGAAAGACTTCCGGATATAAATTTGAATCTTCGTCTGGCACTGAGACAATCCGTTCCCAACTGTCAGGCTGGGGCGCCCGGATTCGAACCAGGATAAACGGATCCAAAGTCCGCTGTGCTACCGTTGCACCACGCCCCAACAAAACCACCCTCTTAAATGCTAAGACCCTATCCGAAAAATGAATTTTCTTTTTGGTGTGGGG
>DASWHG010000310.1:0-27775 GCA_036393315.1 Anaerolineales bacterium | reverse complement strand
TCTCCCACCCCAAACCCCATTTTTGAGAAAGCCATGTTAAACCGGGCGCGCGGAGAGGGAATTTATCCTAAACTACGTTAAAATTAAACGCTATTAAGAATCGAACTAATGTATAATTAGACTATCATTGCTGCGGAGAATATTCATTCATTTCGCGGCCACGGCGAATCCTGAGCAGCGCTCAGCAAACTGGTCTCAGCAAACAATTGTGATGGTTTGGGAACCAGCCTGCTTGTTCACATGCTTGGCTCGGTAACAAGAAGTTCGGAATACTGTTAGCCGAAAACTTACTTGCCATCATGAATCAATCTCGGATAGGTTATGGGGACGTAGGTGATCGACTGCACCTGCAAACGATCAATGAGCTTATGTTCAACCGGAAAGACCTATCCTCGAACGTTTAATTCTGGGATTAGCTGAAGACGATTGATGAACAGCCGTGGCCAGAGAGGCAGGTACACGGCTGTTTGCATTATGGGAAATCGGAAAATTACTGCCCTGAGCGTCCAGAAACGCAACCCGAATCGGGTCAACGTTTATCTGGATGGCGAGTTCGCCTTCGGGCTGGCTCGCATCGTGGCGGCCTGGCTGCAGGTAGGGCAGGAGTTGGACGAAAAAAGAATAGCATCCCTTCAAGCGGAGGATTCACAAGAGGTCGCCTACCAAAGGGCGCTGAAGTTCCTTGGGTACCGCATTCGTTCTTCACAAGAGGTCCAGCGGAACCTGCAAAAGAACGGCGTTTCTGAAGAGGTCATCTCCTCCGTGTTGGAACGTTTACAGCGCAGCGGCCTGGTGGACGACGTGCGCTTTGCGCAGGCCTGGATCGAAAACCGCAGTGAGTACCGGCCGCGCAGCCGGCGGGCGCTGACCATAGAACTGCGCCAAAAAGGCATCTCCGAGCAGGTGATCGAAGAGATTTTCGATCAGACCGGCGGAGAAGAAGAGGATCTGGCTTACCAGGCTGCCTGCAAACAGGCGCGCAAGCTGAAGGATCTTGAATGGCCCGATTTCCGCCGCAAACTGAGCGGGTTCCTTGCCCGCCGCGGCTTTTCTTACGACGTCATTGCTCCGGTTGTGGATCGCGTTTGGGCCGAACAGCGATCTAACAGGCCAACCGAGAATAAATTATGATCATAAAGAGGTAATCTCATGAACGCTGGTATTTGGTTGCTCATTGCTACCATTGCCCTGGCGCTGGGGATCGCGGTCGGATACTACGTAAAGCACGTACAAGTTGCGAAAGCGATCCAAAAGGAACGTGAAGAAGCCGATAGCATTCTCAGTCAAGCCAGGGAAGAGGCCCGCAACCTTGAACTGCAGGCCAAAGATAAAGTATTGGAAACTCGCCAGGCAGCGGATGCGGAGATCGCCCGCCGCCGGGCTGAGCTGAATAAAGAGGAAGACCGGTTGCAGAAACGCCGCGAGGAGAACGACGCTCGCGCCGACCGGTTAGAGAAACGAGAACAGGCGCTGAACAAGCGGCAGAGCGCCGTCGATAAGCGTGCGAACGATCTGGACCGGATGTACGACCAGGAGATGGAAGAGCTGCAACGCATTTCTCAAATGACCAGAGAGGAAGCTCGCGATATCCTACTGGCCGAGGTGGAAAAAGAAGCCCGCGCTGACATGGCGCGAGTCATCCGCCAGGTGGAGGCTGAGGCACGCGACGAAGGCGAGCGGCGCGCCCGTAAGCTGATCGCCAGCGCCATCCAACGCGTCGCTTCCGAGCACGTCTCCGAAGTCACCACCTCGTTCGTCCCCCTCCCCTCGGACGAAATGAAGGGCCGCATCATCGGACGCAATGGGCGCAACATCCACGCTTTCGAACAGGCCGCCGGGGTGGACGTGATCGTAGACGATACGCCGGAAGCCATTACCATCTCGTGCTTCGACACCGTTCGCCGTGAAATCGCCGTGCGCTCGATGGCCAAGCTGGTGCTGGATGGGCGCATACACCCGGCGCACATCGAAAAGATCGTAAAGCACGAGCAGGAAGAGGTGGAGCGGGTGATCGCGGAGGCAGGCGAACAGGCCGCTTACGACGCCGGGGTACCCGGGCTGCACCCGGAAATCCTCAAAGTGCTCGGCCGGCTGAAGTTCCGGACCTCCTACGGCCAGAACCAGCTGGCGCATGCAGTCGAGACGGCCCAGCTGGCTGCGGTGATCGCTGCCGAGCTGGGCGCCGAAGTGGAATTGGCCAAGGCCGGGGCGCTGCTCCACGACATCGGGAAAGCGTTGGACCACAACGTGGAAGGCACACACGCCCTGATCGGCGCGGAGTTCGTCAAGCGCTACGGCGTGCCCCCCCGTATTTGTAACATCATCGCTTCACACCACCATGAAGTCGAACAGGAATCGGTGGAAGCGGTGATCGCGGAAGCCGCTGACGCAATCTCCGGCGCCAGGCCGGGCGCTCGGCGAGAGAGCCTGGAGCAGTACATCAAGCGCGTGCGCACCCTGGAAGAAGTCGCCAATTCCTACAAGGGCGTCAACCAGAGCTACGCGCTGCAGGCCGGCCGGGAAGTGCGTATCTTCGTCCGCCCGGAGGAGATCGACGACCTGGATTCGATCCGCCTGGCCCGTGACATCGCCAAGCAGATCGAGGACACCATGCAGTACCCCGGCCAGATCAAGGTCACCGTGATCCGGGAGACCCGAGCGGTAGATTACGCGAAATAAGGGGCGGGAAATTTATTGTAAAAAGGGATTATATTTGCGCTCCGCGCCGACCGTGCTCTCCGGGCCGTGCCCGGAGAGCAGGCGCGTCTCGTCCGGAAGCACCAACACCTGGGAGTGGATGCTGGCGAGCAGGGTCTCATAATCCCCGCCCGGCAGGTCGGTGCGCCCGATGCTGCCCTGGAAGATCACGTCCCCGCAGAACAGTACGGCCTGCTCGGCGCAGTAGAACATGACGTGCCCGCGGGTATGGCCCGGAGCATGGCGCACTTCGAACCGGTTTCCCCCGAGGTGCAGAATCTGACCATGATGGAGATCGATGGTCGGTTCGGGGCCCGGGTCGATGCGCATCCCGAACAAGGCTGCGCCGCCCTGCATGCGCCACAGGGTGTAATCGTCCGGGTGGAGCGCAACGGGTGGGGGCGGGTCTAACCGGTCGGCCACCTCGCCTGCGCCGGCCAGGTGATCGAAATGGGCGTGCGTGAGCCAGATGCTGCCGACCCGCCAGCCGCGCCGGTCAGCTTCTGCCACAATCCGGGCGCCATCGCCAGCCGGATCGATCACCACCGCCTCCCCGGTCTCCGGGTCAGCGATCAAATAGGTATTGGTCTCGACCAGCCCCAGGACGAAGGAAATAATCGATAGCATCGTGGTAAGCGGATCCTACGAATCTTTGAATTCAGGCCTGGAATAAAGCCCAATTCGGCGCTGCGCCCGCTTAAGCAGCCAGGTCCAAACCCCATCCAGCCCGAGAGTCGCGCCAACGAGGATGCCCAACCCGCCCAGGAAGCGAGCAGCCGGCCCGCTCAATCCAAACAAGTCGACGGTCCGGATCTCGATCTCCTGGGCCGAAATGGGGGTCACGGTCTCCGGTCCCCCGCCGAGGGGGATACTGAGAAAATAGAGCCAGGCGACTCCGGTATAGACTCCCTTGCTTTCCGGGTTGATCTGCCAGCGGAAGGCGACCGGCTTTCCGGGGCGCAGCGGCTGGCTGACCATCTCTGCCGGGTAGAAGGGCAGGCCGCCGAACTCCAACCGGGCTGCGGCTAAAACGTTGGTTGCACCCCCACCTGCCAGGGAAGCAGCGGTTGTACTTAGACGCTCACCTGCCGGATTGGACTCGATCTGCATGCGGACTGTCTGAGAATCGCCGGACCGTACCGTGCCTGGCCAGTCCAAAACCAGACGGCGGTCCTGAGGGATCATGATGCTTTCCGAATCATCCTGTAACGGCCAGACCCCCCACGCTAAAATCCCGGTTGAGACCGTTAAGATCACCAGACCCAGCAAACGGCGCAAGAAGCGAAGGCGGCCAGGCATGCCTGGAATTATACTCGAGTGGCCAGGCGGTCTGGTTTCTTCTGTGATCTTCTGGGTCTTTGGGAATCGCCGTGGTAGGGGCCATACCACGGCAGATCCCAGAGAGACGATCTTCTTCATCTTGGATTTATGCAAAAAGCATGCTACACTGAATCTAAATTAACGTGAGTTCGGGTTCGTGGAGAGCATATGGTATCGGACACGGCCGAGCACAGAAAAACGCTGAAAAGTGGAGGCAAAGAATGGCCAGTTATCCCCCAGAACCGTTTCGGATCAAAATGGTCGAGCCCATCCACCTCGTCGAGCGGCCTCAACGAGAAGAGGCACTCCGCCGGGCAGGCTACAACGTGTTTGGGCTGCGCTCGGAGGATATCTTCATCGACCTGCTGACCGATTCTGGGACCGGCGCGATGAGCCAGGGGCAGTGGGCGGCAATGATGCAGGGCGACGAATCTTATGCAGGGGCGAATTCTTTCTTTCATTTAAAGGAAGCCATCGACGAAATCTTCGGCTTTCAATTTTTTGTACCCACACACCAGGGACGGGCGGCGGAAAACATCCTGAGCGCCTTGCTGGTCAAAGAAGGCGACTCGATCCCATCGAACATGCACTTCGATACCACCTACGCGAATATCCGCGCCCGAGGCGGGCGGCCGGCGAACCTGGTCATCCCGGAGGCCGCGAATCCCACCGCGAGACATCCATTCAAAGGGAACATGGATATCGACAAGCTGCAGGCGTTCATCCAGAACACCGGCGTCGAAAAGATCCCTTTTGGCATGATCACGATCACAAATAACGCCGGAGGTGGGCAGCCGGTTTCGCTCGAGAATTTACAGGCCGTAGCCGAAGTGTATCACCGCTTCGGCATCCCATTCTTCATCGACGCCTGCCGCTACGCGGAGAACGCTTATTTTATTAAGATGCGAGAGCCGGGCTATGCAGGCAAGAGCACCCTCGAGATTGCCCGAGAAATATTCGCCCTGGCCGACGGGGCGACGATGAGCGCCAAGAAGGACGCGATCGTCAATATCGGCGGCTTCCTGGCCATGAACGACGAAACTTTGTACCAACGGGCCTGCAACGAGCTGATCCTGCGAGAAGGCTTCCCCACGTACGGCGGCCTGGCGGGCCGTGACCTGGATGCCATGGCGACCGGGCTGCGGGAAGGGCTGGAGGAGGACTACCTGGCTTACCGGCTGGGGCAGACTGCGTACCTGGCCGAGCGCCTGCTGGCGGCGGGCATCCCGATCGTCGAACCTCCCGGAGGTCATGCGGTATACTTAGATGCCGGACGCCTTTTGCCTCACATCTCGCCCGGCCAGTTCCCAGGCCAGGCGCTGGCAGCAGAACTCTACCTGGAGGGCGGCATCCGGGCAGTGGAGATCGGCTCCGTGATGTTCGCCCACCCGGACCCGGTGAGCGGAGAAATGGTCTACCCGGTCCTCGAGCTGGTCCGGCTGGCGATCCCCCGCCGGGTTTACACACAGAGCCACCTGGATTTCGTGGCGGAGGCGATCGAGCGCATTGCAGCAAAGCGAGAGAGCATCGGAGGATTCCGGATCACGTATGCACCAGACCTGCTGCGCCACTTCACCGCCCAATTTGAACCGGTGCAGGTGAGCGCAGTCGCGAGCAGATAGATGGTAAAAACAGATGCCTGGAATGAGCAGGTAAAGGGTTTCGACGGTATCGTGCAGGAGAGTTAAGATGGATAGCCAAATCAGGGATCGTTTGCTGCGCACCTGTGCCTGGTGCAACGAGATCATCCCTCCGGATACGGAAGTATTCGGGTTTGGCGCAAAAGCGAGTGCCAGTGTTGATCTCAGTGATAAAGAGGGAGAGTTTGTATCGCTGGAGCTGGCGTTGGCTGGAAAAACAGTCTTCGCCCTCGTCCCCACGGCCTCCTCACAAGTCAGAGCGCAAGGTTATGACCTGGTCTTCCTGGCTTGCAGCCAGGACTGCGCCGAATCTCTCAAAGATGCCCTGGAATTCGAGAAGGACGTGTACGAGGAGGACCTTTAAACCGGGTGCGCGCAAGGGGAGCGATGAAGTACAGCGAGGAATCCGGGGAGCCCTACCCCCGGCCTGAACGACCGACCGGCGTTTCCATCCTTACGATCCTCAACGGTGTCTCGGCCGGCATCATGCCGGCGATCGGAGCGATCACGCAGATTGCGAATGCAGCCGAACGGAGCCCCGAAGATGTCACCCTGGCCACGCTGTGCTTATCGATCGGGCTGCCGGTGGCGATCGTCACCGCGGCCATCGGGGCCTTCCTGGGCAGCGACCGCTCCCGCATCGCGTTGATCGTCCTGGTCACCCTTTTCTTCAGCCTGCGCGCCTTCCAAAATACCAGCCTGGCGCTGGCGGGAGCACTCCCCGAGGACCAGCAGATCATGGCTTACGGGCGAGTCCTGTGGTCGGCCCTGTGGATTGGCATTAACGCCTGGTATTTCCTGCGCCCGAGTACGATCGCGTTCTACCGGCGCCCGCTTTAACCGCCCCCTACTCCCCTCCCTTGGCTTCTTCCCAGAGAGCGTCCATCTCTGCGAGGCTGAGTTCCGCAAGAGGCCGGCCCTGGGCGCGGGCGGCCTCTTCGATCTTCGCAAAACGCCGGCGGAAGCGAGCATTGGCCTCCCGCAGGGCGGATTCGGCGTCCAGGCCAACCCAGCGGGCCAGGTTCACCACCGCGAAAAGCAAGTCGCCGACCTCCAGGGCTTTATCCTCGGGTGAGGCAGCTGCCCGGATCTCCTCCACTTCTTCGAGGATCTTATCCAGGACTCCCTGGATATTGGGCCAATCGAAACCGCCACGGGCGGCCCGTTCCTGGTAGGACTGCGCTTGCGATAGGGCTGGCAGCGCGAGGGACACACCCGCCAGGATACCCCCAGCCTCCTTGCCGCTCGCCTCTCGTTCGGCAGATTTGATACGTTCCCAGTTCTCGATCACGCCCTGCGGGCCGGCGATTTTTAAACCGGCAAAGACGTGCGGGTGGCGGTGCACCAGCTTGGTGTGGATGCTCTGGAGGACGTCCGACATATTGAACTCCCCATATTCGCTGGCGATCTGAGCATGCAGGACGATCTGCAACAGCAGGTCGCCGAGCTCCTCACGCAGCGCCTCCACGTCGCCGGCATCCAGGGCAGACAGCACCTCGTAAGCCTCCTCGAGTAAGTGGGGGCGGAGGGTCTGGTGAGTTTGTTCTCGGTCCCAGGGGCAGCCCTCCGGGGCTCGCAAGTGGGCGATGATTTCCTGGAAAGCCTCGAAGGAGGCGTTCCCCCCCAACGGAGGCACATACAGGCAGGTCTGCAGGCCAACCTGCGGGCTGCGGTCGATGGCATACAGCGGGAGCGCTTCTACCCGCGCCTGCTGCGTGCCGGCTGCGTGCACCAGCTGCACCGGGTGCTCGTCTGGATACAGGGCAGTGAGGACCAGCTTGACTTCTGAGGCGACGGCCGGCGAGTGGATCTGGGCGATCACGGCCGCCGCGCTGGGTGGGAAGGGCGGGAAGTGCGACGCCGATAGTTCGAGCGCATCGACCAGCGCGGTATGCGGGAAGGGATCGACGCCCAGGACTGCGAAGGTAGCCTCCAGGAAGCTCAAGCCTTCCACTACCTGCACCGGGATGCCCGCCTCAGCAGCCCGGCGGGCGATCTCGGGCGATGTGGCTTCTGCCACGAACGGGTGGCCGGGCACCGCATAGATGACGCCCTGCGGGCGGGCGCCAAGCGCCAGCACCTGGGCGACGATGTGCTCGTAGACGCTCTCGAACGACTCCCCGTCCTCGTAGAGGTGATCGAAAGAGTGAACTCGCAGGCCGGGTGGAAAGCCGGCCACGGTCGGGTGCTGGCGCGTCCTCAAATAGATTTCAGCGCTGTGATTGAGTACGTCCCAGGCCTGGCGGGTGAGCAGCGCCGGGTCACCCGGACCGAGGCCAAGCAGGGTGATGCCTGAAGGAGCCATGAGGGTTTTAGCGGATTAAATAAAGTGCGTGGAGCGCCAGGGGTGAATCGCCGGATTCACACCTCACGCTCCACGCAGGATGGACGTTGATTAGCGCTTTGTATAGGTAGGCGCTTTCCGGGCGCGCTTCAGGCCGGGTTTCTTGCGTTCTTTAATGCGCGCGTCTCGGGTCAGGAAGCCGGCTCTGCGCATGGCTTCCTTCAGGTCGGGGTTCATTTTGACCAGGGCGCGGGCGACCCCGAGCTGCACTGCGTCTGTCTGCCCGGTGACGCCGCCCCCCCGGACGATGACCGCCAGGTCCAGCTGGGCGCGGTTCTCGCCGGCTTTTTCCAGCGGCGCCAGTGCGGTCTCCGGGTCACCCTGGCGGTTGAAATATTCTTCCAATGGTTTCCCGTTGACCATGAACTGGCCTGAACCCGCCATCAACCGCACGCGAGCCGTGCTTTCCTTCCGGCGGCCGATCCCTTCGTAATATTGTGTTGCCATAAATTCTCCTTACCTCAATCGACCTTACTCGAGCGGTTCCGGTTGCTGAGCCGAATGGGGATGCTCGGAGCCTGCGTAGATCTTCAGCTTTCGCATAAGGCTGCGCCCGTACTTATTATGAGGCAGCATGCCCCACACGGCCCGGCGGATCACGCGGTCCGGGTGCCTGGCCAGCTGGTCTCGCAAGCTGATCTTCTTCAGCCCGCTGGGATATCCGCTGTAGCGATAGTAAAACTTATTCTCCAATTTGTTGCCGGTTACCGCCACGCGCTCGGCATTGATCACAACGACAAAGTCCCCGGTATCCATGCCGGGTGTGAAGCTTGTCTTGTGCTTCCCCAGCATAACACCTGCAATCCTGGTTGCCAGGCGGCCCAGGTTCTTGCCGTTCGCATCGACCAGGTACCACTGCTGGGTAATCTCGGCGGCTTTCGGAATGTATGTCTTCTGCACGGTCATCCTCTCTGCTTCAGACGGGCCCCGTTCATCCGGGCTCGTCATTTTCTATCTCTTCAAGTTTAAGGTTATTTCTCACTCCGGCCAACTCGGGTGGATAAATCACTTCCACGAGCGTGAGCCCGTTCGGCGGGGCCAGGCCTTGCACGGAGGCACCTGCCTGGCCCGTGAGATAACCGGCCACCCGCCTGCCTTCCAACCGGTCCTGTGCGAATTCCACCTGGAGCAACACCATCCGGCGGATCATGTGGTAGAGAAAAGCGTTCGCCTCCACCTCAAAGACCAGGTCAGGCCCGTCCTGCGACCAGACAGCCCGAGTCACGGTGCGCACGGTGCTTCCACCAGGGCGAGGCGGGCTGCCAAAGGCAGCGTAATCGTGCGTCCCCGGCAGGTCAGCGGCGGCCTGCTGCAGGTCTGCAAGCCGGACCGCCGGCCACACCCGCCAGGCGTAGCGCTCTCGCAGCGGGTGGCGGACCTCGTCACAGAACAGGCGGTAGCGATATCGCCGCCCGGCAGCCGAAAAACGCGGGTGGAAATCATCCCGGACGGGAGAGACCGCCCGCACGGCCACGTCGGCCGGGAGCTGGGCGTTCATGGCTCGCAGCAGCTCGCCGGGTGCATGCGCCCAATCCAGATCGAAAGCGATCACCTGACCAGAGGCATGGACGCCGGTATCGGTCCGCCCGGCGGCCAGGATCGCCCCCCCAGCCCAGCCCAGTTCCTCCAGGGCAGCCTCGACGACCGCCTGCACCGTCCGCTCGTTCACCTGGCGTTGGAAGCCAAAGAACTGCGTGCCGTCATATGCTAGAACAACCTGGTAACGTGCCATTTGCTGATCAGCTTCCTGTCGCCTACAGTCCACCGATCGCTAAAAAGGGGGGCCAGACGGTGCGGGCATTGAAGACAATGCCTTGAAGACAAGGCCTTGATGACAAGGCCCGCATCCGAGGCCTATTCTTCGACCAGCTCGAGCAGCACGATCTCAGCCGCATCCCCCATGCGGGGTCCCAGCTTGATCATGCGGGTGTAACCGCCCATGCGGTTGGCGTACCGGGGTGCGATGTCATCGAAAAGCTTGCGCACCGCTTCCGGATCGGCCAGGCGGGCAGCGGCCAGACGGCGCGCGTGCACCATCCCGGCTTCGCCGGCATCTGTGCCGCGCTTGGCGAGGGTGATCAGCCGCTCGGCCTGCCCGCGGATGGCTTCTGCCTTGGCCCGAGTGGTCCGGATCCGTTCATGCTCGAACAGCTGCTTGATCAGGATCCGCCGCAGCGCGGTGCGTTCACCCTTCTGGCGGCCTAATTTTCGTCCTGCTACTCTATGTCGCATTTCTTACCTACTCCGCTTCAGTCTCGTCTTCACCGTGAAGATAGCCCTTCTCGCGCATCTTGGCGCGCAGCTCATCCAGGCTCTTCTCGCCGAAATTGCGGATGGACATCACGGCCTCGTCGCCCTTCTCGAGCAGCTCCAGCACCTCACCAACGGTAGTGATGCCGGTGCGCTTGAGAGAATTGAACACCCGCACCGAGAGGTCCAGGTTTTCGATGGGGGTCTCGATCATTTCGCTGGTCAGCCGGCTGCTCTCGACTTCTTCCTCGGTGATCGCGGCCAGCGACTCCTCACTCACACCGGCTAAATGGCGCAGATGATCGATGAGGACCTTGGCGCTGGTGCTGAGAGCTTCTTCCGGGCTCATCGTCCCGTCCGTCCAGACTTCCAGGGTCAAGCGGTCGTAATTGGTGCTCTGCCCGACCCGGGCGTAACCCACTTCCCAGTTCACCCGCCGCACGGGGCTGAAAATGGCATCCACGGGCATCTCTCCGATGGGCAGACGCCCGCCGCGATCGTCGGACGGGGAATAACCCCGGCCTCGTTCAACGGTCATCTCGATTTCAAGGTTCGACCGGCTGTCGTCCACCGTGAACAGGTAGAGATCGGGGTTGACGATCTCTACTTCCGGCGGGGTGATGACATCCGCGGCCGTGACGACCCCACCGCCCCGGACTTCCAGATGGAGGCGGGCAGTGTCTACATCGAATAACTTCATCCGCAGCTGCTTGATCTGGAGCATAACCCGAATGACGTCTTCACGCACGCCGGGTATGTCGCTGAACTCGTGCTGCACGTCCGCGATGCGCATCGAGGTGACCGCCGCACCCTCCAGGGAGGAAAGCAACACCCGGCGCAGGGCATTGCCCAGCGTGATACCATAGCCGCGCTCAAGCGGACCAATGATAAACTTGCCGTAGTTGCGAGCTTCTGCTTCTCGCTCGATCTTCGGCGTTACCATATTTGTTAAACCGATCACGGTTCACCTCTTCCCGGGGGTATATCTTTCTGGCGGGCAGAACACCCTCCGTGGAGAACTTGTAAAAATGACGAATAGTGCTATCGTGAGTAGAACTCGACGATCAGCTGCTCGCTCAGGTTGCCATCGATCTCTGGGCGCTCTGGCAGGCGGATGACAGACCCA
This sequence comes from Anaerolineales bacterium, assembly GCA_036393315.1. GTDB lineage: Bacteria > Chloroflexota > Anaerolineae > Anaerolineales > UBA4823 > DASWHG01. The sequence continues at coordinate 16,398 of DASWHG010000310.1, read as the reverse complement.
GTCATATTGCGCAAGTCGCGGCTGACCCAGTCTGGAATGTTCCTCTCTTCTGCGACCGCAGGCAGATCCTTGAAGTACGGGCGCTTGCGGGAACCATCCCGGATGGAAATCTGGTCGCCGGGAGAGACGAGCATGGAAGGGACGTCCGTCCGCCGCCCGTTGACCATGAAGTGCCCATGAGTCACCAGGTGGCGGGCCTGCGCCCGGTTGACTGCGAAGCCCAGCCGGAAAACGACGTTATCCAGGCGCGACTCCAGGATCTGAAGCAGGTTCAGACCTGTCAGACCGCGGCGCTGAAGAGAAACCTCATAATAGCGACGGAACTGGCGCTCCAGGACTCCGTAAATCCGGCGCGCTTTTTGCTTGGCGCGCAGCTGGCGGTTATAGTCCGACTCCCGCCGGCGGCGGAACTGGGCGCCCTTACCATGTTCTCCCGGGGGATAATCGCGCTTCTCGACCGAGCACTTGGGCGTAAAGCAGCGCTCCCCTTTCAGGAATAATTTTTCACCTTCTCGCCGGCAGAGTTTACATACCGGCCCACGATACTTTGCCATACAATCTTCCCTCTTTATAGTGATCGACTATGATCAATGAACTAGACGCGGCGCTTCTTTGGCGGACGGCACCCATTGTGGGGGACCGGCGTCAGGTCGCTGATAGATGTCACCCTCATCCCGGCAGCCTGCACGGCCCGGATGGCGGATTCGCGGCCCGGGCCAGGACCCTTGACGAACACTTCCACCTCCTGCAAACCCATGGATTGGGCCGCTTTGATGGCCTGTTCGGCAGCCAACCGGGCGGCGAAGGGGGTACTTTTGCGGGAGCCCTTGAAGCCCACCGAACCGGCGCTTCCCCAGGCAACCGTGTTGCCCTGCTGGTCGGTGATGGTGATGATGGTGTTGTTAAACGTCGCGCTGATGTGCACCTGCCCGGTAGACAGGGTGCGCTTTGTCTTCCGTGCGCCTGTCCGGCGCGTAGGACGTGCAGCTTTTGCCATAAATCCTCGCTTCTTTCCAACCTCATTATTGAGCCGGGCCGCCGGAGAGCCGCTGGGAGGGAAGGAACCCACTCCGGCAATTACAGCTCAGAATCCACAAGATAAAAGGTTACTTCTTCTTCGCGCCGCGCCGCCGCCCGCGCCCTGCAACCGTGCGCTTAGGGCCCTTGCGTGTGCGGGCGTTCGTACGAGTCCGCTGGCCGCGCACCGGTAAATTGCGGCGGTGCCGCAGGCCGCGGTAGCTGCCGATCTCGATCAGGCGCTTGATGTTCAGCTGCACTTCGCGGCGCAGGTCGCCCTCCACCTTGAAGTTCTGCCCGATGTAATCGCGCAGCAAGGCGACCTCTGCATCGGTCAGGTCCTTGATCCGGGTGTCCGGATTAATCCTGGCCTGCTGCAGCATCTCTTTGGCGCGGTTCGGCCCGATGCCGTAAATATAAGTCAGTCCTACTTCGACCCGCTTGTTGCGCGGGAGATCAATACCTTCGATACGTGCCATAGTCTGCTATCCCTGTCGCTGCTTGTGCTTTGGGTTTTCACAAATTACGTAAACAATGCCCTTGCGCTTGACGATCTTGCATTTTGCACAGCGCTTTTTCACGGAGGCCGACACTTTCATCTCTACTTACTCCTTCTAACCGGCTGCGATTCCGACCGGCAGCCGAAGTTTTAATTATACCTGAACTCGTTTTTTCCGTCCAGACTCGCTTGGGCCAGCGATGTCATGCTGAGGTAGTGTTCTTTGCAGCGGAAGCATCTCTAACGAGCCAGGAGCGAGACCCTTCGGCGCCATAGAGCAGCGCCTCAGGGTGACATTTCTCGACTTTGAGAAAACCATTAGGGCAGGGCGGTCAAGATCAGCGGTTCTCCTTCCGTGACCGCCACACTGTGCTCGAAGTGGGCTGTCAGCGAGCCATCAGCCGATACCACCGTCCACTGGTCGCCCAGCACGCGGGTCCGGTGCGTCCCGACCAGCACCATCGGTTCCAATGCCACCGTGATCCCAGGCCGGAGGACCATCCCCCGGCCACTCGTCCCATAATTGGGGACCAGAGGCCCTTCGTGCATCTGCCGGCCGACGCCGTGGCCGGTATATTCACGCGGGACGTGATACCCGTGCCCTTCGACGTACTGCTGGATGGCCGAGGAGACATCTCCCACGCGCTTCCCGGCGTACATTTGGGAGATTCCGATATCCAGGGCCTGCCCGGTAACTTCGAGCAGGCGCCGCACCTCGGGAGAGACCTCTCCGACTCCAATCGAGAAGGCAGAATCGGCCACAAAACCTTCCAGCACAGTCCCGCAGTCGATGGAGACCAGGTCGCCTTCGCGCAGCTTGCGCTTGCCGGGGACACCGTGGACCAGCTCCTCGTTAATGCTGATCGTCAGCGTCGCCGGGTAAGGGTAAGGACCCGGGTAGTTTTTAAAGGCCGGGATACCGCCATGCTTGCGGATGACTTCTTCCGCGGCAGCATCCAGCTCGGCAGTGCTAATCCCTGGCCGGATCATCTTCCGGACAGTCTCCAAAGCCAGTGCGTTGACCCGGCCGGCCGCCCGCATGAGATCCACTTCTTGCGGGCTCTTGATGATGACATTCCGCTCTGTAGCCATCCTAGCGCACCGATTCCAGTGCAGCCAACAGGGCTTCAGTCACCCGCTCGATCGGCTGCGTGCCATCGACCTCCACCAGCAGGCCGCGCTGCCGGTAGTAGTCGATCAGGGGTTGGGTCTGGTCGAGGTAAACCCGGATGCGGCGGGCAACCGTCTCCGCCTTATCGTCTTCCCGCTGGTAAAGTTCGGATCCATCGAAGTCGCAGCGCGCCGGGTCCTTCGGTGGATTGTATTTCTCGTGGAAAACATGCCCCTGTTCACGGCAGGTCCACCGGCCGGACAGCCGCTCGACCAAGACGGGCTCCGGGACGTTGATATAAGGAACTGCCGCAACCTGCCCATCCATGTCGGACAGCATCTCTGCCAGGGCTTCTGCCTGCGCAGGCGTACGTGGGAAACCATCCAGCAGAGCGCCCGACTCAGCATCGGGTTGGGAGAGGCGCGCCCGGATCATGGCAATGGTCAGGTCGTCGGGAACCAGCTCCCCTCGCTGGAGATATCCCTCGGCCTGTTCGCCGAGTTCGGTCCCGTTTTTAAGGTTCTCCCTGAAAATATCGCCGGAGGAGATATGGGGTAAACCCAGCTCCTTCGAAAGGATCTGCGCCTGGGTGCCTTTTCCTGCGCCTGGCGGGCCGAGCATCACGATGTAATCAGACATGCCTGCTCCTCTTCCGGATTGCACCCTAGCGGATCAAAAGGGCATCGTCGTAACCGTGCAGTTTGAGTTCGGCCTCGAGGTTGAAGAACGTATCCCTCACCACGCCGACGACGATCAGCAAACCGGCCGAGGAGACCAGCAGCAACCCGGTGTTCTGACCGAAAGGAACCAGCAGCCCGATCAACCAGGGCAGGATTGCGACCATACCCAGGAACAGGGCTCCCGGCAGCGTGATCCGCCGCAGGACCCGGGTCAGGTATTTCTGGGTGGGGGTACCCCGGCTGACGCCTGGGATCTGCGCGCCCACCTTCTTCAAGTTGTCGCCATAGTTCTGCTGTGCGAACAGCACGTCGGTGTAGAAGAAGGTGAATGCCACCACCATCAAGAAGTACAAGATCCAGTAAGCGCTGCCGGTGCCGCCGAATGTGTTTTGAATGCTGTTCGCCAGGCTCTGCACCCAGGCAGTCTGAGACCCCATGAAGAAGCTGGCGATGATCGCCGGGAAGGTCAGCAGGGACTGGGCGAAGATCAAGGGGATCATGCCTGCCATGTTGACTCGCAGGGGCAGGGTGCCTTTGACCGGCATCGACATGCGGTTGCCGACCCGCCGGCCGGGGTACATGACCGGGACGTTACGCTGGCCTTGCTGGACGAAAACGATCGCGAAAATCGTCAGGGTGGTGAAGACGATCAGGAAGGCAATGGATATCCAGCGGTTTTGTTCGTCCGCCATCAGGCTGCCGACAGAGACGGGCACTCGCGATACGATCCCGGCGAAGATGATCAGAGACAGCCCCTGGTTTCGAATGCCATACTCAGAGATCAGCTCGCCCAACCAGATCGCGAACATGGTACCCGCGGTCATGCTGATGATGACGGCCATGGAGGGGATCAGGCTGGAGCCGCTGAAACCGAAGTTATCGAGAACCGGCACTCCACCGGCAAACTGGCTGAACAGGTTGATCTGTCCGATCGCCTGGAGAGCCGCCATAGGCACCGCCAGCATGTACGTCCACTTCTCCATCCATTTCTGGCCCTGGCGCGGATCCTCTTGCATGCGCTTCTGAAGCGCCGGGATAATAGGCACGAGCAGCTGCAGGATAATCTGGGCGGTGATGTACGGGTAGACGCCCATCGCCAGGACGGAGAAGTTCGAGACGGTGCCGCCGGACAGCAGGTCCAGCAAGTTGACCAGGGTCCCAGGAGCTCCGCCGGCTTCCAGAATCCCCGCGATCACTTCACGGTTTGCCCCAGGTACGGGAACGTGAGCGGCCAGACGGTAAATCGCCAGGAGGACGATCGTCAAGACCAGCTTGCGCCGGATATCCCTGGCCGACCACAGATAACGCCAGGCAGAACGCTTCATGATGATAACTCCTTAATCGCAAAGGCCTCTAGCATGCGAAGCCCTTACTCGCCGGTCTCCATCGAGATAATTTCGACGGAACCGCCGGCAGCTTCGATTTTTTCCCGGGCGCCCTTCGTGATCCTGTGTACCGTGACCTGCAAAGGCACGCTGATCTCTCCTCGGCCCATGATAACGGTCGGGTTGCGGACCTCGCGAAGCAAGCGGGCTTCCATCATGGTCTCGGGTGTCACCGGGCTGCCGGCCGGGAAACCGGCCAGCTGGTCCAGGTTGACTTCGTTGTACTCCACCCGGTTAAGGGAAGTGAATCCTTTCCCCCGGACAAATGGCAGGCGGCGGAAGAAAGGAAGGCTACCGCCCTGGTGATACAACCGGGTCCCACCGCCGGCGCGCGCTCCCTGTCCTTTCGTGCCGCGGCCGGCAGTCTTCCCCTGACCGGCAGCGATCCCCCGGCCGACGCGCTTGCGGTTCTTACGCGAACCTTCGTTTGGTTTAAGATCGTGCAATTTCATCGTCAGTTCCTATTCTTCGACAAACACCAGGTGCCGCACCTTGGCCAGCATACCCCGTAAAGTCGGGCTATCCAGGTGCTCAACCGTCTGGTGCATCTTGCGTAAACCGAGCGCCCGGACAGTGTTCTTCTGCCGCAGCGAGTAGCCAATCGGGCTGCGAACCAGAGTCACGCGCAGCACTTTTTCCACTTCCTTCTCTTTCTCCGTTTTTCGCTTAGCCATTCTGCTTCCTCCGCTCCCAGAACGGCATTAAATCCTTCGCCGGTTTGCCTCGCAGGGCAGCCACCTCCTGGGGCGACTTGAGCTGCTCCAGGGCATCCATGGTGGCATAAACGACGTTCAGCACGTTATTGCTGCCCAACGACTTGGTCAGGATATCCGAAACGCCGGCCGCTTCGAGCACGGCGCGCACGCCGCCGCCCGCGATCACTCCGGTCCCGGCGGAGGCGGGCTTAAGCAGGACCCTGGCGCCGCCGGACCTACCGATCACCTCGTGCGGGATGGTCGTCCCGAAGAGGGATACCCGCCGCATTTCGCGGCGCGCCCGTTCGGTGGCTTTACGCATGGCATCCGGAACGGAATTGGCCTTGCCTATTCCTATCCCGACACTACCTTTGTTATCTCCGACCACGACAGTCACCCGGAAAGAAAAGCGGCGACCGCCTCTGACCACTTTGGCCACGCGGGCGATTTCGATGACGCGCTCGTCAAATTCGTGTTCGAACTCTGTACCTTGAAAGTCTGACATTATCCTCTCCAGTCTGGCCTGTTAGAACTCCAGGCCACCTTCGCGCGCTCCATCCGCCAGCGCTTTCACGCGTCCCAGATAGCGATAGCCACCGCGATCGAAAACCACGCTCTGGATGCCCTGCCCCCTGGCGCGTTCCGCCAGGGCCTGGCCAACCAGGCGAGCCTGTTCGGTCTTCGATTTCCCTTCCAGCTGGGCTCGCAGTTCGCTATCCACGCTCGAAGCCGAGACCATCGTGTGGCCGATCTCATCGTTGATCACCTGGGCGTAGATCTCGCCCAGGCTGCGAAAGACGTTCAGCCGCGGTCTCTCCGGCGTACCGCTCAATGATCTGCGGACACGGCTGTGACGCCGGAGGCGAGCAGCAGAACGAGAATTGTTGTTCGCCATAGATTACACCTTACCCGTCTTGCCGGCTTTGCGGCGAATTTTCTCATCCAGGTATTTGATGCCTTTGCCTTTATAGGGCTCGGGTGGCCGGATCTTGCGGATGTCGGCTGCCATCTGGCCCACGGCCTCTTTGTTGTAGCCCAGCACCTTCACCTGGCGCGTGCGGGGGTCCACTTCAAAGGAGATCCCCTCGGGTGGCTCAACGACAACCGGGTGGGAGTAGCCCACATGGAGCACCAGGTTGCTGCCGGAGATCTCGGCCCGGTAACCAACGCCGTTGATTTCCAGCACTTTTTCGAAGCCGGTGCTGACACCGACTACCATATTATTAATCAAAGCCCGAGTCATACCGTGCAGGGCGCGGTAAGTGCGTTCATCCGATATCCGGCTGACCGAGAGGACTCCATCGTCCTTGGTAATCTCGACACCCGGCGGGAAAGTATGTTCCAGCTCCCCTTTCGGACCCTTGACCCGCACATGCGAGCCATCGATCTGCACATCCACGGTCGCAGGTATGACGACCGGCATACGTCCAATTCTTGACACTTCCCAGCCTCCTTACCAGACCTTACACAGGATCTCGCCACCGACGCCCAGCTGGCGGGCGCGCTGCCCCGTCATGACCCCTTTGGGCGTTGAAATGATGGCGATCCCCATCCCGGAGAGCACCCAGGGGATTTCTTGCTTCCCGCTGTAGACGCGGCGACCCGGGCTACTCACCCGTTCCAAACCGGTAATAACTGGCCGGCGCTGCCGCCGCTCTCCGACGTATTTAAGCCGGATGCGCAAGACTTTGTGGCCGGGCCTCTCTCCATCGACGACCTCATAACCCGCGATAAAACCTTCGTCTTTCAAGATCTTCGCAATCGACACCTTGAGGTTCGAGCTCGGCATCGCCGTCTGGGTATGCCCGGCTGTCAGGGCATTCCGGATGCGAGTCAACATATCTGCAATCGGATCAGTAACACTCATATTAATGCCTCCGCCCGGCTACCAGGAAGACTTGACTACGCCTGGAATCTTACCATCCAGGGCCAGTTCCCGGAAGCAAATCCGGCACAGACCAAAACGGCGCAGGTAGCCGCGCGGGCGCCCGCAGAGCATGCAGCGGTTACGCACCCGTGTTGGATATTTTCGCCGTTCTTCGCGTATTACTATGGACTTCTTTGCCATCGATTATCCTTCCTTCCTGAATGGCATACCGAGCATATCCAATAACTGCCTGCCCTCTTCGTCGCTGCGGGCAGAGGTCACGATGGTGATCTCGAGGCCGCGCAGCTTGTCGATCTTATCGTACTCGATCTCCGGGAAGACGAGCTGCTCCCGCAATCCCAGGGTGTAGTTCCCGCGACCATCAAACGAATTGGGAGAGACCCCGCGGAAGTCGCGCACTCGGGGTAGGGCAACGTTCACCAGGCGATCCAGGAAGGCCCACATACGCTCTCCTCGCAGGGTGACCTTAACCCCAATGGCCCGGCCTTCACGCAACTTAAAGTTGGCGATGCTCTTCTTGGCCTTGGTGATGATCGGTTTTTGGCCTGTGACCTTGGTCAGGTCCGCAACTGCGGCATCTAAAGCCTTGGCATTGTCCAACGCTTCGCCAACGCCAATATTCACCACGATCTTCTCGACGCGCGGCACCTGCATCACATTCTCCAGGTTTAACGACTTCATCAAGGCCGACGCAACTTCCTCCTGGTAACGATCCTTCAATATATGTGCCATCTTTCTTCTCCTTGCCGGCCTGCCTAATCGAGCAGCGCCCCGCAATGTTTACAGACCCGGCGGGACTTGCCGTCTTCACGTTGAATACTCACTCGCGTGGCTTCGTCGCACTTGGGGCATACCAACATCACGTTCGAGAGATGCACCGGCGCCTCGAATTCAATGATTCCTGGAGACATGGTGCGGCCTTGGGTCTGAACCTGGCGCTGGTGCTTCTTACGCATGTTTACACCCTGGATCACCACACGGGTCTCCTCGGGGATGACCCTGATCACCTCGCCGCGCTTGCCTCTGTCGACCTCACGGCCGCTGATGACCTCCACGATGTCGCCTTTTTTAATCTTTACTTTCACAGCACTCGCTCCTGAACCGCCATCCCTAAAGAACCTCAGGGGCCAGCGATACAATTTTCATAAATCCTTTTTCACGCAGCTCGCGCGCGACCGGACCGAAGATCCGGGTCCCGCGCGGGTTGGTGCCATCTGCATCCAGGATCACCGCGGCGTTATCGTCGAAGCGAATATACGAACCGTCTTCCCGCCGCCACTCTTTGACAGTGCGGACGATCACCGCTCTGACGACATCGCTCTTCTTCACGGCGCCCTGGGGCGTGGCTGCTTTCACCGTCGCCACCACAACGTCTCCAACCCCACCGTACCGGCGGTTCGAACCGCCGAGTACGTGAATAACCAGCAGCTCGCGCGCACCTGTGTTGTCTGCCACTTTGAGGCGACTCTCGTGCTGGATCATGGCTAAGCCTCCAACCCTGGCTCATCCGCGCCGATCTCGCGTTGCAGGATCTCTTCCACCACCCAGTGCTTCAGGCGGGAGATCGGCCGGCTTTCCACGATCCGGACCGAGTCGCCAATCTGGCAGCCCAGTTCATCATGAGCCATCACGCGTTTTTCGCTGTGGACCACTTTCTTATACAACGGATGCCGGTAAGTGCGGCTGATTTCAACCACCACCGTCTTATCCATCTTGTTGCTCGTAACGACACCGGTTATGCGGCGACGATTGTTCATCCTTCACCTTCCATACTGGCCGACTGTTCACGCTCGGTGAGAACCGTGAGCATGCGGGCAATCGTGCGACGAGTGTAGCGCAGGCGGGTGTGATCGGTCAGCTCGCCGGTCGCTTGCTGGAACCGCAGGTTCATCAATTCTTCCCTGGCATCATTGAGGCGCGTCCTGAGCTCAGAGTCCGACAGGGCACGAATCTCGGAAACTTTCATTTTTCGCCTCCTACAATGCCATAGCGAGGAACGATCTTCGATTTGATCGAAAGCTTATAGGAAGCCAGGCGCAGCGCTTCCTTGGCTGCCTCTTCCGGCAAACCGCCGCCGACCTCGAAGAGGATGCGACCAGGCTTGACGACGGCGACCCAAAACTCCACGTTGCCTTTGCCTTTGCCCATACGGGTCTCGGCCGGTTTTTGAGTGACGGGCTTGTCCGGAAAGACACGGATCCAGACTTTACCGCGGCGCTTCAGAGCGCGCACGATGGCGCGCCGGGCCGCTTCAATCTGGCGAGCAGATACCCAGCCGGGTTCCAGGGCCTGGAGACCGAAATCACCGAAGTGAACTTCCGCGCCGCGTTGGGCCATGCCCTTCATCCGTCCGCGCATCTGCTTGCGGTACTTAACACGTTTTGGCATCAACATAATGACAACCTCACAGGTGAATCACGCTTTCCGTTAGCCCAAAAGCATTGTTTCGCTTTCGGGCTGAGGGAAAGGCGATTTACTCGCTTACATACACTCCCTCGGTAGATTCGGCTTTCTCTTCTACTTCAGGCAGAACCTCGCCTTTGTAAACCCAGACTTTCACCCCGATGCGCCCGTAAGTCGTCAGGGCTTCAGATTGGGCGTAATCGATATCCGCCCGCAGGGTCTGGCGGGGGACGCGCCCCTCGCGCATGTTCACCGTGCGCGCCATTTCGGCGCCGCTCAAGCGACCGGAGACTTCGATCCGCACGCCCTGGGCGCCCTGGCGCATTGCCTGCTGGATGGCACGCTTCATGGCGCGCTGGTAGCTGATGCGGCGCTCGAGCTGCTCGGCGATATTGTTCGCGACCAGGTAGGCATCCAGGTCGGCAGACTTGATCTCTTTAATGTCCAGATCGATCTTCTTGCCCACCAGGGATTCCAGGCTCGACCGGAGTTTTTTCACACTCTCGCCTTTCCGGCCGATCAAGATCCCAGGTTTTGCGGTGTGGACGCTGATCTTTACCTTGCCAGGGAAGCGCTCGATCTCGACGCGAGATACGCCCGCTCGAGGCGCTTCGTGCTGGACCAGGTCGCGAATCTTGAAATCCTGGTGCAGCTGGTTGACGTAGTTAGCACCTTCGGCATACCAGCGTCCGTCCCAAGTCTTGTTGATCTTCAGGCGAAAGCCGATTGGATGTACTTTTCGACCCATCATTTCTCCTTTGGAGTGCGCCTACAACCGGAGCACTCGCCACTCAAATCCAAAACCTAAAATTCATCTCGCTCTCGCAAGACGACGGTGACATGGGAGGCGCGCCTAAGAATCGGCTTGAAGCGGCCGCGCGCCCCAAACCTGCGCCAGCGCCGCGTGGGCGCTTCGTCTGCGAAAATCCGGTAAACATACAGGTCATCCCGGCTGACACCGAAATTTTCTTCCGCGTTCGCCATGGCAGAAGCCAGCACCTTGGAAACCGGGTGGGCGGCTGCGTTCGGGGTAAATTTGAGCAGGTTCAGCGCTTCAATAACGCTCTTGCCCCGCACCAAATCGATGACCAGGCGAACCTTCTGCGCAGAAATCGAAATGGAACGCCCGTAGGCGCGAATATCATCCGCCATAACTACCTCCTGACCTTCTTTTCCGCCAGGTGACCGCGGAAAGTGCGGGTGGGCGCAAACTCACCCAGCCGGTGACCCACCATGTTCTCGGTGATGTAAATCGGCACGTGACGGCGCCCATCATGAACGGCAATGGTGTGCCCCACCATCTGGGGGAAGATAGTGCTGGCGCGGCTCCAGGTGCGGATAACCTTTTTCTCTCCGCGCTCGTTCATCGTCTCAACTTTCTTCAACAGGTCGGGGGCCACGTAAGGCCCTTTTTTCAACGATCGTCCCATAACAGACTCCTAGCGCCGCTTCTTGCCACGCCGGCGAACAATATACTTATCGGTGTCCTTGTTGCGCCGGGTCTTGGCACCAAGGGTGGGCTTACCCCAGGGACTCTTCGGCCCCGGCAATCCGATCGGCTGGCGTCCTTCGCCGCCCCCGTGAGGGTGGTCGCGGGGAGACATCGCCGAGCCGCGTACGGTGGGGCGGATGCCCATGTGGCGTTTGCGGCCCGCTTTACCGAGCTTGATATTCGCGTTCTCGACGTTGCCTACCTGGCCGATGGTAGCATAGCAGGACTGCCGCACCAGGCGGACTTCCCCGGAAGGCAGGCGCACCTGGGCAAACTCGCCCTCTTTCGCCAGCAGCTGGGCTGCTTCACCGGCGGCGCGCACCAGCTGCCCGCCCCGGCCTTCTTGCAGCTCGATATTGTGCACCATCGTACCGATCGGGATATTGGCAATCGGCAGGCTGTTGCCAGGCCGGATCTCCGACTGTGGGCCAGCCATGACGGTATCGCCGACTCGCAAGTCGAGCGGAGCGATGATATAGCGCTTTTCGCCGTCGTTATAGTGCAGCAGCGCCAAACGAGCGCTGCGGTTCGGGTCATATTCGATCGCAGCCACGCGCGCCGGAATGCCGCGCTTATCCCGTTTGAAGTCTACCAGGCGAATGTGCCGACGGTGCCCACCTCCGCGGTGCCGGACAGTTACCCGTCCATACACGTTCCGGCCTCCCGATCCACGCCTGGGCACGAGCAGAGTCTTCTCCGGCTCAGACTTCGTGATTTCTTCAAAGGTATGCCCGGTCATGCCTCGTAAGCTGGGCGTCACCGGTTTATACTTCTTTACTGGCATCAGCGTACTCCCTCAAAAGCTTCGATCCGGTCGCCAGGTGCGAGGGTGACGATGGCTTTCTTGTAGGCACTGCGTCGCACCATCAGCCGGCGGTTGCGCCAGCGACGGCTGCGCTTGGGCGGCACATTGATAATGTTCACCCGCAGGACGTCTACGTCGAAAAATGTCTCTACCGCATCTTTCACCAGACCCTTGGTAGCATCTAAGGAGACCTCGAAAACGTACTGGTTGAGGTTGCTGGTCTGGTAACTCGACTTCTCCGTGACTAACGGGCGGCGGATTACGTCATGAATAGTCGCCATAACTCCCTCTCACCTACTCTAGATACGACTTAATCACATCCAGAGCCTCCAGCGGCAGGATGATTTTGTCGTGGCTCAATAAGTCGCGGATGTTTAAGTAGCTGGCCAGCAGCAGCTTTGCACCCGGAAGGTTGTTGGCCGATCGGGTAACGATGTCAAAGGATCCGTTCTTGGCAGGGATCAGGATCAAAACGCTGGCATCTCCGATCAAATTGCTCAAAGCCTTGGCCATCAGGCGGGTCTTTGGTTCGGGGAGAGAGAAATTTTCCACGACCAGGATCTCGTTCTCAGCAGCTTTCACCGAGAGCGCCGAGCGAAGCGCGGCCCGCCGCATCTTACGCGGCATCTGCAGAGTGTAGTCCCGCGGGCGGGGCGTATGGACCCTACCGCCGCCGACCCATTGGGGCGCCCGCGTCGAACCCTGGCGAGCCCGGCCGGTGCCTTTCTGGCGCCAGGGCTTGCGCCCACCACCAGAGACTTCGCTGCGGGTCTTGGTCTTGTGCGTCCCCAGGCGCGCGTTGGCCATCTGGCGGACGTACGCCTGGTGCATCAGATCTACATTGATTGGGGCCTCAAAGATCCGCGCCGGCAGCTCAACCGTGCTAACCTTCTTGCCTTCCATGTTCAAGACATCTACTTCCATAATGGCATCGCTCCAACTACCGCTTGCGCGCTTCCCGGATCATGACCATGGCGCCCTTGGGGCCCGGAACCGCGCCCCGCACGCCCAGAAGGTTGCGTTCAGCATCCACCAGGACCACGTCCAGGTTCTGCACCGTAACCCGGTCGAAGCCCATGTGCCCTGGGCCGCGCGAGCCCTTGAACACGTGACCGGGCGTAGTCGTAGCCCCGCGGGAACCGGGGGCTCGCAGCCGGTCAGACTGCCCGTGTGTCCTTGGGCCGCCGGCAAAGTGGTGGCGCTTGACGGCGCCCTGGAAGCCCTTGCCCTTGCTGGTCCCAATCACATCCACCCGCTCGCCAACTGCGAAGACATCCCCAACGCTGACCGTTTCGCCTTCCTTGACAGAGGGTTCCTTGACCCGGAACTCGCGCAGAAAGCGCAACGGAGGCAGGTCGTTGCGCTTGAGATGCCCCAAACGCCCACCCGTCAGGCGCTTTGGCTTTACTTCTTCGAAGCCCAGCTGCACCGCCGAGTAGCCATCCTTCTCAGGCTGGCGTACCTGGGTAACATAGCAAGGCCCAGCTTCGATCAGCGTCACCGGAACAGCAAGGCCGCTTTCATCGAAAATCTGGGTCATGCCGATTTTCTTACCAATCAGCCCTTTCAACATCTCTGTTTTCTCCTAATCGTCAACATTCCAGGGACTGCCAGCCTGGGCCTGGCTGCATCATCCCTCTGACAGCACAGTCAGCCTGCCCGCCGCGGAGCTTTGGTTTTTAGCCCGCGCACTCGGCCGCTCTTACGCTGCCTGTTTACCGTTGTTATGGGTTCGGTATCCAGAATCGAGCCGTGCTCCCTGTCTCCAGAACCTAGATCTTTATCTCGATATCGACGCCCGCCGGAAGATTCAGTCGCATTAGCATATCGATGGTCTTCGAGTCGGGGTCTAAAACATCTATCAGCCGGTTATGCGTGCGGATCTCGAAATGTTCGTGCGAGTCTTTGTCGATGAAAGTCGACCGCCGCACGGTAAAGCGTTCGATCCGGGTCGGCAAAGGGACCGGGCCGACTACTCTGGCCCCGGTGCGCTCTGCCGTCTCGACGATTCGCTTGGCAGATTGATCCAGGACTCGGTGATCGTAGGCTTTAAGGCGGATGCGTATCTTTTGCTTAGCCATAATTCACCTATTTAAGGATCTTCGTAATGACGCCAGCGCCGACGGTCAGGCCGCCTTCGCGGATGGCGAACTTCGAGCCCTGTTCCAGGGCCACCGGTACGATCAGTTCCACTTCCAGGTTCACGTTGTCTCCCGGCATCACCATCTCCACCCCTTCGGGCAGCTGGATGTTCCCCGTCACGTCCATCGTCCGGATGTAGAACTGCGGCCGGTACCCCGTGAAGAAAGCCTTGTGCCGCCCCCCCTCTTCCCGCCTCAGCACGTACACTTCGCTCATGAACTTCGTGTGCGGCGTGATCGAGCCCGGCTTGGCCACCACCATCCCCCGCTCCACCTCCTCCCGGGTGATCCCCCGCAGCAGCAGCCCCAGGTTGTCCCCCGCCTGCCCCTGGTCCAGCAGCTTGTGGAACATCTCCACCCCCGTCACCACCGACGACATGCTCTTCTCCCGCAGCCCCACGATCTCCACCGGCTCCCCCACCTTGACCACCCCTCGGTCCACTCGCCCCGTCACCACCGTCCCCCGCCCCTTGATCGAGAACACGTCTTCGATCGGCATCATGAACGGCTTCTCCACTTCCCGCGCTGGCTCCGGAATGTACTCGTCCACCACCCGCAGCAACTCCTTGATGCTCTCGTATTCCGGCGCATCCGGGTCCTGCGAACTGCTCTCCAGCGCCTGCAGCGCACTCCCCCGCACGATCGGCGTCTCGTCCCCCGGAAAACCGTACTCGTTCAACAACTCCCGCAACTCCAACTCCACCAACTCCAACAACTCCGGGTCGTCCATCATGTCCACCTTGTTCAGGTACACCACGATCGCCGGCACTTCCACCTGCCGCGCCAGCAGCACGTGCTCCCGCGTCTGCGGCATCGGCCCGTCCGGCGCCGCCACCACCAGGATCGCCCCGTCCACCTGCGCCGCCCCCGTGATCATGTTCTTGATGTAGTCCCGGTGCCCCGGCATGTCCACGTGCGCATAGTGCCGCTTGGTCGTCTCGTACTCCACGTGCGCTATGTTGATCGTGATCCCGCGCTCCTTCTCCTCCGGCGCATTGTCGATCGAGTCGAACGCCCGGAACTCCCCCTGCCCCCGCATCGCACAGTACTTCGTGATCGCCGCCGTCAGCGTCGTCTTCCCGTGGTCGATGTGCCCCATCGTCCCCACGTTCATGTGCGGCTTCGTCCGCTCAAACCTCTGCTTGGCCATAAAAATTCCTTTCTCCTTAAAGCGAAAGATAAACGACCAGATAATGTCGGGTACGAGAGCCCTCAATGGGATTTGAACCCATGACCCCGTTCTTACCAAGAACGTGCTCTACCGGCTGAGCTATGAGGGCTTTCGCTTTACGTGGCTACGCGCTGACCGGCGCAGCTCTACGCTGGTCAGCGACGTCTCCAGGTGGGCGGTGAAGGATTCGAACCTCCGAAGGCTTCTGCCAACTGATTTACAGTCAGTCCCCGTTGGCCACTTGGGTAACCGCCCAGGTTAGTCCAGCGGTCACCTGGTCGCGTAGTCTGGCAGTCAGGGGATTGAAGTGCTGTGTTACAGACTGCCGGACTAGGCGACAAGTCGACCGGACTGGAAGCCGACGATGGGAATCGAACCCATAACCTACCACTTACAAGGCGGTTGCTCTGCCGTTGAGCTACGTCGGCGGGTGCAATGCTCCCTGTCGGAAGGCGAGAGGCATTATACCAGACGCAATGTATTGCGGCAAGGGCCGTCCCATCAGCAAAGTAAAAGTCAAGCCGAAACCGGGCCCCCGGAATAACCCCGCGCTTGCCAGGCCAGGTAAAGCGCGACGGAGCCGGCAATGGCCGCGTTCAAGGATTCGATCTGGCCTCGCATGGGCAATCGCAGCAACAAGTCGCAGGATTTGACCACCAATGACCGCATACCTTCCCCTTCGTTGCCGACGACCAGGGCCAGGGGTCCCTCCAAACGCACCTGGTCAGGAGTTTGGGCCTGCGAACTGCTCTCCAGCCCGACCACCCAGATCCCAGCCTCCTTGAGGAGTTCGATCGATTGGGCCAGGTTGGCCTGTGCGATGAGCAGGTGTTCGCTGGCCCCAGACGAAGCGCTGACCACCGCGGGGGTGATCGTCGCCGTCCTCCGGAAAGGGAGCAGCACACCGTGCACACCGACGACCTCGGCCGTTCGCAGCAGCGTGCCGAGGTTTTGAGGGTCTTGAAGCGTGTCCAGGATCAGGACGAGGGGATCTTCTGCTCGTTTCTCCGCCAGATCGAGCATATCCGGCAGGGCAGAATAAGTGTATTCGCCGGTTTCCAGGGCGACTCCTTGCGTATCGGCCCCCAGCGCCTCCAGGCGCTGGCGCTGC
>DASWHG010000309.1:0-7076 GCA_036393315.1 Anaerolineales bacterium | reverse complement strand
CCCCCCAAACCAACCCCCACGTATGGCCCCTACCACGGCAGATCCCAGAGAGACTTAAAACTTGTTTACATCCTACGCGCCGAATCTTACAGCACGCTGGCTACACTCCATAAGACGCAGAGGCCGGGCTAAAGGTTCCCTGGTCATGGGGAATTAACGCCGGGACAACCTGGACGAACGCGGCAATTTTGGTATGATGGAGAGATCCCATCCATGAACCCGAGGGAACTCCAGCATGGCTCATACCTCAACATGGCGACCTATACATACGACCATCCCCGGCCTGCCCTGACAGTCGACGTCGTGATCTTCACGCTTCGGGATGAACAGCTGCAGGTGCTGCTCGTGCAGCGCCGCTCAGAGCCTTACGCCGGGGAGTGGGCGCTGCCGGGTGGCTTCGTCGAGATGGACGAATCGCTGGAGACCGCGGCCGCTCGCGAGCTGGAAGAGGAAACCGGCGTGCAGGACGCGTACCTGGAGCAGCTGTACACCTACGGCGAACCCGGCCGCGATCCACGCGGCCGGGTGATATCGGTGGCGTATTACGCGCTGATCCCGGCCGACGCCCGGGTGCAGACCGAGGGTGGGAGCGACGCCGCCCAGGCCCGCTGGTTCCCGGTCGAGACACTCCCGCAGCTGGCCTTCGACCACGCCGAGATCGTCTCGTACGCGCTGCGCCGCCTGCGCTATAAGCTGGAGTACAGCGCGGTGGGCTTCCAGCTGCTGCCGGTCGAGTTCACCCTGAGCGAACTCCAGCACACCTACGAAATCATCCTGGGGGAGAGGCTGGATAAGCGCAATTTCCGCCGCCGAATACTGGCAGCGAGCATCATCGAGGCCACCCAGAACACTCGCACGGGAGAAGGTCGCCCGGCCCGGCTGTACCGCTACCGCCCGGATGCCGTGGCCGAGGTCAAAGCCCGGAGGTTGTTCCCATAGCCCGGTCTATCGATCCAGCGCAAGATTCGACCAAAAACAGGCGCCTGCCTCGCAACATTTGGGTCCTGACCCTGACCTCCTACCTGACCGACGTCTCGTCGGAGATGCTGTTCAACCTGCTCCCGCTCTACCTTATCAATGTTCTCGGCGTGCGGACGGCCGTAGTCGGTCTGATCGAAGGGACGGCCGAGACGACCGCCAGCCTGCTCAAGGTCTACGCCGGGGCGCTTTCCGACCGGACCGGGAAACGAAAACCACTGGCCGTGCTCGGCTATGGCCTCTCCTCGGTCGTGAAACCGCTGCTGTATTTTGCGACGACCTGGGGGTGGGTGTTGGGGGTCCGTCTCGGCGACCGGGTGGGAAAAGGGCTGCGCACCGCGCCGCGCGATGCGCTGCTGGCTGGCAGCGTGGAGGCAAACCGACGCGGCCTGGCCTTTGGGCTGCACCGCGCCGGAGATACGGCCGGGGCTTTCACCGGCCTGGGCATCGCCGCCCTGATCATCTGGGCCAGCCAAGCCGGCCGGACCGAATTGACCCGGCCGACGTTCCAATGGATAGTGCTGGCCAGTATCATCCCAGCGGCCCTGGCAGTCCTGCTCCTGGCCTTGTTCGCCCGGGAGGCTTCGAGTACGGAGCGGGCCGGCGGCGCGCCACAGCTGCGCTGGTCCGGTTTGGACAGGCGCTTCCGAGCCTTCCTGCTGGTCGTGATCCTGTTCACGCTGGGAAACTCATCGGACGCCTTCATCATCCTGCGAGCGCAGGAGCGAGGCCTGAGCGTACTGCAGGTGATGGGGATGCTTCTGACGTTCAACGCCGTTTACTCGCTGCTCTCCGGCCCGGCCGGTTCGCTATCCGACCGGCTCGGCCGTAGGCGCCTGCTGCTGGCGGGCTGGCTGTTCTATAGCCTGGTCTACCTGGGGTTCGGCGCAGCCCGCAGCGGGGGCCAGGTCTGGCTACTCTTTGGATTCTACGGGGTTTATTATGCCCTCACGGAGGGCACGGCGCGGGCGTTTGTCGCCGACCTGGTGCCTCAGGACCAGCTCGGCTCCGCCTACGGGCTGTTTCACGCTGGCGTCGGGCTGGCCGCCCTGCCAGCCTCGCTGGTCGCCGGCCTGCTGTGGCAAGGCCTGGGCGCCTGGCAGGGATTCGGCCCGGCCGCGCCCTTTATTTTCGGAGCGGGGATGGCCCTGGTAGCCGGGCTGCTCCTGCTGCGCTGGGTAAAGTAGGGACTCGTTTAATGACTTTTGGCGGTTTGCCTATAAAAGGCCGAACCGCACGGCAGCCAGGTCGAGGATCTCCAGGATCAGGTGCTCGTACAGCAGGCCCTCGGCACGTGACATGATGCACAGGTCGCTGATCTCCGGGTTCAGGCCGGGCAGCGTGTTGATCTCCAGCAGGTAAGGGTTGCCCTCTGCATCCAGGCGGAAATCGACCCGGGAGACGTCCAGGGCAGTGATCGCCCGGTGGGCCCGCAGCGCCAGGCGCTGCAGCTGGTCGACCAATTTTGGTTCGATGTCCGCCGGGCAGAGGTAGCCGGGCGCGCCGCTCTCCCACATGTCCTTCGACTTGGCCTTATAGCCGTACACGCCCGGGGTGACCGACCGGGTGCTCTCGATCTCGAGCACCGGGAAGCGGTGAAAGCCATCCGGGCCATACAGGTCCGGGCGCCTGGAGAACGACGGGAAATCGCGCCGGCCCAAAACGCCCACCGTGAACTCCCTGCCAGGCAGGAAGGTCTCGACCAGGGCCGGCTGGCGGTAGGTCTCCAGGACATAGGCTACTCGCTCGCGCAGTTCAGCCTCATCCTTCACCACTGCGCCCAGGTCAACTCCCATCCCGGTCCCCTCCCGGGCCGGCTTGACAAATAGAGGGTAGCTCAGACCGGGGCGCCGGATGCTGTCCTCGATAGAAATGAACTCCTGGAAAGGCGTCACCGGCAGGTATGCATCCCGCCACAGCCGCTTGGTCAGCGTCTTCTCGAGGGAGATGGCATTGGCGACGACCTGCGAAGCCGTATAAGGGATGCCGAGCATCTCCAGTAGAGCCGGCACCTGGGCCTCGCGCCCATCCCCGCGGACGCCTTCGGCGATGTTAAAGCAGATATCCGGGCGAGCGTCTTCCAGGGCATGGGGCAGGTCGCTGTCGGCGGGGATAAAAATGGTGCGGTGTCCCCCGGATTGGATCGCGTCTCGGATCGATTGGATGGTCTCGGTCCGGTCGAACTCCGCTCCGGCATCCGGAGGGCTGCCGGCGGGCAGGTCGGTTTCCCCCTTGATATTGGCAAGGACGGCCACCAGCCACTCGGGGCGGCTGGCGGGCGCCGGTCGTTGAGAGGCCTTTTCAGGCCCCGGACTGGGAGGCTTGTCGCTCTCCCGCTTTGCTGGAGGCTTTTCCTCTGCTGTCATTCAATCCTGTCTTTTTAGCGAGGTCGGAGACTGGGACACGTTCGCCAGAGATCACTCCCGCGGCGAGCGAGCCTAAAAATCGCCTTCATCAAAATCGTCGTCGTCGTCATCGTAGGTCCAATCGAGCTCCAACGGGTCCAAGCCCACCACTTCTAACAGGGTGTCGCACTGGGAACAGGTGAAGCGCTGCCCGCGTCTCGGGCTGCCGCCTACGAGGACTTTCCTTCCGCAGCTGGGGCACTCCGCCATTGCCATAGATCTACAGGCTCCTGATTCAGCGACCGGCCTGCCGCTCACCTGTAGACCTTATGCCCGTCGGAGCTGGAGGCCGGCGTATGATTGGTGATAATAAATACCCCACCATGCCGTGTGCAGCGAAGTTCTGAACCTGCCTTCGCAGGTTGGGTCTCTCCCCGGCAGATCCGCCTTGGCTCGGGCCTATCGCGTCACTGACGTAAGATCGAGACCCATTTAGTGAGTGTTGGCTCAGAACCTTAAGGCGGCAACACGTGCACAGCAGGGTCACCGTACTTATACCACAAAAGAGGCCGGGTGAGTAGACGATTCTGCAATTCTTAATCGATCACCCGGATGTGCAGCTCTTTCAGCTGCTCCGGTTCTACTGGAGAGGGCGCGTCGGCCATCACGTCCCGGGCAGCCTGGTTTTTGGGGAAGGCGATCACCTCGCGGATGTTCGGTTCGCCCGCCAGGATCATGCACAGGCGGTCGATGCCCGGCGCAATCCCGCCGTGAGGCGGGGTGCCGAATTCAAAGGCTTCCAGCATGTGCCCGAACCGCTCGCGAGCCACCTCGGGGTCCAGACCGATCAATGTAAATACCTTCTCCTGTAGCTGCCGGTTGTGAATCCGGATCGATCCGCCCCCTACTTCGTAATCGTTCACGACCAGGTCGTACTGCTGGCCGCGCGCCTGGCCAGGTTCGCTGTCCAAGAGGGGGATATCCTCCAACATGGGCGCGGTAAACAGGTGGTGGCTTGGGTCCCAGCGCCGTTCTTCTTCGTTCCAGACCACGAAGGGGAAATCGACGATCCAACAGAAGGCCAGGACATCCGGGTCGCGCAGGCCCAGCCTGTCTCCCAGCATCGCCCGCAGGCGGCCGAGCGACTCGAACACCACGCCGGGCTGGTCGGCGACGAATAGCAGCAGGTCGCCGGGCTTCGCCTCCAGGCGTTCCTTGAAGGCCTGCAAGGTTTCAGGCGAGAGAAACCTGGCGAAGGAAGAACGCTCTTCTCCCTCGCTGGTGATGGCCAGGTAAGCCAGGCCTTTCGCGCCGAACTGCTTCACGTACTCGGTCAGCTCGTCGATCTGCTTCCGGCTGTAATCGCCCAATCCCGCGGCGTTCAAGCCACGCACGTGGCCTTTACCAACGACGGCACTCTCGAAGACATGGAAGCCGCTCCCCACTGCCAGGTCGCTGACGTCGCGCAGCTCCATCCCGAAGCGCAAGTCGGGGTTGTCCTTCCCGAAACGCGCCATCGCCTCCTTGTAGGTCAGGCGCGGCCAGGGGCTGGCCAGCAAGCGCTTGTGCGGGACGACCTCCGCCACGATCCGGGTGAACATGTCTTCGACCAGGCGCATGATATCTTCGCGCTCCACAAACGACATTTCCAAGTCCAGCTGGGTAAACTCCGGCTGCCGGTCGCCGCGCTGGTCTTCGTCGCGAAAGCAGCGGGCGATCTGGAAGTAGCACTCAATCCCTGCTACCATCAAAAGCTGCTTCAACTGCTGAGGTGACTGGGGCAGGGCGTAGAACTGCCCCGGATGGAGGCGCGAGGGGACAAGGTAGTCGCGCGCACCTTCGGGGGTGGTCTTGAACAGGGCCGGAGTCTCGATTTCAAGGAAGCCGCGCACATCCAGGTAGTCGCGGATGAATTTCACCACCCGGTGCCGCAAGACCATGTTTTCACGCATGCGTTCCCGGCGCAGATCCAGGTAGCGGTAGCGCAGGCGGGTCTGCTCGTCCACTTCTTCCTCTTTATTGATCGCAAAAGGCGGCGTGTTGGAAGGGTTCAGCACAACCAACTCGCGCGCCTCGACTTCGATCTCGCCTGTCGCCAGGTTCGGGTTCTCCATTCCTGCAGGGCGCGGGCGGACGAGGCCGGTTACCTGGACCACCCACTCGGCGCGCAGGTCTTCGGCCGCCGCATGGGCCCCAGGAGAAGTGTCCGGGTTGGCGACAACCTGCACGATCCCGGTGCGATCCCGCAAGTCTAAGAAGGTAACCCCGCCGTGGTCCCGGCGGCGGTGCACCCAGCCGGCCAGGGTTACGGTCTGGCCATCGGCGGAAAGGCGTAATTCCCCGCAGGCGTGTGTCTTGTACATACTTCTTCTCCAAGATACAAAATAAATCGCCCTTCGCATCCACTGCGTCGGGCGATGGGTAGGCAGCGTCTGGGTTTAACCACCCGGCCGCGCTTCTCCTCCTGCCCGACGCAGGCATCCATTATTGGAATTCAGGTCTGAAAAAGCGCGGAAGAGGAGAACTGTGATCATCGGGTTCTGAGACTCTCTCGGGTCAAAAGCCTGCCCGACCAGCGAGCCAGGCTCAGCAAAAAAGGTTTGATGATTATAGCACAAGCGCGCCCGGGCGGCTATGAAATTATTATGGCTTTCTCAAAGTCGAAAGCCCTGCTTTTCCCCACCCCCAAACCCCTTTTTTGAGAAAGCCATGATGAAATTATCGATCCCAATCCGCTTCCCCGGAGAGGCTTTCATGGGGAGCGCTGGCGTTCCTCTGCCCGGAGGTCAGGTGGTATTCGCTGGGGCGTTCGTCGAGATCGAAACCAGACAGGACGATGACGGCCTTCGTGAGGATTTTTCCGGGGTTGCGCCAGCGGTGGCGCATCCGAGAGGCGAATAATAAGGTGTCCCCGGGTTCAAGGGTAAAATGCGCCTCCTCAACTTCGTACTCGAGCTGGCCTTCGAGGCACATGACGAACTCGTGCCCGGAATGGATCATGCCGAAAGGACCGCTGGATGCCCCACTCTCCAGGGTCAAGAGAAAAGGTTCCACCCTGCCCAGGAACGATTCGCCGCCCAGCCCTTCCCAAACGCCTCGCTGGAACTCGACCCGCGTGCGCTGAGACGCCTTCAGGTAGACGATTTCCTGGCGGGGGGGTTCGGTGCGGAAGAAAGCGGTGATCGGCACTTCCAGGGCATCAGCCAGTTTATAAAGCGTGCTGACCGATGGCGAGGTCCTGCCTCGCTCGATCATACTCAAGGCATTCGTGGAGAGCCCGCTCAGGCGCGCTAAAGCCCGCATCGATCTGCCCCTTTCCTGGCGCAGCTCTTTCAGCCGGTCGCCAACATCTACCGAAACGGACTCTTTATTGATTATTTCCATGCCTGACCTCCTGCCTGGGATGCAATATAAATTGGAGTTACGCAGTTCAGGAGAAATTTGTGGGTGTTTGGGCGGGCGAGGCCCGCCCAAACACCCACATCCTCCCACCAACTGCGTAAGTCCTGATAAAGATGTTTGAGAATTCCCGTAAGGCCTGTCTGCCATTATATCGCAATGTCCATTTTATAGTACAAAAACATACGCATATCCTTCAAAATAGATGACATTTTCATGGTTTTTTGGGTACAAAAATCACGAGTTCGATTTGCGTTGCTTCGTTGGGGTAGAATATCTAGTGTAAATACCCCAAAGAAGTATAATTAGGGGTCTTTGGGAATCGCCGTGGAAAAAGGGATATGTGGGGGTGGT
>DASWHG010000308.1:0-18720 GCA_036393315.1 Anaerolineales bacterium | reverse complement strand
TTAATGGAGTATATAAAGGAGCGCTCATGCTAACTGAAAAAATTTCGATCCCATCTCTCGAATCTCGACCTGCTTGGTCACCCCTGGTGAGGGAGCTGCCTGCCGACCTGGAGACTCCCATCTCTGTTTATCTGAAACTTTCAGGTCACGGCCCGGCCTTCCTGCTCGAAAGCGTTACCGGGGGTGAGAATCTGGCCCGCTACTCCTTTATCGGCGTCCAACCCAGCCGGGCTTACGTCATTCGCGGTCGCAGCCTGGAGGTCCATTCATCCGGCGCGGTTGCCATCCAGGAGTTGCAGATCCAGGGTGATCCATTAGATGGCCTGCGAGCGGAACTGAGCGATTACCCCTCTCCTGGGTTGCCCGGTTTGCCTCGCTTCACCGGCGGCCTGGTGGGCTATTTGGGTTACGAGACGATGCGCTTTTTCGAACCGAGTGTGGCTCTCGAGCCTCATGCGGAACTGCCAGATGGGATCTTCCTCCTGGCCGATACCCTGGTCGCCTTCGACCACGCCTTCGGGAAGATGCTGTTGGTTGCCAATGCCTTTCCGCATGAAGACAATCGCGGGATGGCCCTGTCCGAAGCCGAGATGCGCCTGGACGAACTGGAAGATCGCCTTGCCAGCCCTCTTCCGTCTCAACCCGAGACTATGTGTTCCTCTCCGGTCCAGTTCCGCTCCAACCTGACCCAGGACGAGTTTATGGGCCAAGTCCAACAGGCGAAAGAGCATATCGCCCGTGGAGATATTTTCCAGGCCGTTCTCTCCCAGCGCCTGGAGGGGAGGACGAGCGCCAGGCCGTTCAGCATCTACCGGGCTTTGCGCCGCCTGAACCCATCGCCGTACATGTTCTTCTTTGACTTTGCCGGTTTGGCCGGCGGCGAACCGCTTTACTTGATCGGCGCATCTCCTGAGATGCACGTCCGCCTGGAAAACCGCCGGGCCATGCTTCGCCCGATTGCCGGAACTCGCCCGCGCGGGACAACCTTGGAAGAGGATTCCTGCCTGGAGCGTGATCTGCTTTCGGATCCAAAAGAGCGCGCCGAACACATCATGCTGGTAGACCTGGCGCGAAATGACCTCGGCCAGGTGTCGGATTATGGAAGCCTCCGAATCCACGAACAAATGGTCGTCGAGCGCTACTCACACGTGATGCACATCGTTTCCCAGGTGGAGGGCCAGTTAAAGCCCGGGCTGGATGCATTTGACTTGCTGAAAGCCACCTTCCCGGCCGGCACCGTCACCGGCGCGCCCAAGATCCGGGCGATGCAGATCATCCATGAATTGGAAGGCTGCCCGCGCGGGCCTTACGGCGGGATCGCAGGCTACTTCGCAGCGAATGGATCCATGGATACCTGCATAACGCTTCGAACTCTCGTCATGCAGGGCCAGACGGTCAGTATCCAGGCCGGAGCGGGGATTGTGGCCGATTCGGACCCGGAGCGGGAGTACCGGGAGACCCTTAACAAGGCCCGGGCGCTGGCAGCCGCAGTCGAACTGGCCGAAGGGCAGCCGAAACAAGCCGCTGGAGACCCCGGAGGATGAAATGATCGCAATCGTCGATAACTACGACTCTTTTACGTATAACCTGGTCCAGCTCGTCGGCGAATTGGGCTTCGAAGTCAAGGTCTTTCGCAACGATGCGATCAAGCCCGAGGAGCTGGAGGAGCTCCACCCCAGCCACATCGTGATCTCCCCGGGTCCCGGCGAACCTTCCAGTGCAGGGATATCCAACGAAGTCATCCGCAGCCTGGGTCCGCGCATCCCGGTGCTGGGCGTGTGCCTCGGGCAGCAGTGCATCGGAGCCGTTTTTGGAGGCCGCGTCATCCCGGCCGAGCGCTTGATGCACGGGAAAACCTCGCTCATCCATCACAACGGCCAGGATATCTTCCAGGGGCTCCCCAACCCCTTTGTGGCAACCCGCTACCACTCCTTGATCGTGGCCGAACCACTGCCAGCAGATCTGGTTGCCACCGCCCAAACCGAGGAGGGTGAATTGATGGGGCTGCGCCATACGGTCTACCCCATTTTCGGCGTTCAGTTTCATCCCGAATCGATCCTAACCCCGGCCGGGAAACAGCTCTTGCAAAATTTTTGTTCCATTCAAGCCTCAAACTGATCCGTACCCTGGTGATTGGCGGAAAATAATTAGAAGTAATATCAGACCTTTTACCGCCAATCACTCAAGCAAACCGCCGTTTTACAGTTGACTTTTTCAAAATACCTTCGGCGGTTTGCCCTGGAAGCGCTTTGTTCGTCCGATTGGAGGAAAACATGCTTAAACCGTACATTGCCAAGGTGATCGATTTCCGAAATCTGAGCGCCGAGGAGGCCGAGGCGGCCATGGGCATCATCATGACCGGACAGGCTACCCCGGCGCAGATCGGGGCTTACCTGGCCGCATTGCGCATGAAAGGCGAGTCGGTCGACGAGGTGGCCGGCAGCGCCCGCGCCATGCGCACCTACGCCAGCCCTGTTCCGCTGCCCCGGTCGGAGGGTGAGCTGGTGGATACGGCGGGAACCGGCGGAGATGGAGCTCACACGTTCAATATTTCGACCGCTGCAGCTTTTGTCATCGCCGGGGCGGGTCGCAAAGTCGCGAAACATGGCAACCGGGCTGCCTCCTCGATGTGCGGCAGCGCCGATGTCCTCGGAGAGCTGGGCGTAAACCTTGATATAACCCCTGCCCAGGTTGCGGATTGCATCGAACAGGTCGGGATCGGCTTCATGTTTGCCCCGAAGTTCCATCCTGCCATGAAGCACGCCATCGGGCCACGCCGTGAACTCGGCCAGCGCACCATATTCAACCTGCTCGGACCGCTGACCAACCCGGCCGGGGCCACCCACCAGTTGATCGGCGTGTACGATCCTGCGTTAACCCACCCGCTGGCAACGGTGCTGGGAGAGCTGGGTGGGATCGCCGCTTTCGTCATCCACGGGCACGGCGGGCTGGACGAGCTGACCACTTCCGGGCCGAACCGGGTCAGCCACCTGAAAGACGGCAGGGTTGAAAATTTCGAACTGGACGCAACTCGTTTTGGCCTGCGTCCCGCGGCGCTGGCCGACCTTAAAGGAGGTTCTCCCCAGGAGAATGCCGCCATCCTCCGTGCGCTGCTTGCGTGCGAAGATACCAGCCCGCGACGAGACGTCGTCCTGCTCAACAGCGCGGCCGCGCTCGCCCTCGAGCACGGCGATTTCCAGTCCGCTCTGGCTCAGGCCGAGCTTTCCCTGGACAGCGGCGCCGCGCTGGGCAAGCTGGATGCGCTGGTGTCCTTCAGCCAGCAGGCCATCCTATGACCCTCCTGGACGAGATTTTCGCTCATAAACGCACGGAGGTCGACCTTCGCAAGCGGGCTTCTCCTTTTCAGGAGGTACGGGAACTTGCCAGGCAGGCTGCCTCACCCCTGGATTTCATTGCGGCCCTGCGGGGGAGGCAAGGCCTGCGGCCGGCCTTGATCGCGGAAGTGAAGTGCGCCTCCCCCTCGCGCGGCCTGCTTGCCGCCGAATTTGACCCGCTCCGCCTGGCGTGCCTTTACCAGGCCAACGGCGCCAGCGCGATTTCGGTGCTGACGGACGAGCGCTACTTCAAGGGAAGCCTGGAACACCTGCGCCAGATTGCTGCCCTCGAGCCCCGCATCCCGCTCCTGCGCAAGGATTTCATCCTGGATCCCTACCAGGTGTACGAGGCCCGCGCCGCCGGGGCCGATGCAATCCTGCTCATCGCAGCCTACCTGGACCTGTCCTTACTGCGCGACCTGCACGCCCTGTCCCTTGATTTGGGAATGGCAGCCCTGGTCGAGGTGCATACCCAGGAAGAGCTGGATCGTATCCTGGCTGTCCCCGGCCTGGCGCTGGTCGGGATCAACAACCGCGATCTGCGCGATTTTTCCATCCATCTCGATACCGCCTTGCGCCTGCGGCCGTTAATCCCAGCGGACGTGTGCGTGGTCGCCGAAAGTGGCATCCACACAGAAAGAGATGTGGAGCGATTGACGTCCGTCCAGGTCGATGCGATCCTGGTCGGGGAGGCGCTGGTCACCGCGGCCGATACAGCCTCCATGGTAAGGAGGCTGGCGCGATGAGAGTCAAAATTTGCGGCCTGAGGGCCATGGATGAAGCAATGGCAGCCCTGGATGCTGGCGCCGACCTGCTCGGGTTCAATTTCCACCCATCCAGCCCGCGTTACATCGCCCCCCAGGACTGCGCTCGCCTGGTCGACGCGCTGCGGGCGGGCGGCTGCCGGGCGACATTGGTCGGCGTGTTTGTCAACCGTCCGGCTGCGGAAATCAGCGCCATCCTGGAGGCGTGCAGGCTCGATTTGGCCCAACTCTCCGGAAACGAGCCTGCCCTGACACTGTCCGAGCTGGGAGCGCGAGCTTTCAAAGCCCTGCGCCCGGGGGACCCAGAATCGCTGGAAAAAGACCTGCTCTACTACCCGCCCCGCCCGGCGGAGCCGGCCTGGCTCGTGGATGCAAACCAGGCGGGGAAGTTCGGCGGCACCGGCCAGGTGGCCGATTGGAGCCTGGCTGCCAGCCTCGCCCGCCGGTACCCCATCCTGCTGGCCGGTGGTCTGACACCGGATAACGTCGCCCAGGCCGTCCGCACGGTCCGGCCCTGGGGAGTGGACGTGGCCTCGGGCGTCGAGGCCGCGCCGGGTCACAAGGACCCGGCCCGGATGCGAGCCTTCGTACAGGCTGTGCGCGAGCAGGAAGTTGGAGAGATACAACAATAAGGTAAATTCATGCTAAAGACCCACCCTTTCCCAACGAAATTTGGCATCTTCGGAGGCCAGTTTGTCCCGGAGACCCTGATGCCTGCTCTGGCAGAGTTAGAGGAGGCTTATCGGGTTGCCAGGGAAGATCCTGATTTCAAATCCACCCTGGATCACCTGCTAAAGACCTACGTCGGGCGCCCAACGCCGTTGTTCCACGCCTCCCGGTTGAGCGGCGAGCTGGGAGGAGCACAGGTTTATCTAAAGCGGGAGGACCTGGCCCACTCCGGCGCGCACAAGATCAACAACGCGCTCGGACAGGCCCTGCTGGCCAGGCGGATGGGAAAACGCCGGTTGGTTGCCGAGACCGGCGCCGGACAGCACGGGGTCGCGACCGCCACGGCCGCCGCCCTACTGAACCTGGAATGCGTCGTGTACATGGGAACGGAGGATATCGCCCGCCAGCACCCCAACGTGCTGCGCATGCGCCTCCTGGGGGCCGAAGTCCGCCCGGTAGCCAGCGGCAGTTGCACCCTGAAAGACGCCATCAACGAAGCCATCCGAGACTGGGTCACCCACGTAAGCGATACCCACTACTTGCTCGGCTCCGCGCTCGGGCCACATCCCTACCCGACCATGGTCCGCGACTTCCAGTCGGTGATCGGGCGAGAAGCTCGGCTGCAGATCCTGGCGCAGGCCGGGCGCCTGCCCACACAGTGTATTGCCTGCGTGGGCGGCGGTTCGAACGCCATCGGTTTGTTTCAAGCCTTCCTCGAGGATAACGGCGTTGGCCTGGTGGGGGTGGAGGCCGGCGGGGAAGGGATCCAGAGCGGCCGGCACGCGGCTCGCTTTGCCGACCCGCACCGCGGCCGGCCCGGCGTGCTGCATGGGACGTACACTTACCTGCTCCAGGACGAGGATGGACAGGTGCTTCCCACCCATTCCATCTCCGCCGGGCTGGACTATCCTGCGGTGGGCCCGGAACACGCCTACTTGCATGAAACCGGGCGGGCAGAGTATACCTTCATCGACGACTACCAGGCGCTGGAGGCCTTCCAGCGCCTGGCCCAGGTTGAAGGCATCCTGCCCGCCCTCGAATCGGCCCACGCTGTCGCCGAAGCCATCCGGCGCGCTCCTGAGCTCGGCTCCGAGGAACTATTGCTGGTCAATCTTTCCGGGCGTGGCGACAAGGACCTCGATACGGTTATGAAAGCCCTGGGAATGGGAGGCGAGTGATGATCCAGGAGCGCACGATGACTGGAATGCAACGTATCTCGGCAGCTTTTGCGGCTGCCCGGAAAGAAAGCCGCGCAGCCTTGATGCCTTACTTCACCCTGGGTTATCCGGATGCCTCTCTCTCCACAGCGATCGTGGAAGCGATCGCCCAGGCCGGAGCAGATCTCATCGAACTGGGAATCCCTTTTTCGGATCCATTAGCAGATGGCCCAACCATCCAGCATTCGACCCAGGTGGCCCTGGAAGGTGGGATGAACGTGCGTGGCTGCCTGGATATCGTCGCCGCATTACGAGGTCGGGGTGTCTCCCAGCCGCTGCTGCTCATGGGCTACATCAACCCGCTCCTGGCCTATGGCAGCACCCGGTTCGTAAACGATGCCGCCGCGGCCGGAGCCGATGGGCTGATCGTCCCCGATCTTCCCCCGGAAGAGGCGGCGGAGTTAGAGCAGCTCTGCCGCGACTGCAGCCTGGCCCTGGTTTACCTTTTGCCGCCGACCGCCAGTCCGGAACGGTTGAAGGTCGTTGCGGCTCGCTCCCGCGGTTTTCTCTATCTCGTCTCCCTGACGGGGGTGACCGGCGCTCGCCCGACCTTGCCGCACGACCTTGAAAACTTTATCCGGCGGGCGCGCCAGGCGACGGACCTTCCACTGGCGGTCGGTTTCGGCATCTCCACCCCGGAACAGGCCAGGCTGGTTGGGGCTGTTGCCGATGGAGTCATCGTCGGGTCAGCCTTAATTGAATCGGTTCGAAACGCCCAAGACCCGGTTAAGGCTGCCGAGAATTTCGTTTCTTTGCTGGCTAAGGGGCTACAGGGTGGAAGACAGTTTGAGCGCCCCGGATGAGGATCCGAGGCGCTTGGACATCATTATTAAATGCAAGGGACAGTGGTTGGACTACGGCTTGAAAAAGATAAAAGCTGCCAGGAGCGACAAAATCGTCCCGGCGATCGTCAGGACGACCGCAATTGTACCTAATACAGGTATCAAAGTTACCCAGAACACCAGGCCGACGAGGATGGCCGCCCCGAACAGGGCGATCGGCAAAAAGATGGCCAGGGTGCGCAGCAGCAATTTCAGGCGGGCTATTTGTGAGCTATACCGGCCTGTGTAGGCCTTTTCCTCACGCATTTCGGCTTCATCGATCGTCATTCTTTCACCTCCAAAAAACAAAGATTATCGCACTCGCTACCTGGATAAAGATTTGGTCCCGTCATTCCGATGTATATCATAGACATTGGAAATCCATTTTTCAATAGGGAGAATCCCGGATGTCTGAATGGGGAATTTCCCCAATAAGGCAGTGACCGATTCAGGACAGTCCGTAGGATCTCTCACTGTGTTTCTCAGGAAATAATCGGAAACAGAAGAAGTGTTTTCAACTCCTGCGGAGTGATAACGCTTGGGTCATTCAAATAAAACTCGTAGGCTGTGCCACTGACTTCGTATCCTGCTTCCTTAACCCACTCGGTTAACGCTTCATATGCCAGCCCCATCTCATTGTAAGGGCCTGTATGTAAACAAGTCGCAAACTTTCCTGCGGGGATTTCCCTGTATTCAATCTCTCCTTTTCCTGGAACTATGCCGGAGACTGGGAAACCTATTTCGATGTCCAGGTCCTCCATATCCATATTGTAATAAGCGACAAATGGATCTCCCTCGGGTGACTTGCTCAACGATTCAAGGTATTGGCCAATCGCCATATATCCTTTACCTAAGGCGTCGGGGAGGTTCTGCACCGGAACCCGTGTCCGGATCGAGAGGACCGGTTGGGCCGGCTTCTCAACTTCTTCGCATTGGTAATCCATCTTTTGCCTCCATGAAAATCATATTTGAAGAAATGATCAAAGATTTCTAATAACGACGACAACCAGGCCGGCAGCATCCAGGAGCAGGTAAATGGAAGCCAGCAGGGAAAGCCGCTCCGTGAGTCCAAGGATGAACCGGGTCGATCGATCCGAACGCAGGACGAGGTAAGTTGGGATCAAGACGGTCGGAATTACCACAACCAGGATGGCTGCATACAGGATTCTCAGCGGGTGCCCTGTTTGGGCCAGGAAGAGGATGGCTTGATCGGGAAGTGAGAGATTCCACAAAAAATAGAGCTGCCCCAGCATCGCCCAAAGGGTAGTGACGAGCACCAGGATCGAGAGGAGGGCGATGCGTTTGCCCTCTTCCCAACGCCTCGGGAGAAGGAAACCGAGCAGGACGGCAGCCAGGAATACCACCAGGCTCTCGGCGAAAGCGAAGACCAGCGCGTACGCCAGGACGCCAATGGCGTCCCAGGCATTGGTGCGCTCGGCAACCCAGGAAAAATCCCGGAATGCCAGGATGATGGTCCAGACGTGAAGTGGGAAGGCGCATACCAGGAAAAGCGACCAAAACCCTTGCCGGGAATACCAGGTTGGTTTAGAGGTAACCAAGATCTTTCAGCCTCTTTTCGATCGTCTCCTGGTCTTCGTCGCCGAAGGACGGAGGCGGAGCGGAATCGCTCTGGCGGAGCGTTTTGCCGATCGCCAGGACGGGGATGTCGGTGTAGGATGGATCCGGGAAGCTGTCCAGGCCCTGGTTGGCGAAAAGCACACCGGGCACCGCCCTGGCGTTGAAGCAGTGGTCCGCGCCCCAATGTCCTGGGTTGGCCTCGATCTCTTCTCCCTTCCACTGGCCCGTGCCGGTCTCTGCAGAGGCCCGGTAGCCCGGGCGGTATCCCACCAGCAGGTCCGGGCCATATTCAGCCAGCGGCCCGTGGAAAGCTTCGGACTGGGAGAGTAGGTTTTGAACGACCGGTCCTCCGTCCGGACCCTTCCATTGGAGCAGCGCCTCTCGTAAGGAATCGACCAGTTCGGTTCTCTGGCTTGTCGGGACGATCCCCTGGCCTTCTCGGCCTTGCAGGTTAAGGTAGATGCTGTTTAACCCCAACGCATAGGCCCGGCTTTCCGACCAATCGACGTCTTTCAGATCGCCTGTTTCAGCCCCCGGCCCTGGATTGAGATAACCCTGGTTTACCAACCAGCGGTTGAGGTGCACCTTGTGGTTGAAATCACCGAAGCCGTGGTCCGAGAGGATCAGCAAGCGGACGTTCTCCTCGCCGGGCCTGGAGGCCAGTTTCGCCTGAATGCGCCCGACCAGCGCGTCCAGTTTCTTGTACCAGGCCTCGATCACGTCCGGCCTGTCTCTCCAGAACATGTGCTGCACCCGGTCGAGGGTGTCGAACACGCAGGCCAGCACGCCTTCGCCGAACGAGTCCAGCAGGTGCATGAAAATCCGCTCTCGTTCTTCACAGATCAGATCGCACAGCTTGAGGAACTGCTCGTCGTCGATCCAGCCTTCTTCCAGGCCGGTGGTGTCCTGGGGCCAGCCCAGTGTCAGGTAAGGACCGCAGCGGCTCCAGACATCCTTCACGAATCCTTTGGGCGCTGCGTAGGGCCAGGGAGCGGAAAGCGGGTGTGGCTGGAGGGGAAGGAAATATAATTCCGGTTCAGGACCCGTCTCTGCCAGGATCGCCCGGGTCACGGCTTTAATCGTGACCCCGAACCCGACCTTGAAAGGCAGTTCGAAGATCGGGCTCCAGGTGCCCAATTGCAGGTCGACTGCCTGCCTGCCGAGGAGCAGCCGGGCAGACCGGTCTCCATCCAGGCGGAGCTCAAACTCGAGGGTGGCGGTCCTCGTGTCCGTGATCGTTTTTCGAGCCGGTCCCTCGATCGTACCGGTATACCGGCCGGTGCTCTTCCTGGATAACAGCCGGGTGGGCGTCTTGTTACTATTTTCTTGGGGAGGCTCGTTCGTGGAAAAATGGATCCCTACCCCAAGCCGGCCCAGGATATCCGGCGTTCCAAGCCCCGGGATCGTCCTCACCGGGGATCCGAGCCGGGCGGGAAAGGTCGCCGGCCACCACAAGGAAGTCGCCGGATAGCCATCGCTCACCGCCTCGTCGAACAAGGTGCGGGCATTGTGGGGTGGGACGAACTGGAGGCCGAATACATTCCTGCTGGTAGGCAGCAGGGATACCTGCAGCCCATAAGTAGCCGGGTTGCGGTGGACGAAATCGAACATGCCGTGCCCGCCCGGGTTAAGACCGGTGGCAATGCTCGTCCACGAGACTTCGCTCTGGGGTGGGTCGGCCACCCGGAAGCGGGAATACCCGCCTGCCTGGACGAATTTACTCAGGTTGGGTGTTTTGCCCTGGTTGTGGAGCTGCTCGAAAAAGGTGGGATCGAATGCGTCTAAGCCGATGAGGATGGTTCGCATAGGGAGACTCCCCGACCGATTCTACCAGGGCATCGCTAACCTCGAGGGTGATTCCGTCAATAATGGCCGTCGTTCAGGACTCCTTGAGATAGCGTTCGAACCACTGCAAGGTCTTGCTCCAGGCATCTCGGGCAGCCTCGGGATTGTAGCGCGGGCCGGTGTCGTTGTGGAAAGCGTGCTCCGTGTCCGGATAGATCACTTTTTCGTAGATCTTTCCGTGATCCTGCATGGCTTCTTCGATCGCCGGGATGCCCTGGTTGATCCTTTGGTCGCTTTCGGCGTAGATCGCCAGGACAGCAGCCTGGATGTTCTGCACGTCATCGACGGGCGGGTGCGGTCCGTAGAACGGAACCGCAGCACGCAGCTCCGGCATCCTGGTTGCGACCAGCCAGGTCACCCCGCCGCCAAAGCAGAATCCGACCATGCCCACCCGGTCTGCCTGAGCGAAGGGCTGGTCTTGCAGGTAACGCCAGCCGCTCAGGAAATCCTTGACGAACTGTTCGGGAGGGGTGTTGCCTAACAGGCCCGGGACATCATTAGGATTCAGGGTGCTCGTCCCGCCGTGGCGCGAGAGCAAATCGACGGCCAGGGCGACATAACCGGCGCTTGCCAACCGGCGAGTCACGTCTTGGATGTGCTCTGTCAGACCGCGGTTTTCGTGGCATACCAGGACAACCGGGTAGCTGCCTTCACCCGCAGGACGGGCAAGGTAAGCGAGGAGGTCGGCGTCATCTCCGGGCAGCTGCACGTCGGAGGATTCGATGGCTGCGCCTTCCTGGGTGGGCGCTTCGGTCTCGGCGGGCGCGGGTTGGACGGCAGGTTCATCCGTGGCGGTGGCAGGCTCGGGCGAAGGCATACCCGGAGTCGAGGTTGAGGCCGGTGGAGGTGTTGCAGTGGACACGGATTGGGCCGGGGGCGCACAGCCGGCCAGGATCGATGAGGCCAGGAGTGCGTTTCCCGTGACGCCGGCGATCAACTTCAAAGCTTCCCGCCGGGATAGATGGCCTTCCTGGTAGTCCTCGGTAAACTCCTCCACCAGGTACTTCTGAAAATAGTTCATCTCTTATTTCCTTTCGAGCTCTGCTAGGTGATTGGCCGAAAGCAACTTTACAAAAATCAAGCGCCAGACGGCCAATCACTTAAGCGCCAGCCAGCGCCAGCCAGCGCCAGCCAGCGTCAGCCAGCGCCAGCCGCAAACCGCCGAATACAATTCTAATTTTGTCAAAAACTTTCAGCGGTTTGCCAAAATTCCAGGAGTGGCGCACTTGCGAGGATATAAAGCCTAAGGCGCGCCTGGCTCTGGGGACTTATTGCGCCTGTTCTGCACGAAATCCTGGGCAACCTGAGGGTCGAAACTCTCCATGCGAAGCATCCAACCCCAGGAGGTCATCACTACAGGAACGTCGATCGTCGGCCAGGGAAAGGCAATGACTTTGAAATCATTCTCATCCGCCATGACGTTCTGGATTTGCTCCTTGAGCTCCGTGCATTCCGTTTCGCTGACCAGGGAGCAGTTGTACCAGAAGATGACGTATCCATGTTCGAGGTTGTGCACGAGGTTACCGGCTGGATAAGTGACCGTAACGTCCCCCTCGTTGTAAAAACCGGCGTTCAGCGTCGCTTCATAATGTTTTCCAGAGGTGGGCGGGTCGCTGTTATACGGTCCTGGGTCGGTGCTCTCGGCCACGTGGCTCGTATCCGGCATGATGGGGACGGATCCGCCCAACTCCGGGGCAGGTTCTCTCAATAGGCTGGAGGCGATCAAAGCGACTGCGATGAGGGCCAACCCTCCTAAGGCGAGCCGGGTGATCAGCGCATTCCTCCGGCGTCTTGCCTGTACCATTTTACGTTTTGATTTCATCAATCCATCCTTTCTGCCGCTGTGAAAAAGTGTATGAATGGGTTCAGTAATATGAGTATTAGGCGATTGACTGTGTAATTACAGGAGAACAATTATAGCCCAACTGCAGGCTTCACCCGGGAAATTCCTAATAAACCTTAATCTGTCAGGACTTACGCAGTTGGTGGGAGGATGTGGGTGTTTGGGCGGGCATCGCCCGCCCAAACACCCACAATTTTCTCCTGAACTGCGTAACTCCAATCTGTTATACTGGTTTAGCCGTATAAAATGGATAGATCGGGAATCGTTCTTTCCGGCTTATCGTGAGGGTGGTGCGTGTGACCGGTGGGATCGCCAGACAGCAGGCTTATCGCCACTGCCCGGGGGATTTGAAAAGCTGAAGCCAGGTAGTATGGTCTTCGTTTTCGAATTTAGAGAGAGACGAGTTTGATATTTGTTGCGAAGAAGGTACGGTTTCTTCTTATTCTTTTTTCCTGGGAGGGATCACTCATCTGGATCGCCTTGATCTTTGGGTTCCTCTTTCAGGGAGTTGGTACGGCTCGGGCCGGGTACGACCTTTCGACCCTCTCCATAGATCTTCCTGCAGATGAGCAGGTATGTCCTGGCGAGGAGCGGAATTTCTGCGGGGAAAAGGTTGCGGGTATGGAGGATGTACTCCTACCGGACCTGCAGACCCTGCCGCCTTTCGATTTTCGGTTGGTTGAATACCGTGGGAGCGGGAGGCGGGAGATCCGGTTTGCAAACTCTGTTTGGAACAGCGGGGAAGGGGTGTTGGAGTTGCAGGGAGAGTATGACGGGCAGAACAACACTGTCGATATTGAACAGCACCTGTTCGGTGAAGGCCAGGAACCGCTAACGCACGGCGTGGGAGAATTTACTTTCCATCCGGAGCACAACCATTGGCACTGGGAAGATTTCAGCATCTACGAGATCTGGGACCTGGCGCCCGATGGCAGCCTGGGTGAAATTGTGGTCACCAGTGGAAAAGTCGGCTATTGCATGCTGGACATTCGCCGGATTAATGACGAAGAGATGGAGGACAGCTCGGTCCGGGAATCGCGTATCCCGGATTCTCGCCAGTACCGCGGGTGCGCGTGGAGATCGCAAGGGATCTCTGTCGGTTGGGTGGATACCTATTACGCCCACACACCAGGCCAGGTGATGGATGTGTCCGAACTACGCGATGGGATCTATGCGTTTCGCTCGACGGTCGATCCTGAGGGATTTCTCTACGAAGCGGACAGAGACAATAACTCGGCGATCGTTTACTTCTCCTTGTATGGGAACCAGTTCCGGCTGATCGGGGAAACCTTGTCCACTCAATGCCAATGGCAGACAACTATGATTCATTCATCGATCCGCAGCACTAGCATCTGCAGGTGAAATTTCATTAACCAAATCCAAATAACGAGGAAAAAATGTCAGGCAATCGAATCCGTGTTCCGTTGTTTCTCGCTGTATTCGTCTTGTTCGCTGCCGGCTGCGCTTCTCCGCAAGGGCAGGCGATCACGCCGACCGTTGATTCTGGCCTCCCGACGCCGGTGGTCGAGCAGATCGCTTCACCGATCCCGGCCACAGAATCTTCGCCCGTCCTTCCTGCTCCTACCGGTGCTCCACCAGCAGCGGAGCCGGATAGCGGCGGGATCCGGTTCGTGGTCGTACCGGAAAGGAGTGAAGCGCGCTACCGGGTGACCGAGCAGCTTGTGAACGTTTCGTTGCCGAGCGATGCGATCGGGCGGACGCAGGAGATCAACGGCACGCTTGTCATCAACCCGGATGGGACGATTTTATCCGCGGAGAGCAGGTTCGAAGTGGACCTGAGTACGCTGAGAAGCGACGAAAGCCGGCGAGATAACTTCGTGCGGCAGAACATCCTGGATACAGGCCGGTTTCCCCTGGCGGTCTTCGTGCCAACCCAGGTAACCGGGCTGCCTGCGGAACTGCCTCAGTCCGGAGATGTTTCCTTCAAGCTGACCGGCGACCTGACCATCCGGGACGTGACCAGACAGGTCGAGTGGGATGTAACCGGCAGCGTCGAGGGGGATGAGATGACGGGCCAGGCCACGACCAGCTTCACTTTCGACGACTTCAACCTCACGCAGCCGCGCGTCCCGGTAGTGTTAAGCGTCGAGGATACAATCCGGCTTGAAGTGGAGATCACCCTGCAGCGAGCCGATGGCTGAATATTGTTATTGATAGAGCCGGTCTGCCTCCGCCAAACTGGCCTTTAATTCGGCCAGCAGCGCTGCGCCAAGCGCTTTCTGCACCGGATAGAGATCCTGCATCTCTTCTGGGTCCGCCTCGAGATCGTAGAGCTCAACCCGTTCGCCGCTTTCTCCCAGCCGCTCGTAACCGAAGAAATAAGTCAGTTTGTAGCGGCCTTTAACGAGCGCCACGGTGGCTTGCGTGAACGGGGCGAGCGGTTCGCTCTCCCTGGCCTGCACCACGTACAGGCTGCGGTTGGGGTCCGGGCTCGATGGCGCGTAGGGGGGAAGCACGGCTCCTTCGATCCAATCGGGGATCGCTTGCCCGCTCGCCTGAAGAAGGGTGGGCAGCACGTCGACCGCGCTGGTCAACGTGTAAACGTCCGCCCCGGTTTTCCTTCCCGGCTCGAAGATCAGCAAAGGGATGCGAACCAGCGGTTGGTGGAGGACGGGGGTGATGTGGCCGCTGATCCCTCGTTCGAACATCTCGCCGTGGTCGGAGGTGAATAGAACCCAGGTATTATCCAGCAGCCCGCTCTGCTCCAGGTAGCTGAAGAGCCGGCCAAACTCACGGTCGACGTAGAGGATAAACTCGTCGTACCACGTGCGCCATTTCAGCAAGTTATCCGGGGATTTCCTTTGCGATAAAGGATCTTCTGGTTTCTGCGGTGGCTCCCAGCC
Organism: Anaerolineales bacterium; assembly: GCA_036393315.1. Lineage (GTDB taxonomy): Bacteria > Chloroflexota > Anaerolineae > Anaerolineales > UBA4823 > DASWHG01. The sequence goes on along the minus strand of DASWHG010000308.1, from coordinate 3,784 downwards.
ATCCTTTTCGAACCTGCCGAAGAAATCCCGGTGGGTTTTGTAGGGAAAGTGGGGTGGCAGGAAATGGAAGTATCCTAAGAAGGGTTGGGGGAGGGCGCCCAACTGGGATCGAATCCAATCCGTCGACTGTTCGAGCAGGAAGTAATTGTCGCCGCTGATCTGCGGGATCCCCCGTGGGAAGAGCGGCTTCAGGTTGGCGATCTTGCGGTCCCGGTAACGCTCGTAGATGTGAGACAAGAATAACGAGTATGCGAATCCTTCTTCTTTGCGTTTGATGGTGCGCTCCCAGCTTACGGCTGCAATGTCCTCATCGCCCTTATAAAGCCTCTCGATCAGTCCATCGCTGGCCAGGAAGAGCTTATCCCGGGGGATGAAAGCGTTCATATCGCCGAGGAACTGGGCAAACAGGGTGTTCACCAGCGGGTTATGGGAGTAGGCGATCCGGTAATGGTTTGGAAAGGTGTGGAAGATGTTCTTTTGGAGGTAGGCTTCAGCCACCGTCCCGTTGTGACGGATGGCACGGTGCGTCCAGGGTAGTGTGCCCGTTAAGAGGGAAGCCGTGCCCGGGGTGGTGAATGGACCTCCGGCGAAATGGTTGTGGTAGACGACCGCTCGCTTGGACAGCCCGGCCAGGTTCGGCATCGTTTCGCGCGGGTAACCGTATAACGAGATATTACTGGCAGAGAGCGCATCAAAAACGATGATGAGGATGTTCTTCCCCCCTGGGACCGCCTGCGAGGCGTTCGGGGCAAGCGTGAACCGGGGGAAGGCAAGACTCAAGGATGAGAGCGCGGCGAGCTGGAGGAACTCGCGACGGCTGAGGTGGCGTTTCATTAATCCGGGTTATGATCCTCCCTGGATCTCTCGCGAATGCTGCGCCTTATCCTTGAGATGCCCATTTTAATCCGGCTGGAGAACAGCAGGACTACCCCGGAGAACACCCCAAACAGGATTGCCAGCACCTGGAACAGTAATCCACCTGAATTTGGATCGATATACATGGTTTTTTCCGTCCTGGATTCGAATCTAAGTCGTCTCGAACTTCATGCGAGCCCCATTATACCAACCTCTAGCTCCTGCGCGGTGGGCTGGTGAGAAAGTCCCAGAAGCTCCCCCAGCGTCTTTTGATCATCAGGTGGTCGTCGCTCTGTGGTTGCTGGGCAGTCAAATAGATGAGGCTCAGCGCCAGGCCGGCGAGGACGAACCACCAGGAGCGGGTTACCATTCCGAATATGAGCGGGAGCGAAAGGAGCGTCAGCCGGGTGGCTTTGAAGGAGCTGTGCAGCAGCAGGCGAGCCAGGATCCAGAAAGCCAGGGCGATCACCGGGGCTGGATACGAGATCAGCAGAAAGGCAGCCATACCGGTGGTGTTGCCGCGCCCGCCCTTGAATCCCAGCCAGATGGGCCAGCGTGCTCCGGTTACGACGCCCACCACGGCCAGGCTGACGACGGGCTCGCCAGCGCCAAGGTGGCGAGGGATGGACACGGCCAGGAACCCCTTGGCGATCTCAACCAGAAAAACCAGCAGCCCGGCCCAACGACCAACACTCAGGGCAGTGTTCATGACGCCTACGTTGCCGCTGCCCATCCGGCGCAGATCCTGCCCGGTGACCCATTTGGCGAGCAGCCAGGATTCGGGGATGGAACCCAAAACGTAGGCAGCCGAGAACCAGCCAACCAGGAGGATAAACGCCAGGATTTCGGGCGGAATGTACGGGACACTCATGCTTCGCTCCCAGATCCGAGGTAGACGCAGTCGTCGACCCGGATGGTCTGCCCATCGAGAACCCGGTGAGTGGGACTGGTAATCTATCTTATGAAGAGGCGACTACCAAAACCAGATCGGTTGCTGTTAATTACTATCAGGTTCGCTGTTAACAGATTTGGGGCCTTAATAAATCAGCTTAACCCAATGGCGCCCGTCTCGAGCAGTGCGCGAGTGACCCCACGCAGGGCGTGGCGCCGCAGGCGATAGTAGGTCCCCTCGGATATGTACAGCTTCGCCATGATCTCGCGCGCCAGCCTTTCCTCTACATAGGCATCGTGCAGGATCGTATAAGCGTACCATGTACGAGGGAGGGGTTCACGTGGTGGCTCACCAGTGGGACGCAATTTTTCGATAATCTCGGCGAGTTTGCGCTGGACCAGTTTCCCACACTCAATATGATCCTGGGCTTGAATCCCCAGTGTAGAGGCCAGGGGTGATTTGCCCAGTTTGGAGTAGTCGTTCAGATTGCGAAAACCTTCCTCGACGCATTTGACCAGCTCCGGGTCCAGTTTATAAGCCAATTTCGAGAGCAGATCGTCAGTCTCCAACCCTTCTCGAGGCTCAATCATGGTATCTTCCAGCAAGCCGGCAGGCGCTTGCCCAGGATCCGACCTTTGCTGCCTGTGGGCGTTAATCATCCAGCCGATCTCTTCAGCGATATCTTCCAGCCAATAAAGGTCTTCTTCACTGAATGGGACCTTATCTTTGCGTGCCCCGATCGCGATCAAGGCGACTTGTTCTGAACCCACGTAAGCCGGGATCAACCAAAACGAAAGTCCCCTCAACTCCCCGGCTGGCTGCGTTTCCCTTCCCCGGGTGATTTCCCGCTCGGAAAATTTCGAACCGACCGGCAGGGCATGCAGGGAGGCCACCACTTCATACTGGTCATCCTGGCGCAAGGCGATCAATCCGTTCGAGGCCCGCAGGTTATGGCATAGGATCGCCAGGCCTCGAGCCAGAGAACGCTGTAGAGCTGTATCTGAGGAGATATCCCTCGCCAGATGGCGGAGTTCCCGGCGCAGGTGCTGCTCCTGCTTGCGAAACAGCCTGTCGAGGAACTCGCGAACGAAGTCGTAGGCTGAGTGGGTGAAGATGGACAGCACGACCAGAAGCAGGATCTCGGTGGGAGCTAATCCAATTTGCCAGGCGGAGAGGCTGTAAATCCCCACAATGGCCGTGATGGTGATCGAGGTGATAGGGAGGTCATAAGCCGAGGCGCGACGCGTGATGAAGGTCCGGTCGCGAGCGACCGAGTAGAGCAACAGCATGAGCGCGGCCAGCATCAGCAGGCTGGGAACAAAGCGCGGCAGCTTCATATTGAGAGCGGTAGTTAAAATTGAGTATCCAATGGTGCTGGTGCCCAGCAAGACAGCCTCATAAAAAGCGACGTTTTCCAGGCGGCGTTCGCTTTTCTTGATCGACCACAGATTGTAGAGAATTGCAGAAAAATACAGTAGCACGAATAGGTTGATCACAACCCAGGGATAGAAGAAGTCGGAAGGGCACGTGTAGCGGGGATCGCAATCACTGCCTGAAGGAGCCGTGAACAGCAAGACAATCGCAACCATACCTGACAAAATAATCCCATATGCGACCCAGGAGAGTTGCTTCCGCTTGGGAAGGGGTAACAGGGAGTGGGTCAGGTCGTGGGTAGCAATCAGGGCAATCAGCATGGCGAGCGAGCGGACCGCCCCTGAGCTCGCGTTCGCATTCACGAGGTCGCTGAAGGAGACATTGAAATAAAAAGCCGTGGCAAGCAGCGCGATGACGGCGCGGAAAGTGAGGGGGTTGGAGAGGCTGCGCGCCAGAAGATAAATCGCGAACCACAATGAAATCACCATGCAAAGGAAGTATGTGACCAGGGTTACGGTGTATAACACGTCGCTTGCCATGGTTGCCGCCTTTTTTCGTTTTATGCTCGGTTTAAATCCATCCAACCTTGCTAAATTCCCGCAAGTCACCCCAGTAAATCCAGGGTCTTTGGGAATCGCCGTGGAAAAAGGGATATGTGGGGGT
>DASWHG010000307.1:0-4702 GCA_036393315.1 Anaerolineales bacterium | reverse complement strand
ATAAAAGATAACGGAATGCAATCCTAGGTGTTATAGTTGTTGGAACAGGTTTTTTATTGCGATTATCCTGATATCCGTCAGTGCAAAAGACCGGGTGGAAGAGCCAAATGCAACAAAAGATCCAGCTCCCTTATGGCGGCGGAACGGTCGAGTTTACTCTCCCCGTGCCGAACCTCGCCGGGATTTTTCTGCCCAGGCCAGTACCTGCCTGCCAGGATCCGGATGAGGAGGTCCGCCATGCCCTCCGGAGTCCTCTGGATTTACCCCCGCTTTCGGAAATTGTAAAGCCGCGCGAAAAGGTGGTCGTCCTGGTCGATGACCACACCCGCGCCACCCCAGCCGGCCAGATTTTGCCCCACATTCTCGAAGAACTGCACCAGGCTGGCGCGCAGGTAGACGACATTACCATCCTGGTGACCCACGGTACTCACCGCCTGAGCAGCGCTGAAGAGGTGCGCCGCAAGGTCGGGGAAGCAGTTTTTCGTCGCTACCGCATCGAGCAGCACCAATGCATGGACGAAGAAGACCAGGCTTATCTGGGCGTGACCAGCCGCGGGACTCCGGTATGGGTCAACCGGCGGGTTGTCGAAACCGATCGACTAATCGGGATCGGCCACGTCGGCCCCAGCCCGTATGCCGGCTACTCCGGGGGAAACAAATTGATCGTTCCCGGGGTGGCCTCTTTGGATACCATCAACGCCAACCATAGTATGGTTGTGCTCGGTTTTCGCCAATTCGGCCGCGTCGACCTGCCGTGCCGTTTGGATATCCAGGAAGCGGCCGGGATGGTCAAGCTGGACATGGTGCTCGATGTCGTGCTCTCGCAGGATGAGCGCATTGTCAAGGCATTTACGGGCACGCCGGAAGCCGTGTTCCGCGCCGGCGTCGAGCTGGCAAAACAGGTCTCCGAGGTGGCCTGTCCGGGTGAGCTCGATTTCGCGGTGACCTCCGGTTTTCCATACGACCTGGACCTTTACCAGGCTGTGCGCGCTGTGGAGTATGCTGACGCCGTTGTCCGGGAAGGCGGCAGCATTTTGCTGGTTGCAGCCTGCCCGGATGGGATTGGCGGACAGGATTTCTTCCAATTGTTAGCCGGCCGGAACCAACAGCCGGACGATTTCCTGCGCCAGGTTGTGCGCCGGCAGGGTATGGTGACTTTCAGCGTGCTCGGGTACGCACTCTCCAGGATCAAAGCGGAAAAGAAGATCTACCTCCTGACGGAAGGGATCTCCACCCTTGAGTTAAAGGCCATGGGCATTTGCCCCGTGGAGCACCTCCAGGACTGTGTGGACCAAATCCTGAACGAATACGGACCACGCCCAAAGGCGGCCGTTTTTCCCCAGGGATCGAGCACCATCCCGATCGTAAATTAGCATGTGATCAACAAGAGGAAGCGAGGGCCTCTGGGAAGGGGTCTCATTTTATATCTTCGAACAGACTTCATCAAAGTAAAAAAAAGGAGATTCACATGGCTGGACCGAATGTTGAAAAGGTTGGGGGTGGAGGGAAGGCTGGCCGGATCGGCGGCGCTTCCATCGCCTGGGTTACGTTATTCGGGGCATTGATCGGCGTCACCTCCCTGATCCCGATCTTCCCTTACGTTGGCGGCGGCGGGTATGTTCCGCTGGCGACCCCCTTTGCAGCAATCGCCCCTCTCCTCCTGGGAGGGTGGGGTGGCATCGTTGCGTCCATAATCGGTGGGGTGATTGGCATGTTCATCGCTCCGGCGGCCTACCCGCTTCAGGTAGTCGATGTGATCATCGGCGCAGCGGCTCCGGCGGTCCTGGTTGCCCTGATGATCAACGACGCTAAGTACTGGAAGGTTGCCGTACCCCTGTTCATCATCATTGGCATTGCCGGATGGCTGGTGCCGTTCTACATCCCAGGGGATGCGGGCGGGTTTGGAGATGTGCCTGAGCCACTGTACTTCCTTCTGGCCGCTCTCTACTGGGTTCCATCGACCATTATAGCGGCCACGCCGCTGGGCACCCGCCTGATTCCCCGGTGGATCGTCTCCAAGGACCGCAAGCTGCGTTATGGCGGAGTCTTTCTGGCGCTGCTGGCAGCCATGTTCGTCTGGTGGTTGCCGTGGACGCGTCCGTACTGGTATCTCTTTAATTTCTCTGCTGAGTTGGGCGTCGCCACGCATGTGGCTTATTCCTGGTGGGTCATCGTATTGTCGGCCATCACAGCCGTCATTACGATCCCAATCGTGGAAGCGCTGGAACGCAGCGGGTTACCCAAAGTCCAGGGAGCGATCTGGTGATCGTCTCTCGCTAATCCCCTTCCCGAGGCCTCGTTCATTTGGACTGGATATAGAGGAGAATCTGGCTTGCCGAAGGATGTCACCATTTCTTTACAGGATGTCACGTTTACGTATGAAGGCGACGTGGTCGCCTTGAAAAACTTGAACCTGACCGCCCATCGCGGCGAGTTCGTCGTGGTACTGGGAGCCAACGGAGCCGGAAAATCCACCCTTTGCTATGTGCTCAGCGGAATTGTGCCCTACATCTACGGGGGGCGGCGAAAAGGCCTGGTCTCCGTCGCCGGCCTGGACCCGTGGGATGAACCCCTGTATGTCACCGCCCAGAGATGTGGCGTGCTCATGCAAGATCCTGAAGTCCAGTTGTTCATGCCCACCCTGAGAGCCGAACTGGCTTTCGGCCCGGCAAACCTGGGTATCCCCCGAGAGGAGATTCAGCGCCGGTCTCAGGCAGCCCTATCGCTGATGCGGTTAAATGGATTGGAAGAGCGCAACCCGCGTGATCTGTCCGGCGGGCAGAAGCAACGCGCTGCGCTTGCCAGCGTATTGACGATGGATCCCCAGGTTCTCATCCTGGACGAACCCACCTCCCAGCTCGATCCGGCCGGCCGTTGGGAGGTCAGCGAAGCCATTGAGCGCCTGAAGCGCATTGGCGACCTGACCATCGTCATGACGACCCACGAAACCGAAGAGATCTTGCATCTGGCCGACCAGCTGCTGGTGCTGGACCGGGGCGAGACCGTCGTTCAGGGCGCGCCCACTCAAGTTTTTTCACAACCGGAAGAGATCGAATCGGCTGGGGTGAAAATACCGGCGCTGATCTCGCTCCAATCCAGGCTACTCCAGGAAACAGGTCAGGGGCTTGAGTCTGTGGATAGCCACCCCATCCACCTGACTGCGCCAGAGATCGCCGACCGCCTGGGGCAAGCCATCTTGTCCGGCTCGCTGGTCGCTCAATCCGGCGCCCTTTCCCCGCCAAAACCGGTTACCATGCAAGGACCGGTCATCCTGGAAGCGCGCGAACTGACCGTACGTTACCCTGGCCCTCCGCCAGTCACCGCATTGGATGGTGTAAACCTGCAGATCCGCCAGGGTGAAATGATCGGCGTCGTCGGCCAGAACGGCTCGGGCAAGAGCACGCTCGTTAAATGCTTCGTCGGCCTGCTGCGGCCTGCTCGGGGTGAAGTGCTCTTTCGTGGTGAAAGCATCCGCAAGCTCCCGGTAGGCGAGATGGCCCGCCGTGTTGGCCTGGTGCTGCAGAACCCAGACTACCAGCTGTTCACCGCCTCTTGCCGGGAGGAGGTCGCCTTTGGCCTGCGCAACCTGGGCGTCCCACCACAGGAGATCGATCGCCAGGTAGAGGCAGCCTTGCAGATGGTTGGGCTGAGCGAGATGGCAGAACTGTTCCCTTTCCGCCTCTCCTTCGGTGACCGCCGCAAGCTGGCCGTGGCGGCGACCATCGCCCTCAACCCACAGGTGCTCATCCTGGATGAACCAACCACTGCCCAAGATCATCGTGGGCGATACCAGCTGGCCGACCTGGCCAGGCGTTTCCACGATGAGAATCAAGGTACGGTGTTGATGATCACCCACGATGTGGACCTGATCGCCCATTACGCAGAACGATTGATTGTCCTGCACGAGGGACGTGTACTGTTGGACGGGCCGACAGGCGAGGTCTTTACAAAAACCGAACAGCTGCGCAAAAGTTTTGTCGTCCCACCGGTCGCCACCCAACTGGCAGCTCGGTTGGGTGATTTAGGGGTGCCACCTCATGTGATGACCCTGGATGATCTCTACCAGGTGCTGGTGCCCAGCGAGAGCGTAGGGGAGCTGCGCTAAATGCAACCCGTTTTCCGCTATACCAACCTCGATACGCCGATCCACCGGCTCCACCCGTTGGTGAAGTTGCTGTTCGTCCTTTTGACCCTGGTGTTGGTCATGTATCCGGTCCGGATGGGTGACCTGCCGGTCTTATTGATCTGGCTGGGCTTTGCTGCGGTGCTGTGGGTCATCGCCAGGATCGAGCTGCGCCGCTTCACCATGCTGCTGAAGATCCTGCTCGGCACCTTTACCTTCCTGATCTTGATCCAGGGCCTCACCTACCGTGGCGGACGTACGCCTCTCCTGGTATTCGGCCACCTGCGCCTGTGGGAAGCCGACTTGGGTGTCATCACCCAGGAAGGCGTCATGTTCGGCTTGCTGCTGTGCGTCCGCATCCTGGTCGCGACCTCCTCGCTGCCTTTGTTTGTCATGACGACGCCGAATTCCGCCATTATGACAGCCATGGACAAACTGCGCGTCCCTACAACGTTTACCTTTATGCTCGTTAGCGCGCTATCGTTTACCACCTTACTGTTCGAGATGTGGAGCTCCATCGTCGAGGCGCAGAAATTGCGCGCTTATGATATCGACTCGATGAACTTCGTCAAGCGCGCC
>DASWHG010000306.1:0-19617 GCA_036393315.1 Anaerolineales bacterium | reverse complement strand
TCGCAGGTCCGGATAGGGCCTCACCCGAAGGATGGCAGAAATGTTGACCGGAATTTTTAAAAAACAAGCTCCCAAGCATCCTATCAATCCCCGTTTTCGAGCGTATGGTAAAGCCCGGCTGGACATCGCCAGGCGGGCAGCGACCCGCTCTGAATGGGATGAGCTCTGGAAAGACCCGGCCTTTCCTTTTCCATTCGATTGGGGCGAGTGGTGGAAGCAGTGCATCGAGTACAAGGTAGATGACTTCCCTGCGGAAGTGGGTTTCTTCACGGATATCCTCGGCCTGCCCGTCATCGCTTTCGATCCGAATTACGCAATGTTCACCAGCCCGGCCCAGGATTTCTTCCTGGCCGTCGTCCCGGCGCTCGAACCCGGAAAGAGCACGCCCCCAGATGCTTTACGGATCCAATTCATGGTGGCGAATATCTTCGAGACGGTGCGAGAATTGGAGCGGCGCGGGATCGTTTTCGAACAGAAGCCCCAGCCCTGCGAGCGGGGTTCATCCATGTTTATCACTTATTTCCGGACCCCCCATGGTCTCAGCGTAGATCTTTGGGGAGTTGTGCCGCTTGAGGACCAGCCCCCTGCCGAACCGGAGGTTGAAGAGGAGGGATTCGACCTTTCCGACGAGCAGCCGGACGACTCGAGCCCTGCTTACGGGATGGGTTTGCCCACGGATGAACGGGCCGTTCCCGAAGGCCTCTACGCAGAGGATGAAGAGGATCTCGAAACTGATTCGGATACTGGCCTGCGCTTCTTTGTCGAACCCGCCGATGTTTATGAAAAGCCTGATGAAGTGGAAGAGGCAGGAACATCGAGTGAGCTAAATTTTGGAGTGATCGAGCCGGAAATAGATGTAAAGGAAACCACTTGGAATCCAAGCGAAATTGAGTTTGAAGAGCCTGTCGAGATTGCCGGTGAAGATGACGAGGAGGAAGAGGAGAAAGGGGATTCACAAGACGACGACTCTTACCCGATCGAGTACGTCTACGACGATGACCTTTAAATCATGATCTCCAGATGTGCCTGGACCGGCAACGACCCGCTCATGATCGCTTACCATGACAATGAATGGGGCGTGCCCGTCCACGATGACCGGGTCATTTTCGAATTTTTAACCCTGGAAGGAGCGCAGGCCGGTTTGAGCTGGACGACCATTCTGCGCAAACGGGAGAATTATGCCCGGGCGTTCGACAACTTCGATTCGGAGCTCATTGCCAACTACGATGAGGCCCGCATCTCAGCCCTGCTCGCCGATCCGGGCATCGTCCGCAACCGGCGCAAGATCGAAGGAACCATCCAGAACGCCCGCTCCTTCCTTGCAGTCCAGCAGGAATTCGGCTCGTTCGACGCCTACATCTGGCATTTCGTCGGGGGGAAGCCCATCATCAACGCCTGGAAAACGATCCGAGAGATCCCGGCCCAGACGGAAGAATCAATCGCCATGAGCAAAGACCTGCTGCGGCGCGGCTTCAAGTTCGTCGGACCGACCATCTGCTACGCCCACATGCAGGCGACCGGGATGGTCAACGATCACACGGTGGACTGCTTCCGCTACCTGGAATGCCAGTCGCCCGGCTAAGTTCGGTCACATGATCGATATTTTCGATACTGAAATCAGGCATAGCACCCTGGTGCGCGCAAGCCCTGAGCAGGTCTACGACATGGCTTTCTCAAAAATGGGGTTTGGGGTGGGAGAAGGCGGCTTTGCCGCCTTCTCCCACCCCAATTTCCTCTTTGCCCCCGCCCTGGGGCGGGGGTTAGGGGGTGGGGAAAAGCAGGGCTTTCGACTCTGAGAAAGCCATGATAACAGGTGTTCACTCGGTTTAACATTGCGGTTGCTCAAAATCCAGGCTCGTGCTATATTTGGGTTCTTCGATAAATTTTCTTTTGAGGGTTTTCATGCAAACTTCTTTCAATAAATTCCGCCTCTCGAACGGCTTGCAGGTTCTGCTCAAAGAGATCCACACCGCTCCCTTGATAAGCAACTGGGTGTGGTACCGGGTGGGCTCACGGGATGAACGCACCGGCATCACCGGGATCTCTCACTGGTCGGAGCACATGCAGTTCAAAGGCACCCCAGAGTTCCCCGCCAATATCCTGGATAAAGCCATCGCCCGGGAAGGCGGCTACTGGAACGCGTTTACCTTCCTGGATTGGACGACCTACTTCGAAACGATGCCGGCGGACAAGATCGACCTGGCAATGCGCCTCGAGGCCGACCGGATGAACAACAGCCTGTTCGATGCCGAGGAGCTCGAATCCGAGCGCACCGTGATCATCTCTGAGCGCCAGGGCCACGAGAACGAACCCCTCTTCCTCCTTGGCGAAGAGGTGCAGGCAGCGGCTTTCCGGGTCCACCCCTACCATCACGAGATCATCGGCGACCTGGCGGACCTGCAGAGCATGAGCCGGGAGGACCTTTACAACCACTACCGCGCCTATTACGTGCCCGGCAACGCCGTCGTCGCCATCGCCGGCGACTTCGAGACGGAGTCTATGCTGGCGCGGATCCGCGAGCTCTTCGAGCCCATCCCCTCCGGCGGTGAAGCTCCCCGCCTGGTCCGCCCGGAGCCGGTGCAATCCGGTGAGCGTCGCGTGCTGGTCGAGGGCCCGGGGGAGACGACCTACGTACAGGCGGCTTACCACGCGCCTGCCGCGGCCGATCCTGATTTCTTTCCATATCTGGTAACAGACAGCCTCCTCACCGGGCCAAGCAATCTGAACATGTTCGGTGGGGGCATCTCTAACAAGACTTCTCGATTGTATCGCGCCCTGGTCGAAGGCGAGCTGGCGGTGAGTGTCTCCGGAGGCCTGACGGCCACGATTGATCCATTCCTGCACACCATCGTGCTCACCATTCACCCGCGGGCAACCGCCGAGCAGGCGGTGGCTGCTCTGGATGATGAAATCAAGCGGCTGCAGGACGCTCCGCCGCCGGAAGCAGAGGTGAAGCGGGCCGTCAAGCAGGCCCGGGCGCTCTTTGCCTACGGCAGCGAGAGCATCTCGAACCAGGCCTTCTGGATGGGGTACTCGGAGATGTTCGGTACCTACGATTGGTTTCTTACCTACCTGGATCGCCTGGAATCGGTTACCCCAGACGAGGTGCAGCGCATTGCTCGAGCTTACCTGCGCCCGGGCAACCGGGTGCTCGGAACTTACCTGCCTTCTGCTTCAAATTCAGAGCAGGTCGCCTGATGGTGAAAGGATCGGTTGACCGAATGGTTCAAAAAGCACCGTTTCGCAGTGAATTCGCTTTTCGAGCGCGAGCGCAGAACCCGGACCTGCAGCCCGGGTCTCCGTCTTTAGGCTCCCTTCCCGGAGCGGACGACATCACCCGCGTGCAACTCCCCAACGGGATCGTCGTCCTGGCGCGCCCGAACCACAACAGCCCTTCGGTGATCGTTCAGGGCTCTGTTTCGACCGGCGGTTTATTCGACCCGGACGAACAACTGGGTCTGGCCGACTTTACCGCAGCAGCCCTCATGCGGGGCACGCACGCGCGCAGCTTCCAGGAGATCTACGACGCGCTCGAGTCCTCGGGCGCCAGCCTCGGGATTAGCGGCGGCACGCACACCAGCGGATTCAGCGGTAAGGCCCTGGCAGAGGACCTCGATCTGCTGTTACAACTCTTGGCCGAATCTCTCCGGCAACCGTCCTTTCCAGAGGAGCAGGTCCAGCGCCTGCGCGCCCAAATCCTTACCCGCCTGGCCATCCGCGCCCAGGACACGGGCGAGATGGCTTCGCTGATGTTCGACGAGATTGTTTACGCCGGGCACCCATACGCCCGCCCGGAAGACGGCTTCCCGGAGACGATCGAGAACATCTCCACGGAAGACCTGGTCGCCTTTCACCGGATGCACTTTGGCCCGCGCGGAATGGCGATCGCTGTAGTGGGAGCGGTCGATCCAAACCAGGCGATCGAGAAAGTCGCCCAGGTGCTGGGAGATTGGGAGAACCCGGGGCAGCCGGAGCCTCCGGTTCTGCCTCCCGTCGCCCCGCCGGAAGACCCGCTGACACGCCGGGTGGAGATCCCCGGGAAGTACCAGTCTGACCTCGTTTTGGGTACGGCGGGGCCGGAGCGGCGCGCTCCCGACTACCTGGCAGCCGCTCTTGGAAACAGCGTGCTCGGCCAGTTCGGCATGATGGGCCGCATCGGCGACGCCGTCCGCGAGAAGGCCGGCCTGGCGTACTACGCATACAGCAGCCTGGCTGGGGGCCTTGGGCCAGGACCCTGGTCAGTCACCGCAGGGGTCGATCCAGCCAATGTGGAGCGCGCCGCCGAGCTGATCCGGGCCGAGATCGCGCGTTTCGTGGCTGAACCTGTTGACGAAGATGAATTAGCCGACGTCCAGACCAATTTTATCGGCCGGCTGCCCCTCTCGCTCGAGTCAAACAGTGGCGTGGCGGCCGCGATCCTCAACCTGGAGCGGTACGACCTGGGACTCAACTACTACCGGGAGTACCCGGATGCGATCCGGGCTATCACCCGAGAGCAGGTCCTCGAATCCGCTCGCCGCTACTTGGATCCCCAGCGCCTGGCGGTCGCGATCGCCGGGCCGCCCGCACCGGGCGGGGAATCCGGTTAAACGATTTATAATGGCACACCTCCGCACCGGCATCGACATGGTCGAGATCGAGCGCTTCGAGGCTGCCCTCCGGCGGCACGGGACGCGCTTTCTGGAGCGCGTCTTTACCGCGCAGGAGCTGGCCGAAGTTGGTCAGAATACCGCTTCCCTGGCAGCGCGCTTCGCTGCTAAAGAGGCGGCTGCTAAAGCGCTTGGCACCGGCATCGGCTCGGTCACCTGGCGGGAGATCGAAATCCTGCGCGGCCCGGCCCGCGAACCAACCTTGTGCCTGCACGGCGCGGCGGTCAGCCTGGCCCAAAGCCTGCACCTGGGTGCCTGGTCCGTCAGCCTCAGCCACACAAGGACGCATGCCGTTGCCGTGGTTGTCTTGCAGGGAAGCGACGCGATTTAATTGTTTATGCTTCCACTTCACGCGAGGCGCGGGCACGTTCTCTGAAGAACTCAACCACGCCCGGCAAGACCGAGATCAGGATGATTGCCAGGATGACGAACGTAAAGTTCTCTTTTACGGCTGGCAGGTTCCCGAAAAAATATCCGCCGAAGGTGAAGAGCGCTACCCACAGGATTGCGCCGACCACGTTGTAGGCAAAGAAACGCGGGTAGGTCATCGCGCCGACCCCGGCAACGAAGGGTGCAAAGGTACGGATGATGGGGATGAAGCGCGCCAGGATAATGGTTTTACCCCCGTGCCTTTCGTAAAACTCATGAGTGCGCTCCAGGTATTCTTTCTTCAGGAAACGGACGTTCCCGCTGAAGGCGCGCGGCCCGATGTAATGCCCGATCCAGTAATTGACTGTGTCGCCGATGATCGCCGCGGATGCCAGCAGAAAGAATAACAAAGTGACATTCAGGGAACCCAGCCCGGCAAAAGTCCCGGCCGCGAATAGCAGCGAATCGCCCGGTAGAAAGGGGGTTACGACCAGCCCGGTCTCCATGAAGATGATGGCGAACAGAAGCAGGTAGGTCCAGGTGCCGTAGTTCTGAATCACGACGCTCAAGTGTTCGTCAAGATGCAGGAAGAAATCGATAAAAAACTGGATCAGCTCCATTCAATACTCCTAACCATCATTAGATTTACTTCACTTCGATCGTTACACCCAGGATTTTATCCCCCGGGGGCAGGTTGGCGTTCTCCTCCGGGTTGCGCGGGGTCAGGCTCTCGACGACCTCCATCCCGGAGATCACTTGCCCGAAGATGGTGTAGCCCCCATCGAGCTGCGAGGTTGGTCCCAGCGTGATGAAGAACTGGCTCCCATTGGAATCCGGCCCAGCGTTCGCCATCCCCAGCACACCGGCCCGGTCGAACTTGAGATCTTCGGATATTTCGTTCTCAAAAGCATACCCCGGCCCGCCGAAACCGGTGCCGGTTGGGTCTCCGGATTGGGCGACGAACCCGGGCAGCACCCGGTGGAAGGTGATGCCGTCAAACCAGCCGTTCTCGGCCAGGAAGATGAAGCTGTTCACAGCCAGCGTCGCAGAGTCTGCATACAGCTCGACCACGATGTCCCCTTTTTCGGTGTGCAGGGTCGCGACGTACTGCTTGAGCGGGTCTACCGTCATCGGCGGGCAGGCAGTGAACTGGCGCTCCTCCAATTGGATCAGCTGGACAACGGCGCCCAGGTTCCACAGGTCCTGCGGCCCACCGTAGTAGCGGCCGTTGATCAGGATGAACGGCGTACCGGGAAGATTGGCGGCAACGCCGTCGTCCCATGCTTTTTGAGCCAGCGCGGCGTTCGCCTCGCTGGCCAGGTCCGTCTGGAACCGGCCCACCTCGAGCTGCAAAGCCTCTGCCTGCTCGACCAGCCAGTCTTCGAACGCCTCCACGGTTAAGCCTGCCCACTCAGGCTGTGTCTCGAACAGCAGGTCGTGCATTTCCCAGAATTTACCCTGTGAGCCGGCAGCCTCGGCGGCCTGGACCGCCAGGGCAGCCTTATCGTGAATGCTGAGCAGGGGGAAGTGGCGAAAGACAATCCGGACGTCTTCAGGATGACTTTCCTCGAGTTGCGCCAGCACGGGCGCAAGACTTGCACAGCCCGGTCACTGGAAATCGCTGTATTCGGTAATTGTGACGGCAGCCGAATCCGGACCGCGGACCCAATCGGCATCACTCACCGGTGGGAAGAGTGACTGCTCGGTCGGGCCGGCGGTCGGTTGAGGGCTGATTACTGTGCAAGCCGCTTCCCCGGCCGGTCCGCCTGTGGAGGTGGCCGCCGGAGCGCTGGTCCGGGTGGGAGCCAGTAAAGTATCCGGTGGGATTTCCCCCGCAGTCGGGTCGGGCGCGATCTGGGTGGCGCCCTGGCAGGCGGTCAGGAGAAAGGCCAGGCTCATGAGCAGCAGTGGTATCTTGTTGAGCATATAATTATTTTTCTCCAGGTCGTACACAAATTACCCCCAATTGTACCAGCGAAAGGGCTCGCTTACGCCTGCGCCAGGATGAACTGCTACCTTCTCTACCAGGTACCGTGAGCAGGCAAGGCGCCTCGCTTATATTCCTCGATCCTCCGCCTGCTGCCCTGTGAGATATCCTCAGGCAGCTGGTCGAAGGGGAAAAAGTCCACTTTCTCGATTTCGTAGTCTGGTTTGCCGGCCAGCCGGAAATCTCTCGACAGGAACAGGATGATGTGGTCGTTCTTGTACTCGTAGAAATGAGTGAAAGCGCCCAGGATTTCCAGGTGCTCTAACTGCGCCCCGCATTCCTCGGCCGCTTCCCGCCGGATGGCCTGTTCGAGGGTCTCGCCGCGCTTTACCCCGCCGCCCGGCAGGAACCAGGCATTCTGGTAGCTGTGGCGCACCAGCAGGACGGTGTCGCCCCGGATAGGCAGCAGCCGCACACCCAGTGTGACCGGGCGGGTCAGGAACCAGCGCAGCTGGAGCACTCGATAGGCGAGCCTAAGAAGAAGTTTCAATGACGGCCTGTTGCAGTTGCTCGAAGGATGAGATCCAGGCCATGCGGTTGATGAAGGCCGCCAGGGATGGGCTTTGGGCGCGCAGGGCGCGCACCGCCTCGCCTACGGGGTCTTCGCCAGCCGCCCCACCCGGCTCGTCGGCGTAAGCGCCGTGGAAGGCGAAGTATGCCTGGTTCAGTTTTCGAATCTGGTAGCCGTTTTCCCACAGGAAGATGCGGCGTTCCTCCATGTACGCTTCGGCCGCCTCGACCTCGCCCTCAGCCAGCAATGCATCGACCGTCTCGCGTGTGATGCGCATCTCGACCCTGAACTCGAAAGTTGGCGGTTCCGGCTCCGGCGTTTCCGCCGCCGGTGGGGCAGGCGTAGGCGGTGGGGGCGGTACCAGCTCCGGATAGTATCTTTCCATCGTCGCGCGGCCGATCTCCTTTCCGGCGATCGAGGCAGTCGTCTCGTTCATGGTGCGCAGTTCTGGGCTGGTCAGGTAGTTGATCCCGAGCGGGCGCAGGGTAAGGAAGTTGTGGATCCATTCGTGCGCCACCACTTCCGTCAGGTAGTTCAGGTCGCTCGTCTGCATGACCATGGTGGGATAGACGCCGATCCCGCCGATATCCACCACCAGGGAGGACACGTTCAAAGCCTGGTCGACCTGCGCCTCCAGTTTGCTGCGTTCATCTGCGGCCAGCTCCGGGAGAAGGGAGATGTTGGCATCCTGGCGTATCTCCTCCCTCGGAGAGACGATCAGGGCGGTCGGCAAGGGAGTGCTGTGATAAAGGACGGGCGGGATAGACTGCCCCCCCAGGCTGAGGCCGGACTCGGCCACGATGGTGCTGATCTGGCCTTGCAAGATGGACTCAGCCAGGGGACCGGTGTGGTCGCGCAGGGCGTACAGCCCCTCCAGCTGCTTCCTGACCAGCGCGGAGGCCTGGTCCGGGTTGAGGATCTCCGGGTTACCATAGATATTGAACAGATGGCCTTCGGCCGTCCGGATGCGCGCCGCCAGGTCCAGGTAGTCGAGCACGACCTGGCGGCGTGCCTCAGCAGGAAGGTAGTTGCTTACACGGAGGGCATACTGAGAGGACTTCACCCCAATCGCGTTCAAGGTCCAGGCAACGTAATCGAATTCCAGCGGTCGGGAAAAGAACCGCACCTTCTCAAGCTGGTCGCCGGGCGGAAGACTGCTGAAATTCAGGAACAGGACCCCCCAAAGCAACGTTAAAAAAAGACGAGACCAGAGACCAAAATTCACGCGCCTGATGATACTTCTTTCCCTCCCTTGTGTCAATTCAGGGGTTCTCGTGCTATAATCCCAAGCCTATGAACTTCCTGATCACGGGGGCAGCCGGATTCTTGGGCTCTGCTCTGGCAAATCGCTTGGCCCGAGAAGGCCACCAGGTGCGCGGTCTGGACGACCTTTCCACAGGCGATCCGAATTTGCTCTCTCCGGACGTGCTGTTCACCCGGGGCGACGTCAACGACCGGCCGAAGCTGTGGACGCTGCTCCAGGAGGTGGACTGCGTCTATCACCTGGCGGCACGCGTCCTGGTGGCCGAGTCGATCCTCTACCCACGCGAGTACAACGCGGTAAATGTCGGCGGCACGGTCAGCCTGATGGAGGCCATGCGCGACGTTGGTGTGCGCCGGGTGGTACTGGTCTCCTCCGGAGCGGTCTACGGAGACCAGGCGGAACAGCCTCTCTTCGAGTCGACCCCTCCCAACCCCCGCTCCCCTTATGCAGTCTCGAAGCTGGCAGCCGAGCATTACGTGCGCACGATTGGTGACCTGTGGAGTATTGAAACCGTTTGCCTGCGTGTCTTCAACGCTTACGGGCCGGGCCAGAATTTACCTCCTTCCCATCCCCCGGTGATCCCCAACTTCTTACGCCAAGCCGTCCGTAGCGGGACCCTGGTCGTGCACAGCGATGGCAGCCAGACGCGCGATTACGTCTTCGTTGACGACGTCGTGAACGGGATGGTCGCTGCGGCTACGGCTTCCGGTGTGCAGCGCTCGATCATCAACATAGGCAGCGGGAGTGAAACCAGCGTGCGCGAGCTCGTCGACCTGGTCATGAAGATCACCAACAGCAACGCCGAGGTAATATACAACCCCCGTACAAATCCCGGCGTCTCCTGCATGCGCGCGGATTTGACACTGGCCCGTGAGAAGTTGGGCTACCGTCCGCGAGTTTCCCTGTCCGAAGGGATCCGCTTAACGCTGGAGCGAGACCCGCGCTTTAAGAGCGACGCATCCCGGCCGCTGCACCGGCCCAGCACGCCTCCCCTGAGATAAACGTCACAGCACGCTCACATCGTGCACGCCCGATTCCTCTCGCCCGGCAGGCGTGATGCGGATGAATTCAGCATTTTCCTGCAGCTCGGCGATCGTCCGGGCACCGCCGTAGCTCATCCCGGAGCGCAGCCCGCCGACCAGCTGGTGAAGAATGTCGGCGACGCTTCCCCGGTAGGGTACGACCGCTTCCACCCCTTCCGGAACAACCTCGACCCACTCGTCCGGATCCACCTCCCCTTCACGGCTGACCTCCTTGCGGGCGACGTTGGCCGTCAATGAGGCCATGCCGCGCACGATCTTATACCGGCGGCCGTTGCGGATCACGGCCGCCCCTGGGCTTTCATCGGTGCCTGCCAGCAGGCTGCCCAGCATGACCGTGCTGGCGCCCGCGGCCAGCGACTTGGTGATGTCGCCGGAGTTGCGCAGGCCGCCATCTGCAATCACTGGCACCCCGGCTTCCCGGCCGGCTTCGGCACACTCGGCCACTGCCGTCAGCTGCGGAACGCCAAACCCGGTCACCACCCGAGTGATGCAGATCGAACCTGAGCCAACGCCAACCTTGACCGCGTCCGCGCCGGCCTCGCACAGATCGGCCACCCCAGCGCCGGTGGCAACGTTGCCGGCGATCACCGGCACTCGCGGGAACTCGCGCTTCAAATGGCCGATCATCTCCAGGACCGGGTCCATGTGGCCATGGGCCACGTCCACAACCACGACGTCGGCGCCTTCCTTCACACAGGCTTTGGCGCGCTGCAGGTCCTCCTCCGGGTGGATGCCGATTGCCACCCCGACCCGCAGCCGGCCCTTTTCGTCCTTGGTCGCTTTGGGGTGCTCCTGCATCTTGATAATGTCCTGGGCTGTGATCAAGCCGACCACCCGGTCATCTGCATCCACCATGGGCAGTTTTTCGATGCGGTGCGCGTGCAGGGTCAGACGGGCTGAGGCCAGCGGTTCGTCGGCCGGCGCGACGACCAGTCGTTCCCGCGGCGTCATGACCGTGTCCACGGTCGCCGAACCGTCCTGGGCAAGCAGCAGGTCTCGGGCGGTCAGCATCCCCAACAAACGCCCACCGTCATCGACCACCACCAGGCCGCCGATGCGCGTCTCAGCCATCTTAGCCCGCGCTTCCGCCAGTGTGGTCTCCGGCGGGATGGTAATGGGGTTCTCGACCACGAAACTCTCGGCCCGCTTGACCCGGCGGACCATCTCGGCCTGTCGCTCGACCGGCATGAAGCGGTGCAGGATCCCAATGCCCCCGATTTGGGCCATTGCGATTGCCATTTCGGATTCCGTCACCGTGTCCATGTTGGCGCTGATAATGGGGATGGCCATCCGGATGCCGCGCACCAGCCGGGTGGAGGGATCCACCTCGGAGCGGCTGCGCAGGGAAGAGCGTTTAGGCACCAATAAAACGTCGTCAAAAGTCAATCCGGTTTCGGAACGCAGGTTCATAATCACCTCCGAATTTCATCTCTTTTCGCCAATCCCATTGTACAATATCGCCATGTCTAATTCTACTCCATTGCCAGGTCCGCTGCCTGACCGGCTGCCCCAGTCCTTCTATGCCCGGCCCACGCTGCAGGTTGCCAGGGATCTACTGGGGATGCAGTTGGTAAGGCTAGAGGGGGAGGTGCAGATCGCGGGGACGATTGTCGAAACAGAAGCCTACATTGGAGAAGAGGACCTGGGCTGCCACGCCCGCGCCGGCCGGACGCCCCGCACGCAGGTCATGTACGGCCCACCCGGACGGGCCTACGTGTATTTCACCTATGGCATACACTGGATGCTGAATTTTGTCACCGAAGCGGAAGGTTTTCCGGCCGCAGTGCTCATCCGCGCCATCCAACCTACGAAGGGCTTGAGTATCATCGCCGCCAGGCGGAACGGCCAACCGCCTGCGAAATGGACGGATGGCCCGGCCAAGATCTGCCAGTCGCTGGCCATCGACGGCAGATTCAACGGATTGGACCTGTCCGCCCCCGGCACTCCGCTGTTTGTGGAAGCAGGCGATCCGATTCCCGAGGAGCGCGTCACCATTGGGCCGCGCGTGGGTTTAAACACTGTGCCAGAACCCTGGAGGAGCATCGCCTGGCGCTTCCTCGCTCGACCGGTAACGTAACCTGAGCGATTGGCCGAGAGTAATATGATATAAACAAGGAGTTGAACGGCCAATCGCTTGAGCATACCGCCGTTCAAGGCTCTGTTCCCTTCAAAACACTTTCGGCGGTTTGCACTTTATCCTTGGAGGAGTTATGGAATTGCTGAAAGGAAAGACTGCGCTTGTCTTCGGTGTTGCCAACGAACGGTCCATCGCCTGGGGCATCACCAAGGCTTTTCACGAGCATGGCGCCACGTTGGGCCTCAGCTATGCGGGCGAGGCGCTCGAACGCCGGGCCGTCCCGTTAGCCGATTCGATCGGCTGCATGTTCGTTGAGCCTTGCGACGTCACGCAAGATGAACAGATCCAGCAGGTGGCAGACCGGGCAGCCGAAAGGTTCGGCCAGGTGGATATCCTGGTGCACGCCATCGCTTTTGCCAACCGGGACGAGCTGACCGGGCCCTATTACAACACCAGCCGGGCCGGGTTTCACCTGGCCATGGATATCAGCGTTTATTCCTTCACCGCCCTGGCGAAAGCCTTCCAGCCGCTGCTGCGCCCCGGCGGCGCGCTGCTCACCCTGACCTATTACGGCGCTGAGAAAGTATCCCCGCACTACAACGTGATGGGTGTCGCCAAGGCCGCCCTGGAAGCCTCCGTCCGCTACCTGGCCTATGACTTTGGCCGCCAGATGGTGCGCGTGAACGCGATCTCCGCCGGTCCAATCCGCACCCTGGCCGCAGCGGGCGTTTCCGGCTTCAAGACGATGTACCGGCAGTTCGCCGAGATCGCCCCGCTGAGACAGAATGTAACCATCGAAGACGTCGGCGGTGCAGCCGTGTTCCTGTGCTCCGACCTGGCTGCCAAGACGACCGGGGAAGTCCTGTACGTCGACTCGGGCTACAATATCCTCGGCCTGACCGAACCGGTGGAATAGGTACGATGTTTCGGAGAAGCAGCGAAACCCAGCCGACTTCGAGCACCGCCACACCCTCCGAGCGGGTCACTTCCGTCCTCAGCACCGGAATCGTTTGGAAGGGGCTGCTGAGCGGGAGCGGCGGTGTGCGCATCGAAGGGACCTTCGAGGGGGATATCACCCTGCGCGGCCTGCTGGTGGTTGGCGAGACCGGGCGGGTGACCTGCCAGCAGCTGCGCGCCAACGTTGTGATTGTGGCAGGAGCGGTGCGCGGCGATATCACCGCCGAAAAGCTGGAGATCCGCAGCACCGGGCGGGTTTGGGGGAACGTGGTAACGGCTGCTTTTGCTACCGAGGAAGGCGCCTTCCTGCGCGGCCAGGTCCGGATGGAAGAACGGATCGACATAGGCGTCACGCCGGTCCAGGCTGATGGATCTGCTCCGGAAGGGGAAAATCCATCCAAGCCGGAGGAGGCGAGTGAAGCCTGACTATCGTCGGACCCTGCTCCGGCAGCCGTCCATCTGGGGGATTTATCCTGATCCGCTTCCCTGCTCTGCGATTTCCCACCTGACCGCCTGGCAGCGCTGGCAGTAGTCGCGCGAGCATAACAGGGCTCGCGGGTCGGCCTGGATCCATTCACACACAAGGGCGACCATCTCGGGCAGAGGCAAGGCCTGCACCTCTGCCTTCCCGATTCGCACCCTGCGGGTCAAGTTTTCGAGTTTGGGGGCCAGCGCCTGGAAGCCTTCTGAGCAGCTCGGGAACCCCGGGCACTCCCGGATCCCGTGTTGTGTGAGCGCCCAGCGGGTAAAATGCTTACGCCCCGCCAGCCGCTCTGCGTAGTGGATGCTCGTGTTGGTGGTGTGGTTCACCCCCAGCATCAAAACCCATCCCTGCGATTCGGCCAGCGCGCCGATCAGCGCAAGGGGTTCGGCGTACGTCTGCGTCTCCAGAATCGGGTGGGCGTTGACCCCGGCGAAGGAAAGAATGGGGTGCAGCGAGCGGTACGCTCCCGGGTGTCGGCGCAGCGTCTCCGGGACGATCCCCATGAGCCGGTCGGCTGGCATCTCCGGATCGAAGATGACCGCCATGCGGTTGCTGTACTGTGCTTTGCCGTAATCCAGCCCGTTATTGGAGGGCCCCACCTCGGGGATGACCATCGTGCTGTAAGTAAAAACGGGCATGACCACGGTATCGAAGGCTGCCAACAGAGCGCCGACCATCGTTTGTGCGCCGCCCTGAACCCGGCCAAAAGCGGAGAGCGAAGCGTGCGCGATGACCGGCTGGGAACGCCCGATCTCCAGCCGGCGGAGTGCTACGGTAATCTCCCGGAAGCTCAGCATGAGTCCCTAAAGGCCTCTCCATTCCGCCGGGCGTTTCTCAACAAAAGCCTGCATCCCCTCTTTCTGGTCAGCGCTGGCAAACAGGAAGTAAAAGGCGCGGCGCTCTGCGGCCAGGCCGTCGTTCAAGAATGACTCAAAAGCGTGATTCACCGCTTCTTTGGCCAGGCGAACCGCCAGCGGGGCCCGGGCAGCGATCTCGGCCGCCAGCTGCAGAGCTTCTTCCAGGTAGCGCTCGGTAGGGACCACCCGGTTGACCAACCCGTAATGCAGTGCTTCTTCGGCCGTCAGCGTGCGGTTGTTGAGCACCATTTCCATGGCAATGGCCTTCCCAACTGCCCGCGTCAGGCGCTGTGTGCCCCCTGCGCCCGGCATGACCCCCAGGTTGATCTCCGGCTGCCCGAAGCGGGCCGTCTCGGAGGCAACGATCATATCGCAGGACATGGCCAGCTCGTTGCCTCCACCCAGGCACCAGCCGGAAACGGCCCCGATCACCGGCTTATTGATTCTCAGGATTTCGTCGAAGGAAGAGATCTGGTCTCGCTGGAGCATCTCGACCGCCGAGGCTTCGGCCATCTCTTTGATATCTGCGCCAGCGGCAAAAGCTCGTTCGTCGCCGGTGATCACCATTGCGCCGGTGCCTTCATCGGCGTCAAAGGCTCTCAAAGCAGACATCAGCTCGGCGACCAGAACGCTGTTGAGCGCGTTGAGCGCTTTCGGCCGGTTAAGCCGGACCAGCCCGACGCGCCCGCGGGTCTCGGTAAGGATCGTTGTGTAGGAGGCCATGGGTAACTCCTGGTCAATTATTGAAAGATGTAAGGATGAAATGCCGGTCCGAAAGATCGGCCGGCTGGTCCTGCTCGATCTTTGCGCCAGCAGGCCGGCCGTTCAGGATCATTATACACGGAAACCGCTTTATGTCCCGCTTGCTACAGGCAAGGCGCGATTGGCACAGATCAATGCGCGCCAACTGGCCCGTGCTCGTGGACTAGCTCATCACCTTCCCTCCGTCGACGTTGATAGCCTGCCCATTCAGGTAAGCGGCATCCTCGCTGCACAGGAACAGCACCAACCCGGCCACGTCTTCCGGCTGGCCGAGCCGGCCCAGCGGGATATCCTCAAGCCACCTATCCACCATGGCCTGGTTTTGGCGGAGCTGCGCGGTCATCTCGGTCTCGATCACGCCCGGGCACACGACATTGACGCGGATGTTGTAGGCAGCCAGCTCTCGGGCCGCTTCGCGGGTGAGGCCGATCAGGCCCATCTTGCTCGCCACGTAAGCCGACCGGTCCTTCAGCCCGTGAGCGCGCCCGGCAATGGAACCCACGTTCACGATGACGCCCCCGCCCTGGTCCCGCATCACGCGTCCCACCGACTGCATTGTGAAGAATGGCCCGCTCAGGTTGACCTCCAGGGTACGCCGCCAATCCCACTCGTCCAGCTCCAGGAGCGGCGCGTGCGGCTCTACGCCCGCGTTGTTGACCAGGATGTCGATCCGGCCCCAATCGTCGCGGACCTGCTCGATCATCGTCTGGACGGGCATTTTCTGGGCGATATCGGCGAGGTAATCTTTGATCTGCCCGCCCTCCGCCCGGATGCTTGCGACCGTCTCGTCCAGGTTCACCGGCGAGATGTCGTTTGCCGCTACCCTGGCGCCTCGCGCCGCGAAGGCCAGCGCGATCGCCCGGCCGATGCCCCGCCCGGCGCCCGTGATTAAAACAACCTTATCTGCAAAAGCATCCATAATCACTCCTGGCCTTCAACCACGTTCACCGAAGATGGACAGATGGGCACTTGCCCCTGGTTCTGGTATGCATTCACCGGCAGCCCCAGGTACGGAGATGGGTCCAGCGTGTTCTCGATCTCCAACTCGTTGCGGTACTGCCCCTGCCCGTCGTCGAGTACGATCGAGAAATGCAGGTGCGTCCCAACCGGGTTGCCGGGGTCGCCGGAATAGTTGCCCTGGTGCCCTAGCAGGGTGCCGGCCTCGACGAAAACTTCGCGGGTGCCGGGCGGGAATTCGGGGGAAATGAAGGAGTTGCCCGCCGGGTCCGCCATGTGGGTGTAATAGGTCCAGATCTGCCGCCCCGTCTGCAGCGGGTCTTCCGGGATTCGGATGATCACGGTTGATTTCCAATCGGCTTGCCGGGTCAGGTAGCCCGGGTAAGCCGCCACGACCGGGGTCAGGTTTACAACCTCACCCCCAAAGATATCCAGGCCCTGGTGCCGGTGGCCGGGCCGGAAGGAATCGCCCCACAGGAAACCGATAAGGCCGTTGGTGGGCAGGATGAAAGGGGCATCGCCGCAGCGCTCCCCGGCCTTGACGGCCCATTCCGGGTGTGCCCCTGGGTTCCGCAGCCATTCAAAGACGTAGCGGGTGCCGGCGCCATCGGTCTGGAACCAGCGGTAGGCCAGGAACCCGGCGAGAACGACCAGGATTAGCAGGAAGGTGAAGAACAGGCGCATGGAGGTGTAGAGTGTATCAAGATCGCCGGGTCAGCCGGCCTCAGCCTCGCTTTGCGGCTCCGAGGGGACAAGCAGGTCGAGCACTTCAGCCTGGGTCGCCTCCAGGATGTCCCGCGGGGAGCAGCGCACCAGGGTGCTGTCGGAACCGCCGCCAGCGTACACCTCCGGTTGGGCCAGCACCCGCGGATCCAGGAGCGTGGGCAGTGGGTAGCGATGTCCAAAAGGAGGCATGGCGCCGACCTCGAAACCAGTCTCCTGCATCACGGTCTGGGCGTCGGCCAGCTTGACCCTTTTGCGGCCGACCCCGTAGCGGGCAGCCAACGCCCGAGTCTCTACCCGGTCCGTGCCGCACGTGATAGCCAGGACCGGGCGGCCGGCGACCAGGAACAGGATCGACTTCACGATCCGCTCCGCCTCAGTGCCTACCGCCCTGGCCGCGGCCTCCACCGTCGGCGTCAGGGAGCTCAGTTGAAGGATTTCCCCGGGGATCAGGTGCGCCTGCATGTAGACGGAAAGATCTTCTGGACCGAGCGCGTGGCTACTCATTTTCTGAACCCGACCTCTGGTGGCTGCGGATGTTATCAAGGTCGTCCTCTTTATGGTCGGCCAGCAACAAAGTCAGGCGACCACCCGTCATTTTTTGCAGCTGCTCCCCGGCTGCCCGGCCTTCCGGAGAGGTCATTGCCTTCTGGAGGGCGGCGAAAGAGTCGAAAAACAGCTCGTGCATCAAGACGGGTTGGTAGCGGCCGTAAAGGATCTGCTCGACCCGGCTGGTCGCTTCCCGGACCAGGCCGGGCATGCGCTCGGCGAAGTGCAGGAATTGAGGCCAGGCATCATCGAAGTCGATCTCGTCCTCCCCAGTCTCGATCAGGATCACCAGTTTGTGCATCGGCCCTCCTTTCCCGGTTGATTATACCAACCGCCGCTGCCTAAATTAATTTTTTGTAAGAATAGAGAGGCCTCCCTGGCGCAGCTCTTTCCAATCGGATTTTTCGTGGTATGATTCCACGCATCGGAGTATTTTCTCCTCGTGCAGGTGTATATGGATAATACGCTATGGAAGACAAGATAACAATCATAGAAGGACCACCTCCCACCTTCGAAGCGGTGAACGACAGTTGGGTTCTAGGGTTGAATGAAAGTCCTACCTTAGGCGAAATTGCCGTTACCCGCTTGCGCACTTTCAACGGCCCGGCGTTGGTCGAACGATGTCACCGGGCCTGGCGCAACCACCAATCCATCCACCTGGAGTTCCGCACGCCCGAGGGACTGCAGCAGCAGGCGCCCATTGTAGCAGCCCGCTATCTGGAAACAGAGGAGGGCCACTTACTAATCCTGTGGGTGCGCCTGACAGATGAAGAGGTCGAGCTGGAGTTGGGTTACGAAGACGATCTGGGCGATGGCGAGGACGACGACCTGGATTATCCCGACTGGCCGCTCCAGTGATTGGCTTTCATATTTTTCGTGAATAAACCCGGGATTTCCCGGGTTTTTTCATTCGTCGCTGATTTTCTCCTTGTACCCTCTTGGAATTGTGCTAAACTCGGGACAAAAACCCATAGGGAGGTCTTATGTCCGTTTCAGAGAAAGTGCGTACCGAACTAAACAAAGCCGTTCTGACCGTCACCTTGGACCATCCAAAGGCGAATGCTTTCAACGAAGAGATGGTTGCTGCGATTCAGGGTGCGTTGAAACAGGCCGGCCGCGATTCCCAGGTCCGCACAGTGCTGCTCACCGGGACCGGCAAGTTTTTCAGCACCGGGCGTGATTTGAACGATGTCCGCCAGGATCAGGAGGAGTCCTTCCGCCTGCACCTGCAGCAGACCTTCAATCCCCTCATCCTGCAGATCCGCAGGTTGGAGAAACCGGTGATCGCGGGGATCAATGGCACGGTTGCAGGCGCGGCGTTGGGGATGGCCCTGGCCTGCGACCTGCGCATCGCTTCGGACCAGGCTCGCTTCGTGGTCGGTTTCCTGGGGATCGGGCTCGGGCCGGATTCTGGCGTCTCCATGCTGCTGCCGGCCCTCATCGGCCTGGGCCGAGCGACCGAATATGCTTACACCAATGCCCCGATCGGCGCCCAACAGGCCCTGGAATGGGGACTGGTCAACCGGCTCGCACCGCACGAGCAGCTGCCTGGACAGGCCCGCCAATGGGCTGCCGAGCTGGCTCGTGGCCCGGTCCATGCCATGGGCCTTGCGAAGCGCGATTTCAACAAGGCCGTGCTGGGGAACCTGGAGCAGGTCCTGGATTATGAAGCTCACATCCAGGAAGTTGCTGGCCGCGGCGCGGATTACAAAGAGGGCGTGCGGGCTTTTCTGGAAAAGCGCCAGCCGAATTTCACTTGACGTCTCTGTATTAACCGCCCCGCAGGTAGAGCGTCCCGGCGGCAAGCAGCGCGAAAACCAGCCCGACCAGCGCACCCGCCAGCAGGACGTCCCGGTCCTCCCGCCTATCCACCACGCTTATCTGTGGTTGGAACCCTTCCAGGCTGAGGAGCGGGCCTGCAAACCAGGCGAACAGGGTCCCCCCGACCAAACCTCCCAAGTGGCCCCAGTTGTCGATGCCGGGCGAGAGGCCGATGATCAGGTTGATCACGGCTATCGAGATGATGTTATTCAGGGCCCGGCGGGCGGATCCCCCGAACAGCTCCCGGTTCTGGTACAGGAAAACGCCCTGCGCGCCTAACAGTCCAAAGATCGCCGTGGACGATCCGAGGGACGGCGCGGTGGAGAACATCAGCGAGGCGACGTTGCCCGCAAAACCGCTCAGGATGTACAGGGCCAGGAAGCGCGCGTGGCCAAAGTGACGTTCCAGTCCGGGCCCGAAAATGAACAGGGCGTACATATTGAAGCCGATGTGCAGCAGCGAACCATGCAGTAGCATCGGGGTGAACAACCGCCACAATTCCCCCAGGGCGATCAGCTCGTTGATTTTTATCCCTAATGCCGCCGGTAAATCCCCTCCGAGGCGCGCCGTCAATGCAGGCAAGTAAGGCCTGATCTGGGCTGCAAAA
>DASWHG010000305.1:0-6648 GCA_036393315.1 Anaerolineales bacterium | reverse complement strand
CATCATCAGCCCGTGGCCGGTCACCTGGCCCTCTCGACGGTGCTCGCGGTCCCATCCCCGGCAGTTGCAGCCGGAACCCGATACCACCGCGATCCCCCAGCCCTCTGCCGACCCGGCCAACAGCCCCAGGATCGCATCGTTCACGGCATCGACCGGGCATGAGAGTCCAAGGGAGGCTATCGCCTCCAGGGTTAGTTTTCGCTCCGAGGGCCAATCGTAGCCCGAGACCCCGAAGCCGGCCCCGGCAACCTGCTCTTTGGCGATCCCGGCCGAGGCGAGCGCCTGGCCGGCAGCCGTTCGCAAGGCATTCGACAGGCCGGCATAACCCACCACCTCATGGTTCCCTGGGCCGCTTTCCCCAAAGCCAAGAACCCGGCCCAGTTCATCGCATACCAGACCGTGGGTCTTCGTACTGCCGATATCCACACCCAGAAAATACACAGGCATCCTGGTCATTCCCTCTGCACTCGACTCCGGTCCGGATAAAGCAACCGCCCCGAAGATGCAGAATCATTTGCCGGGGCGGTCAAGAAAAGAGGCGACGACGGGATTTGAACCCGTGATCAGGGTTTTGCAGACCCTTGCCTTACCACTTGGCCACGTCGCCTTTTTTATTTCCTTATTTCAGGTTTATGATGAAAGATTGCTGACGGATATGCTCCTATCAGCAATCTGATCTCAACCCTCTGCAAATCCTGAGCGGGCGATGGGACTCGAACCCACGACCTTCTCCTTGGCAAGGAGACGTTCTACCACTGAACTACACCCGCATAACTGGCCTACCCGCCAGGCCGAGAAGGTGCCGAGAGCCAGAATCGAACTGGCGACACCGCGATTTTCAGTCGCGTGCTCTACCAACTGAGCTATCTCGGCCGAAACGGTTTCCCACGCAGCGAGTATTTTACCCGCGCGGGGCGCCGTTGTCAAGCAGAGTGCCGCCAAAATCGCTTCACATAATAGTAGACTCGACGTCTCTTCACTCTCCCATCGGTTGCCTGGAGCCATCCACCCGGCGTTCATCCTCCCCTTCCAAGGGATAGTTCCTCGACTTCGAGCCATTCGGCCGTATCGTTTGGGAGCGTCCCAAAGCCCAACCGGCCATCCGGGGATAAGGCTGCATACTGGTTGTCTACCCATAGCACGAGACCTAACGGCCCGTGAGGGACTTCTGCGCTCTGCAGCACGTGCTGGTCATCGACCCGGAAATCGACTCCATTATCACGCCATTCGAGAGAATAGGAATGCCAGGCGGTTGGGTCCACGGTTAAAGCTACGCTCTCCTGCCGGACGAAGCGCCGGCCTAACCGCCGGAACAGCCGCAGGGCTGGCGGCCAGAAGAAGAACGGCAAGACCGGCGCGCCCAAAGCCAGCACAGGCAGGGGCAGGCGCGCCGACCTGAATGTCATCGCCAGGAACCCCTGGGCAGGCAGGTCGTCTCGCAGCGAGAGGTAGTTCGGCGGGGAGGCGAAGAAGAACCAGGCCGCGTTCGGCATCGCCGGCAGGCGCACATCGACGCCGCGGGCTACCGCCATGCTGAATGGGTCGTTCCACAGTCCGAATCCCCAGGTTCCCTGGATGTCCCTGCTCGAGGCCCGGGCGCGCAGGGATAAGGACAAAGGTGGCTCCCAGGGGAAGGCGCGGCGCGGCAGGCGGTCGTAATCGTCGAGCTGCGCCAAGCGGTATCTGCCGGCAGGTCCGGCGGGGATATCGAAACGCCAGGCAGCCTCTCCGGCCTGCGTCACCCGCCCCCCTGCATTCAGCTTCGGTTTCAGGCTGGGAACTGCTGCCGGGTTCATGCCTGCATGGTTCATGCCAGCATTATACATGCTGGCTCTTTAGGATTTGCCGTGGTGGAGTGGAAATGTGGGGGTGTTGAGCGGGCTCCGCCCGCCCAACACCCCCACATCTGACCCATTGCCACGGAAATTCCCGAAGAGCCTACATGCTCACTTTCATCCTCTTTGCCTTTATGAGTAGCTATGATGTATAATCGTGGAACGAACAATTCTTGGAGGTCGAATGGAAATAACCTGGCATGGCCTGTCTTGCTTCAGGATGAGTGAGCGGGGCCTGGCATCTATCGTCACCGACCCTTACGATCATAAGTCCGTAGGTTTAGAGCCGCTGAAAATTAAAGGAGATATCGTCACGGTCAGCCACGATGCGCCCGGCCATAATTTTATCTCGGCAGTCAAAGGCAGGAGTTATTTGGTCACCGGCCCGGGTGAGTACGAGGTTGGTGGAGTCTTCATTACCGGAATACAGACGAATGGGCGGGGAAAACGCAATTCGGATGATGTCCGGAATACCTTGTATGTGTTCGACTTTGATGGCGTGACGGTCGCTCACCTGGGGGACCTTGGCCGCGTGCCCACCCAGGCAGAGGTCGAGGCTCTGGGAGAAGTGAACATAGCCCTGGTCCCGGTCGGCGGAGGCGGCGGGTTGAACGCCGCCAAAG
The DNA here is from genome assembly GCA_036393315.1 of Anaerolineales bacterium. Taxonomy (GTDB): domain Bacteria; phylum Chloroflexota; class Anaerolineae; order Anaerolineales; family UBA4823; genus DASWHG01. The sequence continues at coordinate 4,190 of DASWHG010000305.1, read as the reverse complement.
CGGCTGAGATGGTAAGCCTGCTCGAACCCAGGATCGTCATTCCTATGCATTACACGCTTCGCGGCAGCTCCCTCAAGCTGGCGCCCGTAAGCAAGTTCTTGAAAGAGATGGGCTTGGGAGAGACCCCCCCTGAGCCCTCCCTGAAAGTTACTCGCAGCACCATCCCGAGTGAGACCCGGGTCGTGGTGCTGGATTATAAGCGCTAGGAGCAGCAGGAGCATGCCGGTGGCCGTCAAGTTGCTGATGTCGTGGGACATATTACCGGGCCGCGAACAGGAATATTTCGAGTTTGTCGTGAGAGAGTTCATTCCGGGGATCCAACGCCTGGGGTTGGAGCCTACGGACGCCTGGTTCACGATGTACGGGAACCAGCCCCAGATTGTCGCCGGGGTGATGGTAACCGACAAGAAGTCCTTGGAAGGCGTCCTGCAGTCGGATGAGTGGACGGGTCTTACCGATCAATTGATGAATTTCGTCACGGAATTTAACTACAAAATCGTCCCCGCCCGCAAAGGGTTCCAAATGTAATAGAAAGCCTCAAATTGCAGGTGGGTGGCTGTACCGCCGAAACCTGTTATTTGCTTTCTGGAATTGCCATGACTGCTTCTCTGGCAAACCGTCTCCTCGACTGGTACGCGCACAGCGCCCGCCGCCTACCCTGGCGCAGCCTATCCTGGCGCTGCCACCCCGATCCTTACGCCGTCTGGGTTTCCGAAATCATGCTCCAGCAGACCCGCGTGGAAACGGTGCTCCCCTACTTCGAGCGCTGGATGGAGCGCTTCCCGACCCTCGAGTCCCTGGCCGCGGCCTCCCAACAGCAGGTTTTGGCCACCTGGGAGGGCCTGGGGTATTACAGCCGGGCCCGAAATCTGCACCGGGCGGCGCAGATCGTGGTCGCCGAGCATGGAGGCATCCTGCCGCGGGATCCGAAAGCCCTGCTGCGGCTGCCGGGCATCGGGCGTTACACGGCGGCTGCTATCGCCTCGATCGCTTTCGGCCAGGATGAGGCGACCCTGGATGGCAACATCCGCCGGGTGCTCGCCCGGGTTTTCGACTTGCGCTTGCCGGCCCGCTCGACCGAAGGGGAGCGGCAGCTGTGGGAGCTGGCAATAAAACACATGCCATCGGGGATGGCCGGCGAGTACAACCAGGCCTTGATGGATCTGGGTGCCACGGTTTGCACCCCGCGCAGCCCGGACTGCCCGCACTGCCCGCTCGTTGAAATGTGCGCCGCTTATGCGTTGGGCGTGCAGGAAGAGAGGCCGGTCACGGAGCCGAAGCCTGAAGTTCCCCACCACATCGTCACGGCTGCCGTCATCCACCAAAACGGTCACGTGCTCATCGCCCAACGCCCGCAGGAGGGCCTGCTGGGGGGGTTGTGGGAATTCCCCGGCGGGAAGCTCGAGCCGGGAGAGGACCTGGCGACCTGCCTGCAGCGGGAAATCCGCGAGGAGCTGGGGGTAGAGATCGGCGTTCACGGGCAGCTCGGGGTCTACCGCCACGCCTACACCCACTTCCGCGTCACCTTGCATGCCTTTCACTGCACCCTCAAGAAAGGCGAACCGCAGCCTCGGGTGCACGGCGCGCTGCGCTGGGCCGCTCCGGCAGAACTCCCGGCTTACCCGATGGGAAAGCTCGACCGGCAGATCGCTTCCCGGTTAGTGGGACCGGGGACTCCCGCCCACCCGGGAGAGGCAGGCTGATGATCCGATGCTCATCGTAGACGCTCACCAGGACCTCGCCTGGAATATCGTGTCGTTCGGACGGGACTACACCCGCTCCGCCGCCGAGACGCGCCGCCTGGAGCAGGGCAGCGAGATCCCACTCTACAATGGAGATACCCTGTTGGGATGGCCGGATTACCAGCGCGGCCGGGTGGCCCTGGTTTTTGCCACCCTGTTTGCAGCCCCGATCCGCCGCAGGCTCGGCGACTGGGATCGCCAGGTCTACCGGACCAGCGCTCAGGCGCATTCCCTGTACCAAACTCAGCTCGATGCCTACCACCGCCTGGCAGACGACCACCCCGACAAGTTCCAGATCATCCAGACCAGCGGCGATTTGCAATCGGTGCTGGATCATTGGGCGCAGACAAAAGTGGAAGAACACCCGGTCGGCCTGGTGGTGCTGATGGAGGGCGCCGAGGGCGTGCGCACCCCCGGCGAGCTGGAAGACTGGTGGGCCCGCAGCGTGCGCCTGATCGGGCCGGCCTGGGCAGGTACGCGCTTCTGCGGTGGGACGCGCGAACCCGGGCCGCTTACGGAGGAGGGTTACGCTTTGCTGGAAGCGATGGCCAGTTTCGGGTTCACCCTGGATATCAGCCACATGGACGAGCAGGCCGCCTTCCAGGCCCTGGACGCGTACCCGGGAGAAGTCGTGGCAACCCATTCAAACGCGGCTGCGCTCTTGAAGGGCGTCGACAGCAACCGCTTCCTCTCCGACCGGCTGATCCAAAGCCTGGTGGAGCGGGATGGCATCATCGGAGTCGTGCCGTACAACCGCTTTCTCGTCTGGGGTTGGACGCCCAGAGACGGGCGTGAGGGGGTCAGCCTCCAGCACGTGGTCGCCCAGATCGATACCATCTGCCAGATGGCGGGAGACGCCCGGCACACCGGCCTCGGCTCCGACTTCGACGGGGGGTTCGGGGTGCAGGCCGTTCCAGCCGAGGTGGACACGGTCGCGGATTTACAAAAATTAGGCTTCCTCCTGGCTGAAAAGGGGTATACTGAAGAAGACATCGCCGCTGTCCTGGGAGAGAATTGGATTTCCTTGCTTCGGCGAACGCTGCCAGAGACCGCATGACGAAAACAATTCCTCGTCCTGCTAACGGGCGATTCCGCGTCCGCGTCGGACTGATCCTCACCTTCCTCGGTTTCATCCTGTTCCTCATCGGCGCCGTACCCGGACTGTTCGGATTGGACCGCAGTACCATCATCGGCCTGGTCCAGATCGGTGTGTTCCTGATCGGCCTGGCTGCCATGTGTATCGGCGGCTACATTTGCATGAACGGGCTGTGGAACAACGTCCCGAAAACGATCCAGGCCGACATCGGGCTGCGCCTGGTGAGCACCGGCTACGTCATCGCGGCAGTTTCCGGGATGGCGGACGTATTCGGTTTTGGAAGCCAGCTTCTACCGGAAATCCCATACTTTGGTCACTGGCAGATGCGCGGCGTGATCGTGGGAGAGGCGGTCATCGCTCTCGGATTTTTACTGCTCATCCCATATCGACTGCGGCGCAGGAGGTTCAGTGGGGCCACTTTTATTCCTCCCCGGTAGTGTTTTTCTGGAATCGGACGGCGCTGGCGTATTGACTCAAGTATGTTCCAGTGTTATACTCCAAAGAATAAGAATGGTATGACTTATGGCAAATGTAAAGACGGCATTGTCTGTTCCTGAGAAAATATTCGAGCAGGTGGATGCACTCGCCCGGGAGATGAACACTTCGCGAAGCCGGGTATTTGTACTGGCAGTTGAAGAATTCCTCGAACGGCGCAAGAACCGCGCAATGATCGAAAAAATCAACGCCGCCTATCCGGATGCTCCTGATTCAAACGAGGAGAGGCGTCTTCGCCAGTCCCGTCGCACTCATCGTCGCATTATTGAGAATGAATGGTGATTAACCAGGGTGACATCTTCTGGATCGAGCTGGAAGAGCCTTCCGGCTCGGAGCCTGGCTATCGTCATCCACATGTCGTCGTTCAGAACAACGTATTTAACCAAAGCCGTATCAACACTGTCCTGGTCTGCGCATTATCCTCCAATCTAAAGCGAGCTGAGTCACTTGGGAATGTACTGCTGGATTTAGATGAGGGCAATCTACCCAAACAGAGCGTGGTTCTGGTTTCGCAAATCTTCACGGTCGATAAGAGCCAGCTAGACGAATATATCGGTTCGGTATCAAAAAGGCGGATGCGCCAGATCATCGATGGGATCCGCTTGCTGATTGAACCGCGCGAATTATAGATCGAGTGTAAGAATGGATAAAGTTAAGGAGGTCCAGATGAGCACGAAATTTACCTGGTACGGCCATGCAACCCTCGGCTTGGAAATCGCCGGGATGAAAATCGTCGTCGATCCCTACTTCAGCGAGAACCCGGCGGCCAGCATGAGCGCCGCAGATGTAGAGGCGGATTACATCCTGCTCAGCCACGGCCATTTCGACCATATCGGCGAGGCCATCGAGATTGCCAG
>DASWHG010000304.1:0-4278 GCA_036393315.1 Anaerolineales bacterium | reverse complement strand
AACCCCCACATATCCCTTTTTCCACGGCGATTCCCAAAGACCCGAAAAGTACAGAGAGGGTATAATTAGAAATGTTCAATAAAGGAGGGTACTCGAACATCAGGTTACGACAAGTTATATTGTACATTCAAATTCCTTATTCTGGAATACGAATTACTCTGGAATCTTCGTTGTCCAGAGGAGATTCTCAGATCACCAGACTTTTTTTGAAGGGTATACTGACCATCCTATGTTAAATAAAATTCAAGTGGTGATACCGATGGCCGGGTTGGGCACCCGCTTGCGACCTCATACCTGGAGCAAGCCTAAACAGCTGCTCAGTGTCGCTGGAAAACCTGTGCTCGACCACGTTCTGGACACGCTTGCCAGCCTGCCAAGCATCGAAAACATCGAGCTGATCAGCATTGTCGGCTATCTCGGAGAACAGATCGAAGAACACTTACAGAGCGAGTACCCGCAGATCAAGTCACGTTTCGTCGTGCAAGATGACCCGCGCGGCCAGTCGCACGCGATCTACCTGGCGAAAGACGATCTTAGCGGGCCGATGATGGTCGTTTTCGCGGACACGCTGCTGGAGACGGATCTCTCTTTCCTGGCGGATGAGGCGGCCGAGGCAGTCGTATGGGTGAAGCCGGTGCCGGATCCCCGGCGCTTTGGCGTCGCCGTAGTGGATCAACAGGGTTGGGTCACCCGCTTGATAGAAAAACCTGCCGACATGGACAACAACCTGGCAGTGGTGGGTTTCTACTACTTCAAGAGCGCCGAGAGCCTGATCTCGGCGATCGAAGAACAGATGGAGCGCGGTACGCAGATCAAGGGCGAATATTTCCTGGCAGACGCAGTCAACATCATGCTCGAGCGCGGCCTGAAGATGCGAACCCAGAAAGTCGACGTCTGGTTGGATGCCGGCACACCGGAAGCCCTGCTGGAAACCAACCGCTACCTGCTGGACAACGGGCACAATAACAGCGTCGAAGCGCTCAAGCGAAAAGATGTGGTCTTGATCCCCCCTGTGTTCATCCATCCAACCGCAGAAATCGAGAACGCGGTGATTGGCCCGTACGTATCCATCGGGTCCGGGGCCTGCATCCGGCGAAGCATCTTGAGCGATTCAATCCTGGAAGACGAGGCTCAAGTGACGGATGTGATCCTGGAGAGCTCCTTGATCGGGCGCAAAGCGCAGATAAGGAGACGCGCGGGGATCATCAACGCCGGCGATCACACGGTTGTCACCCTGTAAGTAATGGCAGAACTCGTGGAATGCCACTCCGGATCTGAATATGCCGAGCGCCCCACGGCGCTGTACTGGCAAGGCCAGCGGCTGGAAATCGAGGCCGTCCAGCGCCGCTGGCGCACTCCCGCTGCTCGCTGCTTTCGGGTGCGTACCGTGCAGGATCAGATTTTCGAGTTATGCTACGAGGAGCACAGCGACCGTTGGCAGATCACACCGGTCGGTCTGGGAGACCAGACTGAAGGTCCCTCACAACAGGCAGGAAATGGACTCTAACAGGGCGTAACCGGCAACCATATGCAAGTCACGATAGGAGATAACGTGGATCAACGCTACCTCGCCAAGCGGGTGGTCGACCTGAAACCATCCGGCATCCGCAAATTCTTTGATATCGTCGCCACAATGGATGATGTGATCTCGTTAGGGATTGGTGAACCCGATTTTGTCACGCCTGGCCCGGTCGTCGAAGCAGGAATTACTGCCCTTGAGGATGGCGCTACACATTACACTTCCAACGCCGGGCTGATCGAGCTGCGCCAGGCGCTTGCCAGCCACCTGTATGGCCTTTACGAAGTGACTTATGACCCGATCAGCGAAATCATCATCACGGTTGGCGTTTCTGAAGCACTCTACCTTGCGATGACCGCTCTCCTTAACCCGGGAGACGAAGTCATTATTCCGACCCCCTGCTTCGTCTCCTACCAGGCGGAGGTCCTCCTGGCAGGCGGCGTGCCGGTAGAGCTGCCCACTTCGGTCGAGCACGACTTCCAGGTTTCGCCGGTGAAGCTCGAGGCAGCGATTACTCCCCGCACGAAAGCGATCCTGATTGCCTATCCGAACAATCCGACAGGGGCGGTTGCATCCAGAGAGACTCTGCTGGAGGTGGCCCGGATTGCCGAAAAATATGACTTGATCGTGGTCTCAGACGAACTCTATGACCAGCTGGTGTATGAAGTCTCCCACGTCTGCTTCCCGGCACTGCCCGGGATGTGGGAGCGGACCATCCTGCTGGGTGGGTTTTCGAAGAACTACGCCATGACTGGCTGGCGCATCGGGTTTGCCGCCGGCCCTTCCAGCCTGATTAAAGGTCTCGTGCGGATCCACCAATATACCATTATGTCCGCGCCGACCATTGCCCAGATGGCGGCTTTAGAGGCGCTCAGGAACGGGCATCCCTACGTAGCCGAAATGCGGGCAGAATATGACCGGCGGCGCAGGCTGATCGTCCCCGGCCTGAACCACCTGGGGCTGCCAACCTTTGAGCCGCATGGCGCTTTTTATGCCTTTCCAAATATCGCCGTTACAGGCATGGATGACGAAACTTTCGCCCAGAAATTGTTGGAAGAGGAGCGGGTGGCGGTGGTTCCCGGCTCCTCCTTTGGAGCCGGAGGAGAGGGCTACGTCCGCTGCTCGTACGCCACCGCTTACGAAAAGATAGAAGAAGCCCTGCAGCGCATGGAACATTTCACGCGCCGTTATGGATAACAGGCCCGGTTGCTCATGGAGTTTGAACCCGTTATCGGCCTGGAAGTCCATGCTGAACTGGAGACGAAATCAAAAATGTTTTGTGCCTGCCCGGTGGTAGATTCCACCCAGGCAGAGCCCAACGTTGCCGTATGCCCGATCTGTTCCGGGATGCCAGGCGTCCTGCCGGTCGTCAATGAACGGGCGGTGGAATATGCGCTGCGCGTGGCGATCGCGCTGGACTGCGAGATAAACCTCGTAAGCATCTTTGCCCGGAAGAACTATTTTTATCCGGATCTGCCGAAGGGATACCAGATCTCACAGTACGAGCACCCCCTGGCCCGCAACGGCCATCTGACCATCCTCACCTCCGCCGGGGAGCGGGAAATCCGAATCCGGCGCGTGCATCTTGAAGAGGATACCGGCAAACTGACCCATATCAACCGGGAGGAAGGCAGTTATTCCCTGGTCGATCTCAACCGTGCTGGAGTGCCTCTGCTCGAGATCGTCACCGAGCCCGATCTGCACTCGGCCGAGGACGTCCGGGCTTACGCGACCGCCCTGCGTTCGCTGCTGCGCTACCTGGGCGTCAACTCCGGCGACCTCCAGAAAGGCGTCATGCGAATCGAACCGAACGTTTCCGTGCGACCCAAAGGGACGCAGGAACTGGGCACGCGGGTCGAGATCAAGAACTTGAACAGCTTCCGCGCCCTGGAGCGCGGCGTCGCTTACGAGATCCAGCGCCAGAGCGAGCTCCTGAGACAGGGCAAGAAGGTGATCCAGGAAACGGTCGGTTGGGACGACCAGCGCGAGATCACGTTTACCCAGCGGGTAAAAGAACAGGAAGACGATTACCGATACTTTCCCGATCCCGATCTGCCGCCTTTGGTGATCGACTCCGCCTGGGTCGAGCGCATCCGCGCTTCCCTGCCCGAACTGCCCGCCCAGAAGTTCCGCCGGTTCCGGGAGCAGTACCGGCTGAACGATTACGACGCGGGTGTGCTGGTCGCCGAGAAGGCGGTGGGGGATTACTTCGAGCGGGCTGCCGCCTCTTTGGCGAGCAAAAAAGAACCCGCCCTTGCGACCCCGAAAATGCTGGCGAATTGGATCAGCGGGGATCTATTCGGCCTGCTCAACCAGGCCGGGGTAAGCATCGATCTGGCGCGCATCACTCCGGAAGGCCTGGCAGAGCTGGTCGAGATCGTAGCCCGCGGCGAGATTAACCAGACCACCGCCAAGAGCGTGCTTTCCGAGATGTTCATGACCGGCAAGGACGCCGAGACGATCGTCGGCGAGCGCGGCCTGCGCCAGATTTCAGATAGCCAGACGATTTCCCACCTGGTCGAACAGGTGCTGGCGGATAATCCAAAGCAGGTAGACGATTACCTGGCAGGCAAGGAGACCATTGCACGCTGGCTGTTTGGCCAGGCGATGCGGGCGGCGAAAGGCAGGGCCAATCCGCAGCTGCTCCAGAAGGAACTGGATCGGCAATTGAACGCCCGCAGACAGCGGTTATAGCATGGGCAGATGATAGCCTTGCTAGTATCATCTCAAAAAGGAGGGGTGTGGGGTGTTTTGGGCGG
>DASWHG010000303.1:0-5265 GCA_036393315.1 Anaerolineales bacterium | reverse complement strand
TTGTTTGCGGGCTTCGCCCCCAACCAACCCTCACATATCCCTTTTTCCACGGCGATTTCCAAAGACCCCTCACCTCTGCGCCTCTGCCAACACTGCCTCGAACTCCGCCAGGTACAGCCCGGCAATCTGCGGGTTGTACAGGATCAATGTATTCTCGTCGTTCCGCTCTTCTGCGCTGGCGCTGAAGTTGTACGAACCGGTCACCACCACTTTTTCGTCGATCAGGATGACCTTGTGGTGCATGTTTTCCGGGTTCCCATCCAGGTAAACGTCCAGCCCCTGAGCCCGCAGGTTTTCGAACTCCGTACCCGTGTTGGCCCGCGCTTGTGATTCGTCCAGAACACCGGCTACGGCCACGCCGGCCTGCGCCCTTTCCAGCAGGGCAGCGGCGATCTCGTCCGAGGTGAAGGAATAGGCCAGGAAGTTAACGCTCTGCTCCGCCCCCCGGATCAATGCGACCAGCCTTTCCGCAGTACCGTCCTCGGGAGAAAAATAAGTCTCAATGCGCGTGCCGTCGATCGAGACGACCGGGTGCGGCGTGTTGGGCGGCGACTCAGAGCCGAAGCGGCCTTCCGTGAACATCTCTTCGAATTCGGCCAGGTAATTCTCGGCCAGTTCGGGTGACCGAATCCTGATAAGGTTGTTATCGTTCTCGTAGGCGCCGCTCAGCGTCAGGTTCATCGAGCCCGTCCACACCTCCAGGCGGTCGATGACGACGAACTTGTCGTGCATCAGGCTTTCCCGTTGGTCGCCCAATACGGGGATGCCAGCCTCCACCAGCGCCTGGATCTCCGGCTGTTGGATATGATCGCTGTCGGTTACGGCCCGCACGACGACCCCATTGCGATGGGCGGCCTTCAGCGCGTCACGTATACTCCAAAGGTCGAGTTCGTATACGGCCAGATCCACGCTCAGGCGGGCCTGCCGGATCGCCTCTGCCAGGGAGGCGTCCGGTCCACCTCGGAATGTCCTCGTTTCTATACCACCGGGGTTGGTGAAATACACGCTGTACCAGCTGTCTGCAGAATTCGCATCGCCTGCAGCGACCAGGCTGGTCGCCGGCTGGTCATTTTCGGACAGGCCCGCCTGGCGGGACAGGCTTCTCGCGACGAGGAGGGCCGTCACGGCGATCGCCAGGATGACGAGCAGCGCCGTTATCGAGTGGCTGCGATTCACGGCAGGACCCACAGCGCCGGGCTGCCCAGGGTCACAGCGACATCCATTCTCTTCAGGTTATCTTTGCGCCCGGCCTCGACCGCCAGGACGACGAACTCCGCCAGCGCGGCCACGTCATCCGGTGGCAGGGTTACCGGTTGGAAGCGAGCCGGAGGCCCCACCTGCAGCGCGGGCTGCTGCTGCACCAGAAACGAGCCTAGCTCCAGAAGTTCGTCGAGCGGGCCGGTGAAAGCCGGGACGAAGAAGCGCCGGGGTTCAGCCCAGAACCGCTCCGCCTGACCCGTCCGCCGGCCGATGAAACCTTCGTGTGTCTCGCGTTGCAGCCGCACCTGCCCACTCGCAACCCAAAATGGCCTCCCCAACGCGCCGGGGGGGATCCCGGCAGCGGTCTGGATCTCCAGAACAGCCAGGCCCTTGGCTTCATCCAACAGCAACCCCTGGCCGCACTGAGCACACAACCAGGCCACCTCGTCCGGCTCGGCGGGGACCGGCGTATCGCAGCGCAGGCAGCGCAGCGGCACCAGCTCGACCGGGGCCTGCATCAGTCCACCTCCCGGGCGCGGTACACGCCGCCCTCTTTACGCCGCCTATACCGGCTCATCTTCCGGCGGTGGCCGCGGAACTCGTATTGTTCACCATAGCGATACTTCCGGTAGGCCGCGACCATGGTGCCAAAGCCCAAGGCGACCACTGCCAGGGCGCCAAAAAACAGGCCTTCTGAATCATCCCCACCGGAACTGCCGGCCAGGGTAAGCAACAACACGGAAACGTCAACCGCCAACAGCGCTCCTAAAATCATCCCACCGACCAGCACCACCGCCCGGTAGATGGTGCTGCCCGGCGCCTTGCCATACAGCACTTTCCCTGAGAAGCCGTCCACCACCACCTGGAAGGCGCGCTCCCGGTAAAGATAGCGCAGCACCCACAGCGGGTAATACACCAGGCCCATCCTGTTGTGAACCAGGCGGACGAACACCTGTGAAACCCGGTCCAGGTTGGCCATCTGCCGGACGCGCCCGTGGAAATCGTCCTCGCTGGCGTTGCGCGCATCGCTCAACGAGCCGATGGGTTCGAAAACCATCCCGGCCGCGTGCAACGCTTCCGAATCGAACGCCTCGAACGTCTGGTCTTTGAGCGGAAGGCGATCGACGCCGAATTCACCGACGTCACAGGCTGCCCCGTTCCAGGTCATTTCTTCCGCGATCTTGACCTCGCGCGGTTCGTAGCGGGCATCGTCGCCGCTGCCGACCTTCTCCTCTCCCAGCACCCAGCCCAGCACCCGCGCCCAGGTGACCCAGAAGGGCAGGTAAGCCAGGAAGGCTTCTTCCAGCCTGGCCGTATTCTCCGCTCCCTCGGCGATCGCCCGGCTGCTGCTCAGGAACTGTGCTAAAGATGCTTCGGCGCGCGCCCGGTCGACGTTCACGGGCACCTGGTAGCGCCGCAAGCCGCGCTCGCCGCGCACCAATGAGCGCAGCTCGCAGTACGGGCAGCGCACGATCGCCTGCCCTTCCGGGATCGGCACCATCCCGCCGCAGTTTGGGCAGGCCAGACCGTGGACGGAATCAGGTTCGGTCATATCTTTGCCGCCACCCAGGCAGCCAGGGCGAACAGCGCCGGGGCAGCCAATACTCCCAACCCGCTGCATGCCAGCAGGCCGATCCCGAACCCCTGTCCGCTATCGAAAAAATACCCGATCACCGGGAAGGTCGCCAGGCACAGGAAAACCAAAGCCGCCAATCCGCCTACCATCCGGTAAGGCGCTTCTGCTTTGGCGGGGTAGATGTTCGCAAACACCCGTCCCGTACCCGCTTCGACGATCGCGGTATAGGGCTGGCCAAGGAAGTTGTATTTGAAGGTGTACAGCGGCAGGTGCACAAGGGCTCGTTCGGCGATCTCGTGGCGCGGGATCTGGCGCGCTTCGGCCCAGCCCAGCGCAGCCTCGAGGGGGACGGTGGGCGGCGTGGACTGCGCCTCCACCCCGGTCTCGTAGTTGCGCAGGTCTCCGGCGAGCAGGGGCAGGCGCCGGATCTCGCTCACGGAGGTCGCCGCAGCCGGTTCCAGCACGATCTCCTCCTTCCCATGAACGGAGCGGCGTTTGAAGTACCAGACCGGGAAGTATTCGAACGAGCTGCTGACCACCTGCGACTTTTTATCCAGGTCTTTCACGGTCTCATTGCCAGACATCCAGCGCGCCAGGCCGGCGCGCGCCCTGGCTTCGTCCAGGGTGGGCGCCAGGTACCAGTGGAAGACGACCTGGGACTTATCCAGGTAAACGGTGGAGCTGCAGTACGGGCAGGTGAGGAAGATCTGGCCTTCGTCAGGGTGCAGTTCGCCGCCGCATTGGGTGCACTTGACGATATTCAAGGGGAGCGGGGCATCCATGGGCTAATTATAGCAACCTCACTCAAAAAACGCTATAATAGGTGATTGGCAGAAAGTGGTTACCGGATTTGTAGTTTCAGGGGGCGAACGCCGTCCGAAACACACAAACCTAATATTTAGGAGGATGGTTTCCATGCCCATGGACCGCAAGACGTATCCGATCGAAATTGCCGGGCTGGTCCGCCAGCTGCCCCTGGTTGAAGTCCAGCCTGGCCTGCGCATCGCCGTGCTGAACATCCTCGGCGACACCGAGCTGGTCCGGGCCTGTGCGGCCGAACTGGCAAAGAAACTGCAGGATATCGACTACGACGTGCTGGTCACCGCCGAGGCGAAAAGCATCCCGGTCGCTCATGCACTATCGGCCGAGACTCGCAAACCGTACGCCGTGCTCCGCAAAGTTTACCGGCCTTACATGGGAGAAACCATCCAGGCGGAGACGATCTCGATCACGACCGGGAAACCGCAAACCCTTTACCTGGACGAAAAAGACCGGGAACTGGTTGGCGGCCGGCGGGTCGTGCTGCTCGACGACGTGATCAGCACCGGGTCCACATTGGAGGGGATGCGCCAGATCATCGAAAAGGTCGGCGCACAGGTGGTGGCCGAGGCGGCCATCTTGACCGAGGGGGAGAAAGCCCGCTGGGAAAATGTCCTGGCCCTCGGGCACCTGCCGCTCTTCACCGACTAGTAGGGGCGGTCTCGCATACCAAGCATGAATGCCTCGCCCGAATTAGAATTAGTAGGGGCGGGTCTCCATGGACGGCATGGGTATTGGGGTAACCGAGGTTTTATCTGGCAAAGAACCTTCGCAAATCTGGCAGACCCGCCCCTACATGGACGCCCCTACAGCTGCCGGCCAATCACGACGACCGGCTTGCCCACCAGGTGGGTCAGGAAGATCACCCGCTCTTCTAGTCCTCTCAACCTTAAGTCGCGGACCAACGCTTCGGGCTGGAGGGGCGAGCCACGCTTCTTGACCACTACCCGCCCGACCCCGCGCTCCCGGAGGTAGGCTCGCAGCCGCTTCAAACCGAACGGGAACCAATCTTCGACGGCCCAAACCCGGGCAAAGGGGGTTTCCCGTCGCGTGGTGGCGGTCAGGTAAGCGATATCCGGGTCCAGCTGGGCGGCTTCCAGCTGCTCACCCAAAATTGCCACCAGACCGGCGCGCAAGACGGCCGGGTCGGGTTCGTAGAGATAGGCCTGCGGTTCGACCAGGGGTAAGCGCGGCATGTCGTCTTCGGGATCACGCAACGCCAACGTGTGCGGGCCGGGCAGGACCGTCGCCCGCCGCCAGGCCGTCTTCAGGGGGCCAAACCACAGTACGGCTTCTTTTAGATCGCCGCGCAGCGAGATAAATTCTACCTCCGCATCGTACGAACTGAGCTCCCCCAGCTTCACCCCAGGAGAGATCTTTACCCCGGCCGCGGGGAAGCGACCCAGCCAGCCGGGTAGCACGGCCAAAGGCGGTGAGTATTCGCGCACGGAGAAGGCTCGCCGGCCCCCGGCGCGCCGGGCTGGATCGAAGAACAAGGCCATGCCTGGAGAGGGTGCCAAGGGCAGGGAGGCGTTCAAGTCGGCCCGCAGGAAACTCACCCGGGCTTCCAGCCCCAAGGCGCGGGCGTTGGCTGAGGCCATCGCCAGACGCAGCGGGTCCAGGTCGATCCCGATCGTGGGGGCAGCCGCGGACAGTGAGAATGTGTCCCC
>DASWHG010000302.1:0-1603 GCA_036393315.1 Anaerolineales bacterium | reverse complement strand
CTTCGTGTTAAAATTACACCTTGAAAAGGCGTCTATGCAAGGGATTTTGGAGCGATTAACTCGGGTATTGAAGATTCGACCAGCCGAGACCGGCATGGTCGCGCTGCTCACCGCTCTGATGTTGGTGACCATGGCAGGGGCGGCCATCGGCTCGCCGGGCATCGAAGCGCTCTTTTTCTCCCGCGTCGGGGTGCAGTTTCTGCCGCAGATGTATCTGATCCTGGGCGTGGTTATCGTCGTCACTTCCCTGGCGATCACCGCCCTGTTGGGGCGCGTGGATCTGAAACGCCTGTATGTCGCTCTGCCGCTGGTCATGGCTGGTCTTTTGATCGCAGCCCGGTTCCTGATCGCGTCTGACTTTAACTGGTTTTACCCACCGCTCTGGTTGGGCATGAACGTTTCCTGGGCTCTGCTCAACCTGTTCATTTGGGGCCTGGCGGGGATGGTCTGCGATACCCGGCAAGCCAAGCGCCTCTTTCCACTGTTCGGCGCTGGCGGTATCTTGGGGCTGACCGGGGGCGGGTTAGTCACCAAGCCCCTCGTCCATTGGTTGGGGACCGAAAACCTGCTGCTCGTTTGGTCTACAACACTGGTGCTGGCATTTTTTCTCGCGCAAGCCATCGCTCGTACTCAAGGGCAGGCTAGGCCAGGTGGCCGCCGCAGAGATACGCCTTGGTTTGAGGGCGTGAAACAGGGTTATGAATTCGCCCGGCGCTCGGTGCTGATCCGCTGGATGGCAATTGCCGCCGTCCTGTTCGCCGTTCTTTATTATTCCGTGGTCTTTCCATTCTCCAAGGCAGTGGCAGCCGAGTTCATCCGGGAAGATGACCTGACCGCATTCCTGGGCGTTTTCCAGGGCGCCAGCATGGGGACAGCCTTCCTGGCCTCGCTACTTTTGTCCAACCGCCTGTACGCTCGCTTTGGCTTTATGACCATGATCTTCGCCTACCCGGTATTGTACTTCTTGGGCTTTTCCACACTGCTGGTCAGCGCCGTTTTTCCGCTGTTGGTCGCCTTCCGGTTTACGCAGCTGGTGTGGTCCGAGGGCGTATCGGAGGGCGCCAATCAGGCCATGTACAATCTGGTGCCGTCGGATCAACGCGAACAGACCCGCGCCTTTGTGCGCGGCGTGGCCAATCCGGCCGGTGTTAGCCTGATTGGTGGAATTCTCCTGTTGAGCGAGAGCATCCTGCCACGCGGATCCATGTTCGTGCTCGGAATGCTGGCTGCTGCGGTGACCGCTTACCTGGTCTGGCAGGCCAGAGGCGCCTACGGACAGGCGCTCGTGGAAGCGCTGCGCGCCGGCCGTCCGCAGCTTTTTTTCAGCGAAGAAGAGCCCTTCGGCGGCTTCCGCAGAGATGCCAGCGCCGTGAGAGTGGTCATCGAGGGAATCTCCAGTCCGGAGGTAGCCGTGCGGCGTGTTTCGGCTGAAATTCTCGGCAATCTGGCTGTCCCGGAGGCAGTGGATGCCATGGTCGCCGCCCTGGATGACGCAGACCCGGCGGTCAGGGCCGCCCTGCTTCGTTCGCTTGCCCGAGCTGGAGCAATCAGGGCCATCCTGGAGGTGGTGTCAGCCCTCGAAGATCTGGATCCGCAGGTGCGC
>DASWHG010000301.1:0-3794 GCA_036393315.1 Anaerolineales bacterium | reverse complement strand
GCGAAGCAGTCACCTCCCTACACCATAAAAGCACCACTTCCGTCGTAGCACCTCCAACCATGTTTCTTCGAGCGATCTTCGCGTATAAGCGCAGCGGCGCAGTCCCATCCTTGGGCCATCCCCGAGACTGCTTATTCATCGCTGCGATTGCGCAGGGGAGGCTTTTTTAAAGAATCGAGCATTGCCAAATTCCTCCGATTGCTCTAGAATCAGAGCACATTTATCCGGTATTGATTGTTGGGGGGGGTAGCTCAGCAGTTGACCGTGGATGGCGCTTTTTTGTAGGGCAATTTGCCAAATTGCCCTGCTGAAACCGCGGTTCAACGGGGCGCTACCAAATTAGAGAAACACAGGGTTCATGTACATCGAACAGTTTTTTGTCGAAGGATTGGGCTGCGCTTCTTACCTGGTCGGCTGTGAAGCGCATGGCGTCGCTGCCGTCGTCGACCCGGACCGGGACTTGCAAAAGTATATTGATGCGGCCCGTTCCCGCGGCGCGGCGATCACCCACATCATCGAGACCCACCTGCACGCCGATCACGTCTCGGGCAACACCGATTTGGCGCAGCGCACCGGGGGGGAGATTTACATCCACGAAGCCGCGCAGGCCCAGTTCCCACACCAGCCCCTCAAAACAGGCCAGGAACTGTGGTTGGGTAACGTGCGGCTGGACGTGCTGCACACACCCGGCCACACGCCGGAAAGCATCACCCTGCTGGTCTCGGATACGACCCGCGGCCAGGAACCCTGGCTGGCGCTTACCGGCGACACGCTGTTTGTCGGCGACGTCGGTCGTCCGGACCTGGTAGGGGCCGGCGCCGCCCGGCAGCTGGCAGAAGAGATGCATGCCAGCCTGTTCGACCAGATCCTCAAACTGGACGACAGCCTGCTGGTCTACCCCGGGCACGGGGCCGGGTCGCTGTGCGGCAAGTCGATTGGCTCCATGCGCAGCACCACCCTTGGCTACGAGCGGAAGTTCAACCCGGCGCTGGCTCCACGGGATAAAACTGAGTTTATCGAGTTTGCGACCAGCGACCTCCCGGAACAGCCCGGGAACCACCTGCGCATCAAGGAGATGAACCGGCGCGGTCCGGCTCCTTTGGGAGAGATCCAACCCCGCCCGCTCTCCATTCGCGCAGCGATTCCCCACTTCCAAAGAGGCGCCGGGATGCTCGACGCCCGGCCCAAGGAGCAGTACGTCGAGAGGCACGTGCCCGGCGCCGTCCACCTGCAAGCCGACGACCAGCTCAGCAACCGGGTGGGCTTCGTGCTGCCCCCGGAACTCCCGCTCGTCCTCCTGGTCCAAGACGAAGCCGCTTACCGCCAGGTGGTGTACAGCCTGGCGCGGATCGGTTACGAGAACGTGATCGGCTACCTGGCGGAGGACCTGGCTGCCTGGGAGGCCCTGGGGCTGCCCGTCACCAGCGGGGACATCGAGGACATCTACCCGGAAGAGCTCCAGGCACTGCTCGAACCGACCAACGGCGATCGACCGGTCGTGCTGGACGTGCGCGAGCCCTGGGAGTTCCGCCAGGGACACGTGCCGGGCGCTGTCCTGATCCCGCTTGGCCAGCTGGCCCACAAGGTCGAAGAGCTGGACCCGGACCGGCCTGTCGCGGTGATCTGCGCCACCGGGAACCGCAGCCAGTCTGCCGCGGCTTTACTCGGCCAGAAGAATTTCAAGAAAATCTACAACGTCGCCACTGGCACCTCGGGTTGGGCTCGCCAGGGTCTCCCGCTCGAACACTGAATCAAACAGACAGGAATCTGCCTTATGAAACGATCCAAACCATCTCGCCGCAACGTAAAGAACCGGCCCCGTTCCGTGGGGCGCCTGGGTCTGCTGCTGATCCTGGGAATCGCCCTGCTCGTCTTGGCTGGGATTCTCTTCTTACGGGGATCGCCAACCGCAGGCCTGGCTCTCGCCAGTGAGGTCTCGGTAGACCAGGCCTTGAGCATGCGAGAGGAAGGGGCATTTGTCCTGGACGTTCGCCAGCCTGAGGAGTGGCTCGAGCACCATATCCCCGGCTCCACCCTCATCCCCTTGGGAGAATTGGAAGCGCGCCTGGCTGAGGTGCCCCAGGATCAAGAGATCCTGGTGGTCTGCCGATCCGGCAACCGCAGCGCGGAAGGGCGAGACATTCTCCTGGAAGCCGGGTTCGAGCAGGTCACCAGCATGGCCGGCGGGTTGACCCAGTGGAAGACCGCAGGCTACCCCACGGTCTCAGGCCCATAATTGTGAATCAAGATTGCACCGTTCACCAACTCGGGCTCGTCCCTTACGAGCAGGCCTGGCAGCTGCAGGACCGCCTGGCGGTTGAAATTGCCGCGGGGACGCGCCCCGCAACGCTCCTGCTCCTGGAGCATCCGCATACCTATACCTTTGGCCGGAGCGGAAAATCCGAAAACTTGCTTTGGGACCAGGCAGAGCTGGAACGGCGCGGGGTGAGCGTGCACTGGGTGGATCGCGGCGGCGACGTAACCTATCACGGGCCAGGCCAGCTGGTCGGTTATCCGCTCCTGCCCCTGGGCGCAGCCGGTCTGCAGCCCGGTTCAGCCACCGGCTCTGCCCGCCTGCCCCAGGCCGATTACGTGGGCTACATCCGCAGGCTGGAACTCGCCTTGATCCTGGCCCTGAACCGGCTTGGCGTGGCGAGCGTACAGATTCCCAACCTGACCGGCGTTTGGGTCCAGGGCTTGCCGGGCCCGGCTGGCTCTGGGGATGCACCCCGGCCACCGGCAAAGATCGCGGCCATCGGCGTAAAAGTGGACGCGCGCGGCGTTTCCCGGCATGGATTCGCGCTGAATGTTAATCCGGACATGTCCTATTGGGAAGGGATCATCGGCTGCGGTCTGGCAGACTACCCGGTTACGTCGCTGGCCGAATGGGTCGAGCCACTGCCCTCCATGGAGATGGTAATTGTGGCTGTGATCGAAGCATTTGGGGAGATAACCGGCTACCGCATGGTGGAGAAAGAATACGCATAATTCTTTGCACAGCACCCTTGATTCTGTTTGACACAACTCTTAATTGACAGTACACTTATATACAGTTAATCTTAAGCCGCTCCCAACTTGCTTTAAGGAATCATTAGGAGGAAACGATGTCTCCCCAAACCTACCAGCTGGTTATGAGATCCGGTCCCACCCCTGGTAAGGCATTTCCTCTTGAAAAAGACGAAATTTATATCGGACGCGACGTCTCCAACGATCTGGTCATCAACGATGCAGAGGTCTCTCGCCGGCACGCTCGGTTTACCGCTCAATCCGGCAGCTACACCCTGGAGGACCTGGGGTCGACCAATGGCACCTTCGTAAACGGGCAGCGGGTAACCCGCCCGCACCATCTGCGCCCCGGAGAAATGGTCCTGTTCGGAGAAAATGTGAGCCTGGCGTTCGAGATCGACCAGTTCGACCCGGATGCTACCATGATCGGAGCGGGACCCTTGTCGGCCCCACCCCCGCCCCGTGAAGTGCCTCCCCCCGTGCGCGAGACGTACATCCCTCCTTCTCCGCCACCCCCTCAAGTAGAAGCTCCGGCTTACTCAGGCCGGGTCCCTCCGAGCCCTTACGAACCCGTCGTCCCGGAGGAAGCCCGCCCACGCAGGACCTGGCTCTGGGCAGGCTGCGGCTGCGCGGTGCTGCTGGCGTGCGTTGTCCTGCTCGCCGTCCTCTGGTATATCGACGCCAACTTCCTGTGGTGTGATTTGTTACCCTTCTTGCCGGGTTGCCCGATCCTGTAAAACGTATTTTTAGACCCCACCGGAGCAGAGAAAATGTGAGTTTTGGGGGGG
>DASWHG010000300.1:0-10158 GCA_036393315.1 Anaerolineales bacterium | reverse complement strand
CCCCCCCAAACACCCACAATTTTCTCCTGAACTGCGTAACTCCAATCTGTTATAATTCCATATACGAAAGTTATCCGTAAAATATCGTCATTCCCCATACATTTGGAGGTAACATCATGGCCACTGAAACCATCGTGGTCTACGGATCAGATTGGTGCGGAGATTGCCGCCGCACGAAGCGTTTTCTCAACCAGTACAACATCCCGTATACATTTATCGATATCGCGCTAGACCCCCAGGCCTCAGAGTTCGTCGTGAAAGTTAATCGCGGGATGCGCAGCATCCCGACCCTTGTCTTTGGTGATGGTTCGATGCTCGTGGAACCCTCGAACGCGACCCTGGCTGCCAAGCTCGGGCTCGCCGAATTCGCCTGACAGTGTAATGATTCGGGCCAACCGGATCGTTAAGCCCCCTCCCCGCAGTGATGCTGTAATAAAATCGAGCCGAACGGTCGCTTTAGCCCATCCGCCCGGTGATATAATCTTCGGTCAGCTGGTGCTCGGGCCGGGTGAAGAGCGTTTGGGTGTTGCCAAACTCTATCAGCTCACCCAGCCAGAAGAACCCGGTAAAGTCGGACACACGCGCGGCTTGCTGCATATTGTGCGTGACGATGACGATCGTGTACTGCTCCTTCAGTACGCCGATCAGCTCTTCGATCCCGGAGGTAGCGATGGGATCGAGGGCAGAGGCCGGTTCGTCCATTAAGATCACTTCTGGCTTAACCGCCAGCACCCGGGCGATGCACAGGCGCTGCTGCTGGCCCAGCGAGAGCTCTAGCGCGTCGTCCCTCAAGTGATCCTTGACTTCCTCCCACAAGACAGCCTGTCGCAGGCTTTGTTCGATCAGGTCGTCCAGCTCGTTCCGGCCATTCACCAGCCCTAACACGCGCGGCCCGAAGGCGACGTTGTCGAAAATCGATTGTGGGAAAGGGTTCGGCTTTTGAAAAACCATGCCTACCTGCTGGCGCAGCCGGGCAAGATCCACCTCCGGAGCGTAGATATCCTTCCCATTCAGGAGGATCTGGCCCTCGACGCGCGTCCCCGGGATGGTGTCGTTCATCCGGTTTAAACAGCGCAGGTAGGTCGATTTCCCACAGCCGGAGGGCCCGATCAAAGCCGTCACGTGCAGAGGAAGGATGTTCATCTGGATATCCTTCAAGGCCTGCGCGGTTCCATAGTAGAAATCCAGGTTTTCCACCTCGAAGACTGGCTGCTGGCCATCCATACTTGAATTTTAATCGATAACTCAGGATTGCGAGAAAGAGCCAGCACTTCTTCTTGCTTCACCTCTGTTTTACGGCTATAATTTTCCCGATGAGAATCCTGCAATCTTGCCTGATCTTTGTTGTGATCCTCGCTTTATCCGGCTGCACTCCAGGAGGCACAGGTCCTGCGCCTCGTACCCCTTCGGCATCCAGTGATTATATCGAGAACCGGGGCTCGGACACACTGGTCAACCTGGCCCTGGCCTGGGCTGAAAGATACCAGGAAATCCGCCCCAACGTCCGCATCTCGGTCACCGGCGGCGGGTCCGGCACCGGCATAGCGGCCCTGATCAACGGGACGGTCGGCCTGGCCAACGCCTCCCGGTCGATCTCGTCCGAGGAATTGGCCGCGGCGCGAGCCAACAACATCGAACCTGTCGAATTCGTCGTTGCCCGGGATGCCATCGCCATCATCGTGAACCCGCATAACCCGGTCGACAGGCTGACGATCCAACAGATCTCCGACATTTACAGCGGGAAAATCACCAATTGGACGGAAGTCGGGGGTGAAGACCGCCCGATCGTTCGCCTGTCCCGCGAGACGAACTCAGGAACGCACGTCTACTTCCTCGAAGAAGTCCTTCGCCAAGGTCGGGACGATGATCGCACTCTTTTTTCGACCGATACGCTGTTGCTCCCCTCTTCGGAGGGGATTACAGCCGAAGTGCGCGACAATCCGAATGCGATCGGGTACGAAGGGCTGGGTTATATCACTCACGATGTGAAGGTCCTCCCAGTCGCCAGGCAGGAGGGCGGACCCGAGGATGAGAATTATGTGCTTCCTTCTGCGAGTAGCGTGAACCAGGGCGAGTATCCAATCGCTCGGGACCTGTACATGTATACCGCCGGCCAGCCGGAGGGTGTCGTGAAAGAATATCTGGATTGGATTCTCTCCCCGGAAGCGCAGCAGATCGTGGACGACATCGGCTTCGTCCCCATTGTGGGCTCTCAGGCGGGCCCCGAAAAGACGGCAGAACCGTTGGCACTGGAATGACCTCAGGTCAGAATGAACTCTTCCCTTAAACGGACAGAATTTATCATTTCGCTGCTGATCAAGATTTCGGGCTACTCTGCCATCATTTTCGTCGCCCTGATCTTTTATTTTCTATTGAGCGAGGGGCTCCCAACGCTACGTGATGTCCCCCTCGCCTCGTTGATGAGCACCCGCTGGTATCCGATCGAGGACTATTTTGGGATCCTTCCTTTGATCGGCGGGTCCATTCTCGTCACCCTGGGGGCCGGGCTGATCGCCGTGCCCATTGGCATTGGGACGGCGATCTTCATCGCCGAGATCGCTCCCAGGCGAGCCCGGGAAATCCTCAAGCCGCTGGTGGAAATCCTCGCCGGCCTGCCTTCCGTGGTCCTCGGCTTTTTAGGCATTTTGATCCTGGCTTCCTTCCTGCGCCGCTTTCTCAATATACCCACGGGGCTCACCGCGTTCAACGGGTCCTTGCTCCTGGGGGGGATTGCCATCCCCACCATCGTATCGGTGGCTGAGGATGCATTGGATGCCGTCCCGCGCTCCTACCGTGACGCGGCCCTGGCTCTGGGCGCCACGCAGTGGCAGACCATCTGGCGGGTGACCCTGCCCGCCGCCCGCTCCGGGGTCCTGACCGCGATCATGCTGGGGATCGGCCGGGCCATTGGCGAGACTATGGCGGTCATGATGGTCACCGGGAACGCACCGGTTATGCCGACCGGCTTGGGGATGCTGTTCGCACCGGCTCGCACTATGACGGCCACCATCGCAGCCGAGATGGGTGAAGTCTCCCAAGGCAGCGTTCATTACGAAGTCCTTTTCTTCATCGGTATCGTTCTCTTCATGATCTCCCTGGCGATTAACGTGACCGCCTCGGCGGTGGTGTTCCGGCAACGCAAACGCTCCGAACGGATCCTGTCATGAGACCCGCACAGTTATCCTCTTACCGGCACCTGATCCAGCGGCTTGGGTTCGGTATGTTGACCGGGATTACCCTGATAACCGTCATCCCGATCGTGGTGGTGGTGCTCTATATCTTTATCCAGGGAGTCCCGGCGATCTCGCTTGAATTCCTGACCGGCTTCCCCAGGCAGGGGATGCGCGCCGGAGGCATCCTCCCTGCCATCGTAGGCACGTTCCTGCTGACACTCGGCACGGCAGTATTCGCCGTGCCACTCGGGATTGGCGCCGGGATCTATCTCTCCGAGTATGCCACCGAAGGCCGTCTGACTCGCTTGATCCGGCTCGCCATCATCAACCTCGCCGGCATCCCTTCAGTGGTGTATGGCCTGTTTGGGCTTGGCCTGTTCGTGCTCTTCTTGAACTTCGGCACCAGCATCCTGGCGGCCTCGTTGACGCTTTCGATCATGACTCTGCCGGTGATCATCAGCACCGCCGAGGAATCGCTACGGGCCGTCCCCCAATCCTTCCGGGTCGTCAGTATCTCGCTTGGCGCCACCCGCTGGCAGACCATCCGCCGGATCGTGCTCCCGGAGGCCCTGCCCGGCATCCTGACGGGCGTGATCCTGGGGCTGGAACGCGCCGCAGGTGAGACGGCCCCGATCTTGTTCACCGGCGCCGCTTTTTTCCTACCCCGCCTGCCCCAGTCGCCGTTCGACGCCACTATGGCCCTGCCGTACCATCTGTTTGTGATCTCCACCCAGGTTCCTGGCATGCCGGCTCAGATACAGTACGGAACCGCGCTGGTTCTGCTTGTCTTTGTTCTAGGAATGAACCTACTCGCCACCGTCATCCGCTCGCGTGCCCGCGCCCGCCGGCAGTGGTGAGGCCAGTTCGCCAGATACTTCTTTAATGAATAAGATATCGATCCGGAACCTCTCACTCAACTACTCGGACGGGACCGAGTCGCTCAAGAATATCAACTTAGACCTGCCCGCCAACGCCATTAACGTGCTGTTTGGACCGGCCGGCGGTGGGAAATCGACGCTCTTGCGCGTGCTCAACCGCCTTAACGACCTGGCGGACGTTATCCGAGTATCAGGCCAGGTGCTGCTCTACGCGGAGGATGGAAGTGCGCTTAACATCCTTGATCCAGGCATCGACGTCATCGCCCTCCGCCGCCGGGTCGGCATGGTCTTCGCCCGTCCGGTCGTGCTCCCTCTCAGTATCCGTGGCAACCTGACCTACGGACTCGAGCTGGCCGGCGAGCGCAGTAAGAGCCGGCTCCACGAAGCGGTGGAGCGCAGCTTGAGGCAGGCAGCCCTGTGGGACGAAGTCAAGGACCGGCAGGACGAGCCGGCAGTAGCCCTTTCGGGTGGGCAGCAGCAGCGCCTGTGCCTGGCCCGCAGCCTGGTGTTAGAACCGGAAGTCATCTTGCTCGACGAACCCACTTCCGGTCTCGATCCGATCTCGACCGGTAAGGTCGAAGCTTCGCTTCAGGAGCTCAAGAAACGCTACACGATCGTGTTGGTCCCGCATTCCGTCCAGCAGGCCGCCCGGACTGCCGACTTCGCGGCTTTCCTCCTGCAAGGAGAGCTGGTCGAAACCGCCCCAGGGAAGAATATCTTCACCCATCCAAAAGACCAGCGCACGGCAGACTACGTCGAAGGACGCTTTGGTTGAACGAACATGCCCGAGAAAATTTTGGTCGTCGAAGACGAACCCGCGCTTCAAGAGACCCTGGCTTATAACTTAAACCGAGAAGGATACCAGGTCGAGGTTGTGGGAGATGGACAGGCCGCCATCGATTCAGCCCTGCGCACGCCGCCCGACTTGATCGTCCTGGACCTGATGCTCCCCGTCCTGGATGGCTTTGAAGTGTGCCGTATCCTCCGCCAGGAGCTGAGCGTTCCAATTTTGATACTGACCGCCCGCGATGACGAGATCGACCGGGTGATCGGCCTTGAGCTGGGCGCGGACGATTACCTGACCAAACCGTTCAGCATGCGCGAATTCCTGGCACGCGTCAAGGCTCTCCGCCGCCGCGTCCGAATGGATCGGCAGGAAAGGCTCGAGCAAGAACCGGTGGCACGGGACATCCTGCAGATTGGCAACCTGACGATCGACTCGAACCGCCGGGAGGTTCGGCTGGACGACCGGCCCATCGCGCTGAAGCCGAAGGAGTATGACTTGCTGGTATTCCTGGTCAGGCAGCGCAGCCACGTTCTGAGCCGGGAGCTGATCTTAGAGCGTGTTTGGGGCTGGGAATTTACAGGCGGCAGCCGGACCGTCGATGTCCACGTTCGCTGGCTGCGTGAGAAGATTGAACCTGACCCGGCGCTCCCGACCCGCATCGTCACCGTCCGGGGGGCAGGCTACCGATTCGAAGGCTGAGATGTTTCAAAGCATCCGCTGGCGCATCGCCTTTCCCTACGCGCTCTTCTTCCTGATTTTGATGCTGGGGTTGGGTTTCTACCTGGCTCGTTTCTTTCGCCAGTCGGAGCTGAATGAGCTGGAACGTGAGCTGACGGCCGAATCCAGCCTGCTGGCGGATACCCTCTCCGGCCAGATGGCAAGTGCTGGGGAGATCCAAGACTTCGATGCCCTTGCAATCGAGTGGTCGCGGATCCTCAGCGCACGAGTGACCATCATCGCTTCGGATGGCACGGTCCTGGGGGAATCGCATGAAGATCGGGCGACGATGGACAACCACATACTGCGCCCTGAAGTCCAGGAAAGCCTGTCCGCAGGCGTGGGCAGAAGCATTCGCTTCAGCAGCACGGTGGGATTCGACATGATGTATGTCGCCGTCCCGGTCCGCGCGGGTGAGGAGCTGCTCGGTTTTGTCCGGGTGGCACTTGCCCTGGAGCAGATCGAGGCCAGGAATGCCTATCTTCAGCGCACGATCCTGGTAACGACCGTGGTCGCAGCCTTGATGGTAGTCCTCCTGGCAACGCTCATCTCGAGTTACACGACCCGCCCTCTGCGGGTACTCACCCGGGCAGTCCGTCAGATGTCGATCGACGATTTGAGAGACGCCCCATCCATTTCGACCCAAGATGAGGTCGGCCAGCTGGCCAGAGCATTTATCTCATTGAGCGCCCACCTGCAGACGCAGATCGGAGCGCTGGAGACCGAGCGAACAAAGCTGGTCGCGGTCCTGGAGCAAATGACGGATGGAGTGCTAATCGTCGACAACCAGGGGCAGGTGCAGCTCACCAATCCGGCCGCGCAGCGGATATTCAGTGTCAGCGAGCGCGATGCCTTGGGAAACTCGCTCGCAGAAGTTATCCGCCACCACCAGCTGGTTGAGCTGTGGAGGCTCTGCCTGGAAACAGGAGAGAGCCAGGTGACCTCTGTCGATTTATCTGCCCGGCGGTTGTATCTGCAGAGCATAGCCATCCCCTTAACACAGGCGCTTCCCGGCAGCGTCCTGCTGGTATTTCAAGATCTGACCCAGGTGCGCCGCCTGGAGAACATAAGGCGCGATTTTGTCAGCAACATCTCGCACGAGCTGCGCACCCCCCTGGCCTCGCTTAAAGCCCTGACGGAAACGCTGCAGGAGTCTGCGCTGGATGACCCTCCCACTGCGCGGCGCTTCTTGACCCGTATGGAAACAGAGGTCGATTCACTTTCCATCATGGTCCAGGAGCTTCTCGAACTCACCCGGATCGAATCGGGCAAAGTTCCGCTGCAGCTCGAACCGGTTGAACCGGAAGAAATCTTAACCGCGGCCATAGACCGGCTAGGTTTACAGGCCGAGCGCGCCGGTCTTCAGTTATCCGTTCGCTGCCCCTCAGATCTGCCGCGCGTGCTCGCCGATCCCCGTCGCATCGAACAGGTGGTCGTAAACCTGCTCCACAATGCCATTAAATTCACTCCAGGCGGAGGCCAGATCGAACTCGCAGCAGAGCAGGCAGGTGGTTACGTCCGATTCTCCGTGAAAGATACGGGGGTGGGCATCTCGACAGACGATCTCCCACGCATCTTCGAGCGCTTTTACAAAGCCGACCGGGCCCGTTCAGGGGGTGGCATCGGCCTGGGGCTGGCCATCACCCGCCATCTGGTCGAAGCCCACGCCGGCAGGGTTTGGGCGGAGAGCGTCGAGGGGCAAGGCGCCACCTTTTTCTTCACCTTGCCCATCGCGTCCTGACCCGAACACCGTCTCACTGACCTCCTTTCCCCAACCTCAAATTCATTCGTTCACACCGCCAGGTGGGCGGTGTTCTTCTCATTCCGTTAATAAATCCTTTACAATCCCTTGAACGATTCTTAACCTGCCATTCTCTTGCCGTTAAATGTGGTGTGCTATCCTTCACGTGATATGAAGAAAATAGATCAATCCAATTCTAAGGAGAATCAATTAATGAAACGCACTTCCTTGATGTGGTTATCGGCACTGTTGCTGGCAGCCATGCTTCTCGCCGCCTGTGCGAGCACAGGCGCGCAGGAGACGGAAGCACCTGGTACCGAACCGACAGCGGTCATGACTGAAGAGCCGGCCGAACCTGCTACCAGCGAAGGGATGCTGCCTGCGGTCGATCCTGCGGAATACAGCGGCGAAATCGTGACAGCCGGAAGCTCGACCGTCTTCCCGCTGTCCGAGCGGATGGCTGAACTTTGGGAAGACGAGGGCGGCCCCACCGTCACTGTCGACAGCATCGGCTCCGGCGCCGGCTTCGAACGCTTCTGCGTGAATGCGGAGACCGACATCTCCAACGCCAGCCGGCCGATCGATGATGATGAAGTCAACGCCTGCCGGGAAAACGGCCGCGAGGTGATCGAATTCCGAGTCGGCACGGATGCGCTGGCGATCGCAGTCAGCAGTGAGAACGATTTCCTCGAGAACTTGACCTTGGAGCAGCTGGCGTTAGCGTTTACGACGGCCCAGACCTGGGCGGATATCGATCCCAGTTGGCCGGCGGAGACCATCCGGCGCTTCAGTCCAGGCACTGACTCCGGCACCTACGATTACTTCGTCGAGGAAGTTCTGGACGGTAACCAGGATCCGATATTGAACGCTTCGAACATCCAGTTCAGTGAGGACGACAACGTGCTAGTCCAGGGCGTGGAAGGCAGCCCGTACGCCATCGGCTACTTCGGCTACGCTTACTACCAGGAGAACACCAGCCGGCTCAAAGCCCTCTCGGTCGAAGGGGTTTCTCCCACAGCTGAGACCGCCGAGAGTGGGGAATACCCGCTCGCCCGACCGCTGTTCATTTATTCAGCAAAGGAGATCCTACAGGAAAAACCCCAGGTTGCCGCCTTCATAAATTACTACCTGACTTACGTCAACGAAGAGATCTTGGACGTCGGTTACTTCCCAGCCAGCGTCGAAGCCCTCGATCAGGCAAAGCAGAACTGGCTCGACGCAACCGGAGAGTAATTGGACAATCCGTACGGCAGCCTGCCTCCTCTGGCTGCCGTAGCTCTTGGTTTCACCCATCGAAACCCCTTCTCCTCCGGTGGAGGAGAAGGGGATCGAATCTTGGATTCATCAAATTAACGGAAATATTTTATGGAAAATCGACGCGTCCAATCCTCATTAAGCATAAACCATGCATGGGCGAACCGACCACTCGATCTACGCAAGCGGCCCCGTCGCGCGGAATGGATCATCCAGGGCCTGCTGTTTTTCTGCGGCGTGGTTTCGATCCTGACAACGCTTGGGATCGTGTACATCCTGGGACGGGAATCGCTCCTGTTCTTCGGCAGCCCGGAAGTTAATTTACTGGAGTTTTTCTCCACCACCCGCTGGCAGCCGCATTCCGGGACTTTCGGCATCCTCCCGCTGTTGAATGCAACGCTGATGACCACCTTTTTCGCCATGCTAATCGCCATCCCGCTGGGTCTGTCGGTTGCGATTTACTTGAGTGAATATGCCTCGCTGCGGGCGCGCAACATCTTAAAGCCCGTCCTGGAGATCCTGGCGGGTATTCCCACCGTGGTATATGGATATTTTGCCTTGACCTTCATGACGCCATTGCTGCGCTCCATCTTCGGCCGCGACATCGTCGACATCTACAATACCGCCTCAGCCGGGATCGTCATGGGGATCCTGATCCTTCCGCTGATCACCTCGATGAGCGAGGACGCGTTGAGCGCAGTACCGCTTTCCCTGCGTGAAGCAGCCTACGCGGTGGGCGCCACCCGCCTGGAGACGGCTGTGAAAATCGTCGTTCCGGCCGCCATATCAGGAATTGCCGCTGCCATCATCATCGGCATCTCCCGGGCGATCGGTGAAACCATGATCGTCGCATTGGCTGCGGGAGCCGGCCCGAACTTCACCTTCAACCCGTTCAGACCGGCGGAAACTATGACTGGACACATCGTGCGCATCAGCGGTGGAGATATCAGCTATGGCTCAATCGATTACAACAGCCTCTTTGCCATCGCCCTGGTATTGTTCTTCATGACCCTGGCTCTCAACCTGATCAGCCAGAAGATCGTGAGGCACTTCCGGGAGGTGTATGAATGACGGAAGGCCAGAACGACCGGCGACCTCCGGGAGATTACAGCGCGAATCTGACTCTGCGCCATCGCATCGGCAAGGCCTGGCGAGTCATTTTCCAGGCCTCGACGCTGATTGGGATTTTTGCGCTACTGCTCCTGATATTGAACATCATCGACCGCTCCTTCGGGTACGTGGCTGTGGAGAGTCCCTTCGATCTGGATCCACAGTCGACACAAGGCGTGCCCATCGAGGAGCTTCCGAAAGAAGAACTGCTCGCCATCCTGGAACAGAACATTTCGCGAGGGGTCTACCGCCGTCTCGACCGTGAAAAGCCCTTTGCAGAGCGCAGCCAGCAAGAAGTCTACGAAGTGCTGGTCGCGGAAATCGGAGATCCAAATATCGTAAAAACTTGGACTCTGACTGAATCGCTCTTCAACCGGTTTGAAATCCAGTCCCAGGCCAGGCAGGAATTTCCGGATGCGAAACTACAGTTCGTCTCCTGGATCGACCGAAATTTCATCACTTCACAGCAGTCCAGTGAGGTAGAAAAGGCGGGGATTC
>DASWHG010000299.1:0-6879 GCA_036393315.1 Anaerolineales bacterium | reverse complement strand
GCCTCCGTGAACCGGTTCAAGCGTATGTTGGATCTTCCTGCAGTCGAAGCCACGCCTCCGAAACAGGGGAGATTGTTCTAAATATGAAATTGGATCGTTTTGCAAAATTTGCCTGGGGAGTCCTGGTCTACAACCTGGCGGTGATCGCCTGGGGCGCTTTCGTGCGCGCCTCGGGTTCGGGGGCCGGCTGCGGCAGTCACTGGCCTTCGTGTGGAGGAGAGATCATCCCGCGCGCTGCGCCGGTCGAGACGCTGATCGAGTTCACCCACCGGATGATGAGCGGCACCGCTTTCCTCCTGGTCGCAGGCCTGCTGGTCTGGGCCTGGCGAGCTTATCCGAAAGAGCACTCTGTTCGATTGGGGGCGGTATTATCGATGGTGTTTATGGTCACCGAGGCGCTGGTCGGGGCCGGCCTGGTGTTGTTCGAACTGGTGGCGGAAAACGACTCGATTGCCCGTGCGCTGGCTATCTCCGTGCACCTGGTCAACACCTTCCTGCTCCTGGCTGCGCTTTCCATGACCGCCTGGTGGGCTTCGGGCGCCGGTCCGGTCCGGCTGCGAGGAGACATAAGCGCATGGCTGTTCGCGGTCGCTCTGCTGGGGATGCTGGTCCTTGGCACGAGTGGGGCTGTCACCGCCCTGGGCGATACGCTCTTCCCTTCTGGTTCACTCGCCCAGGCACTGCAGGAGGATTTCTCAGCCACCGCCCATATTTTGATCCGGCTGCGCGTACTGCACCCCACCATCGCGGTTATCGTAAGCGTTTACCTGATCGTGATTACTAACTGGATCTCCCGGATCAGGCAAACTCAGGTCGTTAGAGACCTTGGAAAAGCCCTGATCCTGCTCGTGATCTTGCAGCTGACGGCAGGTGTGATCAATGTGTTTCTCCTGGCACCCATCTGGATGCAGCTGGTCCACCTGCTGCTCTCCGATGCGATCTGGATCACACTGGTGCTCTTGGCGGCGGGAGCCTTGAGCTTCAGGGAGGCGGATTTGCGCATCCCCAGTCTCTCTTCTAAAGCCGCAACGCTCGCAAAAAGCGGAGAGACGCACTGAAACGACTGGATCCTGGTCCAAAGAAAAACGACTCGATATCTCACCATCCGATTCAGGCACACCATGCAGATTGACCCACAACGCCAGCGGCTCGAGGAGTTGCGCCGCGAGATCAATCAGCATAATTACCGCTATCACGTGATGGATGACCCGGTCATCAGCGATTACGAATATGACCAGCTGATGGCCGAACTGAGCCAGATCGAGGTTGAGCATCCGGAATGGGTCACACCAGATTCTCCAACCCGCCGTGCTGGCGCCACTCCGGCCGACCGGTTCACGAAAGTCCGCCACCCGGGCCCGGTGCTCAGCCTGGGGAATGCCTTCAATACCGCCGGAGTGCGCGCCTGGTACGACCGGATCCGCCGGTTGGAAGAAGATGTAGCCCAGGCAGATTTCGTCGTCGAACCGAAGATCGATGGATTGACGGTTGTGCTGCATTACCGGGATGGTCTCTTTATCCAGGGGGCGACGCGCGGCGATGGAGAGATTGGCGAAGATATCACCGCTAACCTGCGTACCATCCGCGCCCTGCCTCTTCGGATCCCAGTTGACCCGGCCGGTCCGGCCGCTCTCCCTTACCTGGTGGTGAGGGGCGAAGTATTCATGACGATCCGGGACTTCGAGAAGCTCAACCACAGGCTGCAGGAAGGCGGGCAGAGAACTTACCTGAACCCTCGCAACACGGCAGCAGGATCGCTCCGGCAGCTCGATCCAAGCCTGACGGCTACCCGGCCGTTGACCCTCTTGACTTACGAGATCGTATCCGCGGAAGGGGACCTGCCTGCCACGCAATCTGAGATGCTGGACTATCTCCGGGAGCTGGGCTTCCCGGTCGTGGAATGGTCCAGGTGCGAAGATATCGACCAGGCGATCGCCGAGGCGCAAGCCTGGTCGGACCGCCGGGACCAGCTGCCCTATGAGGCGGACGGCGTCGTGATTAAGATCAACGACCTGGGCCTGGATAACGACCTGGGCGTCGTCGGCAAGGACCCGCGCGGCTCCATCGCCTTCAAGTTCCCGGCCAGAGAGGTGACCACCCGGCTGCTGGACATCGGCGTGAACGTGGGGCGCACCGGGGTGCTCACGCCTTATGCCATCCTCGACCCGGTGGTGATCGGCGGGGTGGTCGTCCGGCAGGCCACCCTCCACAACTTCGATTACATCGCCGTGAAGGATATCCGCAGAGGAGACCGGGTGCTGGTGAAGCGAGCCGGAGACGTGATCCCATACGTGATCGGCCCGGTAGAAGCCGTCCGGACCGGCGAGGAGCAGATCTATGTGCCTCCGCAGCTCTGCCCGACCTGTGGAGAGCCGGTGGAACATTTAGCCGGGGAGGTAGCCTGGTACTGTGTCAACTCAGCCTGCCCGGCGCAGCTGATCCGCAACCTGGAGCATTTCGTGTCGCGCGGCGCGATGGACATTGCCGGGCTGGGGATCAAGATCGTGGAGCAGCTGGTCACAGCAGGGCTGGTAAAGGATGTCGCCGACCTATATACCCTGCAGAAGGATGAACTGCTGCAGCTGGAGGGCTTTGCGGAAAAGAAGGCTGACAACATCTTGCAGGCGATCGAGGCATCCAAAGAACGACCGCTTTCCCGCCTGATCACTGCTCTTGGTATCCGGGGTGTAGGCGAGGTGATGGCGGCCGATCTTGCCCGCAGCTTCCAGGATCTTTCGGCGCTCGCCTCGGCCTCTTTTGCCGACCTGCAGACGCTCGAGGGGATCGGCCCGAATATCGCCCAGGCGATCGTGGATTGGTTCGCCCGCCCTGCCAACCAGCAGGTTCTCGAGAAGCTACATGCAGCCGGCGTCTGGCCGCGAGCCGAGAAGCCTGCCGCTGCTCAAGGATCACCACAAACGTTGAGTGGAATGACCTTCGTCATCACCGGAACCCTGCCGACCTGGAAAAGGGAAGATGCAAAGGAATTCATCGAGGCGCACGGTGGAAAGTTGAGTGAATCGGTCAGCAAGAAGACCAGCTACCTGATCTTTGGGGCAGACCCCGGCTCGAAGTACCAAAAAGCTCAGTCGCTCGGTGTACCTGTCATCGACGAAGAGGGATTACGCAAGTTAGCGGAATAACGATGCAGGTGCCCTGATGCGAATGAAAGCCAGCCGGATCTTAGAGACCAGCCTTTATACCAGCGACCTGCCAGCTGCGGAAAATTTCTACCTGCACGTCTTAGGGCTGGAGCCCTTCTCCCGGGTTGCCGGACGGCACTTGTTCTATAAGATCGGCAATGCGATGCTGCTGATCTTCAACCCCGAGAAGTCTCGAAAGGCCAGCGGCGATGTGCCTCCTCATGGGGCAGAAGGTCCGGGGCACGTCGCGTTCTCTGTGCGGGAGACCGAGCTGGACGATTGGCGGGAGCATCTTGCCAGGCAGCGAGTCGAGATCGAAGCGGAAATCGCCTGGCCAGGAGGCGGCTACTCGCTATATTTTCGCGATCCTGCCGGCAACAGTGTTGAACTGGCGACTCCCCTGACCTGGGGGATGGAGGACCAGGATACTCCGCATGGGACGGTGCAGACCCGTCCAGCCAATTAAGCTGGTGGTTGACAGCCGTCCTAGCGTGGGCTAAACTAGGTGATTGGTCGGGGGCTTGCGCGATTGGCTGCCGAAATGTGAAGAGGAGTGAGAGCATGGATATTGAGCAGGCCGGCGATACGATCCAGCGGCGGATCATGGCGATGAATAAACGCGTGCAGGATCTGCGGGAGGCAAACCTCTATTTTTATAACCAGCCAATCGAGGAGCTGCACGGAGGAGCGCGGGTGCAGGTCAATGGGCGCGAGATGGGAATGTACGCCTCGTACAGCTACCTGGGACTGGTCGGGCACCCGCGCATCAACCAGGCTGCCAAAGACGCGATCGACCGGTACGGCACCGGTACTCACGGCGTCCGCAGCCTGGCAGGCAGCCTGACTCTCCACAGCGAGCTCGAAGAGACGATCGCCGAGTTCAAGCAGACTGAGGCAGCCATCACCTATACTTCCGGTTATGCAACGAACCTGACCGTGGTATCTACCCTGGTCGGCCGGGGCGATTACGTGATCTCGGATAAGCTGAACCACGCCAGCATCGTGGATGGCTGTCTGATGTCGGGGGCGAAGTTCGTCCGGTTCCGCCACAACGACATGGAAGCATTGGAGGACCGGTTGAACAGCATCCCGGATGGAGCGGCCAAGCTGGTTATCGCCGACGCCGTTTTCAGTATGGATGGGGATGCGATCGATTTCCCGAAGATGGTCGAGCTATGCCGAAAATATAATGCCTGGCTGATGATCGACGAGGCCCATTCCCTCGGCGTGCTGGGAAAGACCGGGCGCGGCATCGAGGAACACTTCGGTATGGAGGGGGCGATCGATATCAAAATGGGCACGCTGAGCAAGACGATCCCATCGGTCGGCGGGTACATCGCTGGCAGAAAGGACTTGGTCGACTACCTGCGGCACGCCAGCCGGGCTTACATCTTCTCGGCTGCCCTTCCCCCCGCGCAGGCAGCCGCAGCCAAAGAAGCGTTCCAAATCATCCTGGAAGAACCCTGGCGAATCGAAAAGTTGTCCGCCAACACCGAACAGTTCATCGGTGGATTGCAGGCGCGCGGATTCGATACCATGCTGACGACGACTGCCATCGTGCCGGTGCTGTGCGGCAGCGACGAGCAAGCCTTTGCCGTGACCCGCTCGGCCCAGGAGCAGGATATCTTCGTCCTGCCGGTCGTGTCACCCGCCGTCCCGCCCGGTCTGGCTCGCCTGAGAGCCACGGTAACGGCCGCGCACGAGCCGGAGGAGATCGAGTATGCGATGGATATCATCGCAGCAGCCGGGAAGGAAGTCGGCGTGATCGACTGACCGAAGGACCGATGGCTGTCGTACAAGTTAAACCGGGGAGAGAAAAATCGCTTTTGCGACGCCATCCCTGGGTGTTCTCGGGAGCGGTTGCGAGCGTACAAGGCGACCCAGGTGTGGGGGAAACGGTCGAAATCCAGGATGCAAAAGGGAACTTTTTGGCCCGAGGCGCTTATAGCCCGTACTCACAAATTCGTCTGCGAGTTTGGACCTGGGAGCCGGACCGCGTCATCGGGCCGGACTTCTTCCGAGAGCGCCTCGGGCACGCCCTGGCTGCCCGCCAGGACGCAATCTCACCTGAGATGACTGATGCATACCGGTTGGTGCACGCCGAATCTGACGGGCTGCCGGGACTGATCGCAGATCGCTACGGGGACGTTTTGGTAGTCCAGTTCTTGAGCAGCGGGGCTGAATATTGGCGAGAGACGCTCGCCGGCCAGCTTCAGGAGCTGACCGGCGCCAGGCACGTTTACGAACGGTCAGATGTCGACGTGCGGGTGTTGGAAGGTCTCGAGGGACGGACCGGGGCGATTTTCGGCGGGGAACCGGCAGATCGCCTGACAATTTCGGAGAACGGCCTGCGCTTCTGGATCGATTATCGCAAAGGCCACAAGACCGGGTTCTACCTGGACCAACGCGCCAACCGGGCGCGCCTGAGAGATTTAGCGAACGGGCGCCGGACCCTCGATTGCTTTGCATATACGGGTGGTTTCACCGTCTCCGCCCTGGCCGGCGGCGCGTCCAGCGTGACGGCCATCGACTCTTCGGCCGAGGCGTTAGCCCTGGCACGAGAGAACGTGGCGCTCAACGCACTTCCCGGCGAGCAGGTGGAGTGGGTAGTGGGGGATGTTTTCCAGACCCTGCGGAAGTACCGGGACCAGGACCGGAGTTACGATCTCATTGTACTGGACCCGCCGAAGTTCGCCCCGACTGCATCCCAGGCGCAGCGAGCGGCCCGCGGCTATAAGGATATCAACCTGCTGGCATTTAAGCTGCTGAGTCCCGGAGGGCTGCTGGTCACGTTTTCGTGCTCCGGCGGTGTCAGCGAAGACCTGTTCCAAAAGATCGTGGCAGGGGCTGCCCTGGACGCCGGTGTGAATGCTCTGCTGCTGGAGCGCCTGCACCAGGGGATGGACCACCCGGTGGCGCTGAACTTCCCCGAAGGCGCCTACCTCAAAGGGTTCGTCCTGCGCGTTTCATAATGGGCAGGCTGGACGGAAAATAAAAAAAGGCTGCTACCGGCAGCCTTTTTTCGTCTCAGGTGGAGATGGCGGGAGTCGAACCCGCGTCCGAAAGGATCGATCCGCGGATATCTACGAGCGTAGTCGCTTGGTTAATCTCACCCGGCAAGCCACAAACGACAATGGCGATTGCCCGGCCAGCCACAGGGACCCGAAAGTCCCTCTTTCGCATGGTTAGTGGCGTCGCATGCGGCACTCCAGCTTTGGTTCGCCCAGCCTATCACCGGCTGGAGAGCGGGGTAGGTGGACGTGGCCCGCTAGGGGCCAGGCTCATTCCCTTACCGACTAAGCGGCGAGAGGCAGAGCGGAAACGTTTGTGCGGTTGGCACTTGTTTTTTACGCTGATTTTTCGAGGTCGGCGCCTCTCGGCTCGCAATCCGGGACCTGCCTCTTCCGTCGAAGCCTGTCATCCCCGTTGCCTCATTATTATACAATAGTTTCCGTTCGAAAGCCAGCCCGAAACGCATAAATTTAGGGAAAACCCTTATAACAGAATGGGTATTCTCCTACCTATGCTTTCGTAAGATTCCCCATTGTGCCGGACCTCTCCTTCCATTATGATCTTGGTAATTGGCAAAAAGTAACTTGATAAAAATCAAGGTCCAATCGGCCAGTCGCTTAGCGCCAGCCGTATACCGCTGTTACTGCCTTTAACCTTGTAGAATGACTAAGCGGTTTACCATGAACAATCGATTATTGTGCTTCAGTTACACAAATGGGGGAGT
>DASWHG010000298.1:0-14079 GCA_036393315.1 Anaerolineales bacterium | reverse complement strand
ATGGCCTATGGGCCCTCACACGGCACTGCCGAGGAGGAGGGCGCCTTGGAGGTGAGCCTGGCTGCAGGTGTGAACCTGATCGATATCGCCGAGATGTACTCGAGCGGGGCTTCCGAGTGCCGCGTAGGAGAACTAGTAAGTGGCAGAGACGTCATTCTGGCTACCAAGTTTCCACCCTCTCCCTTTTCCAGGATCGAAATCTTTCAAAAGGCGCTGGAGGACAGCCTGATCCGCCTGGGACGCCGCTCCATTGATCTGTATCAAGTTCACTTCCCCAATCGGCGGATGCCGATACCCATACTAATGAATCTCATGGCCGACGCAGTCGAGGCAGGCAAGGTCAGGGCGGTTGGCGTCAGCAATTATTCCGCCGAAGAGATGCGCCTGGCGCACGCCGAGCTGGCGAAGCGCGGTATTCCGCTGGCATCCAACCAGGTGCAGTATTCCCTTCTCTACCGGAAACCGGAGGTGGACGGGGTGCTGGATGCCTGTCGCGAGCTGGGTATTACCCTCATCGCCTACTTTCCACTGGCGATGGGAGCCCTGACCGGCAAGTACTCGACCAAGACGAGAGCCGGTGGATTAAGGCGCTTTCTCCCCAATTTCCGCGGCAAGGCCATGGCTGCCGTGCAGCCGGTTGTGGAAATCCTGCGTGAGATTGGCGAACGCTATTCTAGGAGTCCCAGCCAGGTTGCCCTGCGTTGGCTGATCGAAAACGAGATTGTGCTTCCCATCCCTGGCGCGAAAAACCGCCGGCAGGCGGCCGAGAATGCCAGCGCACTTTCATTCTCCTTATCTCCAGAAGACATCGAGGCACTCAACCAAGTAACCATGGCCTGGCGGATATAAGGAAAATTGCAAAAGATGGGCCGTATAACTGGGTTGCTGCTTCATGATGTAAAGAAGAGGTTGAGCAGCATGCTCGACCGTTACGCGTCCGCATCAAGCACCGCGAGAATTTCTTTTACTGATGGAGCGTGATACCAGCGCTTGTCGTTAATCACGATCAGAGGAATCATCATCACACGGTCACGCAACACGCGCCTTGGATGTTCCAGAATTTCGATTGTCTCCATCTCGACACCCGGTCGAGCCACGCGCACGCCCTCTAGCAGGCGGTCGGTGGACCAACAGCGCGGTCAAAGCGCGGATTTGCAGTAGATGATTTTGGGCATTCAACACAAGGAGGTCGATCGTTGTGGTTGAAAGGCATCACGTTTTCAGTTGCGTGATGCCTTTCGTTTTGGACAGGTGCGGCTACTTTCCCGCGCGGATCTTTGGGCCGCTTATCGGTGCGCCAAATAGTGGAGCGAACAGGCAAACTTTGAACAAACCGGCCAACAACGGCACGGCGCCGATGACAGCCACGACGATGCCTGTGGCGCCGCCGAGGCCGAACAGGCCCCAGGCGATCAGAGCGATGCCCGCCAGGATGCGAGTGATCCGGCCAGCGGGGGAAGCCAAACAATACCATTGCTTGACGCGCTTCCGATTACGGAGATTGCCGAAGGTGAATATCGAAGGATTGATGGTAGCAGCCGGACAAAACCTGAAAAGGTTGATTAAGCATCGCAGGGAAAGGTTGTTTCGTTGCGAATGTGCGCCGCTGCGCTTAGCGGACCCGGCTGGACGCGGATTCATCTGTTCAACTCAGGCAGCACCTCGCCGGCCAGCATCTCCAGCGTGGTCAGCCGCGGGAACCCACCGCAGTCGAGCATGAACGTTTCCACCCCCAGGTCGACGAAGGGGCGCATTTGATCCAGCACTTGCCCCGGGGTGCCCACAAAGCCGAAGTCCTCCTCGGAGGTGCTGCTGAAGCGGCCTCCGGCCAGGGCTTCGGCCTCCGCCTGGGACGGCGCGCAGGCACAGCCGCCGATCCACGAGCGCTTCACCGTCGTGGGATCCCGGCCGGTCTCTGCGCAGGCCCGCTCGAACTCCGCAACCATGTCGCGATATTCCCCGATCCCGGTCGACGAGACGTTCCAATCGTCGGCGTACCTGGCCGCCAGGCGCAGCATCTTTGGCCTGAACGCGCCGATAAGGATGGGTGGGATCGGATCGGGCCGCGGCTCGCAGCGAGCCTCGACCACCCGGTAGTACCTGCCCTCGAGGGTTACCTGCTCTTGCGTCCACATCAATTGGATGATCTGCAGCGCCTCTTCGAGCTGCTGCACCCGGACGCGGCCGGGCGGAAATTCGTAGCCGTAAGCCTGGTACTCCTCCGCGTGCCACCCCGCGCCGATCCCAAGTATGTACCGCCCGCCGCTCAGGAACTGCAGGGTGGCGCCCATCTTGGCCATTAGGGCTGGGTTGCGGAAAGACTGGCACAGCACCGCGTGGCCGAACTGGAGCTGCGGGTGCAGGGCGGCCATGTAGGTGAGCGCGGTGAAACCTTCGAGCACGTCCTCGTCGCCGAACTGCAGGTGGTCGACGAACCAGGCCGAATCGAAGTGACCGCTGGCCATTTCCAGGGCGCGGTTCAGGTCTTGGACGAACGTCGCCCGCTGCTCTAACTTACGGGCACCACTGGGCAGGCAAAAGCCGAATTGGATCAGGCTCATTTTCCCCTTTCTCGACCGGTCACCTTCAACCAGATCGAGACGCTCTCCGGCTGCAGGCTGGTCTGCACGACCTCCTCGAGTTGCCCAATGAGAGCCTTTGGGTCGTCCTCGTTGCGTGCCAAGGCGGCGGGCCGCGACCAGCCCACCCACGGCGATGTAGGCCGAAAAGAATGGCGTGAACAGATCTGGATCGATTTGAAATCCATCCGCCAGTGATCCATGGATTAACAGTCCGGCGCTGAGCAAGGCTATGCTATAATGCCAGCAAGCCGGGACAATCGCCCAACGCTCAAAAAGCTCGGATAAATTATCGCAAGCTGCGAGATTATGCCCTCAACACAAAACACGATACCGGCAAGTACAAAGCCGCCTTCTTTTATCAAATGGGCTACACGGTTGAAAAGTGGGCAACGCTGGAAGATGAAATCCGCTCCCAACACCTCACTCAACCAGCGGATACCGGGCAGCCATCGCCATTCGGGCAAAAATACACCATCACTGCCCTCTTGCAGGGCCCACAGGGTGAACCTCGCTGGGTAACAACCGTATGGATCATTCGCTCAGGAGAAGACCAACCAGAACTTATAACGATAGAACCAGCAACGAGGCGAAAGGTAGCACAAGATGAATGACATTCGAATACTCGAAACGATAATCGTCACAGCCAATTTCCCTGATCACCAGGTTCTGGCAGGCGACTTGGGGACAATTGTCGAAATCTATAACAAACCCCGATTGGCTTACGAGGTCGAGTTTGTGAATCCGGATGGATCCACTCGGGCCTTATTGACCCTCTTACCCGATCAGGTGCGCCGCCTTTCATCCATAGATGTGCTAACCACG
Source organism: Anaerolineales bacterium (assembly GCA_036393315.1). Lineage (GTDB taxonomy): Bacteria > Chloroflexota > Anaerolineae > Anaerolineales > UBA4823 > DASWHG01. The sequence goes on along the minus strand of DASWHG010000298.1, from coordinate 10,675 downwards.
CGCCAGCTACCATTAGGGGCATAGCTGATCCACCCCTGAGGGGCGGGACAAATACGCTTAGGTTCCAGATCTCCCTGATTTTGCCGTTTTCCCAGCCACAAAGGTAATCTCCCGAGGGTTATCGCTCCTTCCCCGTCCCCTTCAGCCAGAGCGAGACGCTCTCCGGCTGCATGGTCTCCTGGACGACCGACAGCAGCCGGGCGTTTAGCTGGTCGATGTCCACCTCGTCCCTGAGGGAGGCGTTGAATGCGTCCAGCACCCGCTCGGCGTCGTAGCGCCTGCGGTAGAAGCGCCGGTCGATGCGCTCCTGCACCCGCTTGCGCAGCGGGCTGAACAGGGCCGCTACCGCCAGGGTCGAGACCACGATCGCAGGTTGGGACTGGCTCGTGCTGCTGGTCAAAGCCTGGAAGACCTGCTGCAGGACGACCACGCTGCCGGCGTAGACGAGCGCCAGGGCGGCCGTTAGCGCGCCGTAGATCAATGTGCGCCGGATGATGACGTCGATGTCCCAAAGCCGGTAGCGGGTGATGGCGATGGCGATCGAAATGGGGATGGCCAGGATACTCAGAGGGAACAGCAGCGCCCAGACGTCGTGGGCGAATCCTTCAACATCACTGAAAAAGTTGCCTGCGACAAAAACGGCAGCGAACAGCCCGCAGGCGAAAAGCAGCCATTTTATCTGCTCTCGTTCCATCGCGCCAGCCCGGCGGTAGCGCACGAACAGGGAGGCGACGCAGGCCAGGGTAAGAGACACCGAACCGATCAGCCAGGGGAAAATAATGACTTCCATCGCCTCTTCTGGGATAAAGCCAATGGGGTTCCGGATCTCCCAGTTTGGGTTTTCGCCCGAGCTGAGCTTCTCGGAGAAGCTGACGAGAAAAATGAATAACAAGCCTAAGCCGAAGGAAGCCGGGAAAACCCAACGCCAGCGCGGCGATGGCGGCGAGCCCGTCGGAAAGACCAGCGGGATGAGCAGCAGCGGGAAGATGAGCAGCAGCCATCCCCAGTTTGATAACCAGACAATCAACAGGACCGAGAGGGAAGCGGGCGGTGCAGACGTCGGAAAAGAATTCAGGTAGCTCTCAGACGGTGCGAACAGCACACCCGACACGCCTGGGATCATCAGCAGCCAGCCGGTGAGGTTGCGGGGCTGGCGAGACAGGATGAGCGCGGCCAGCAGCGAGAACACCGCCAGAACCGGATACCAGGCCAATCCTTCGGCCAGCCGGAGGATATTCTGTTCCGGTCCCCGGTTCGCCAGCTCAAAGGCAAGCAAAACCAGGTTGCCGGCGCTGGTGATCGCGCCCAGCCCCCAGGCCAGCCGGGGGACCCACTTCGGGCTCATCGCGCTCCCTCTTTCCCCGTCCCCTTCAGCCAGAGCAAGACGCTCTCCGGCTGCATGGTCTCCTGGACGACCGACAGCAACCGGGCCTGCAGTTGCTCGATGTCGACCTCGTCGCGCAGGGAGGCGCTGAAGGCTGCCAGGATCATTTCGGCGTCGTAACGGCTGCGGTAGAATCGATGGCATTTATATAACATAGAGAACGGTCCGGCACTTTTAAGCGGTCACCTTCCCAGGTCTATCCAGCCTCAGCGCGCGGGGCGGAACCGGCTGCGGTGCACCAGCAGGCCCAGGGCTGCCCCGTAAATCAGGTGGGCGGGAGCCGACACCCCAAAGGAGAGCTGCAGTGGCGCTGCGCCGGCCGGTAGGATCACCAGGTGCGCCAGCGCCAGCAACAGGGAGCCGTATACCATCCCCGCCAAAATGGAGGCCCAGGGCGAAGGTGCGGCCCGGGCTTTGCGGGTGAAGATGTTGTACCCAAGCGAGAATACCAGGCCGTAGACGCTGGAGACGGCCAGGTGCAGCAGCAGCGTGTTGAACAACGACAGGTCCCGGTCCGCCATGTATCTGCTGATGGTTTCCCCGGCCCCCGGGTCGAACACCAGCCAGGCCGCCGCGGCATACACCACCATCGGGATCCCGGCCAGCGCGCCGCTGAACAGCCCATCCACCGCCGCATCCCCGGCAGTCAGGTTCGAGCGTGCCACCTGCTCTGGATTGGTCATCTTTTCTCCTATGCCAGGCCGGATGAGCGCCCCGGTCTGATGCCTTCCTGAGATAGGTTTTTGAATCCTGCACCTCTATCTTACCATCCGAACGTACCGGGATCGTTACGGAAAGCGTTACGGCGAAATTTCGAGCGCAAATCCGCCCTTGTGTCGCTTTGTGTGGCACATTTTGGGTCGTTTTGTGGGTCAATTCTTCGTTCTTCTCCGGACTGCTCACATCGTCGGGGCGGTGCTCTGGGTGGGGAGCGCCATCCTCTATCTGTTCTTCGTTGCGCCTTCCATAAAAGCCAGCGGGCCGGGCGGCCAGGGGGTCATGCAGCAGTTGATCGGCCGACAGCGCTACCCGCTCTACATGAACACCGTTGCCCTGGTGACGATCCTCTCCGGCGTGTACTTGATCGTGGTCGCCTCGGGCGGGCTGCTGCCGAGCTGGTTCCGCACCGGCCCCGGGCTGGGGTTCACCTTGGGTGCGGTGGTCGGCATCGCCGTCTTTTCGTCGGCATGCTCGGGATCAAGCCGAGCGGCGAGCGGATGAGGTGTTGCCTTTCAAAATGCCATTTGTTGTCTACATCCTGGTCGGCTGGGGATTCATCTTCGCTTCGTTGATCATGACCGGGCTGACCCTCGGTAAGCATGCGGTCATCGCCTTGCTCAAACGCATCTTGCTGTGGCGCGTGGCCTTGAAGTGGTACCTGGTCGCGTTCCTGTTCTTCCCGGCCATCAACCTGGGCGCCGTTTACCTGAACGCCGGACTGGCCGGTTCATCGGTCGATTTCAGCACGGTGTTTGCTTACAACATATTTGGGCCGTCTGCAAACCTGCCCCTGCTCGTCGTTCCCTTCTTGCTTTTCGACGCCGTCGCCAATGGGGAGGAAATGGGTTGGCGCGGCTATGTCTTACCCCGGCTGCAGGCCAAACACAGAGCGCTGGTTTCCAGCCTGAACCTGGGCTTGACCCGGGGCTTCTGGCATTTGCCCAAGTTCCTGGCGCCCGGAAGCACCTCCTCTTTCGCTTTGTTCATGGTCGACACCGTGGCCAAGGCCGTCCTGTATACCTGGCTCTATAACAACACAAAGGGTAGCCTGCTGCTGGTCACCTTATTCCATGCGGCAGGGAATAAGGCGGGTGTGTTTCTGCCGGTTGCGAACACGGTATCGGGGAACAATATGGTCACCCTGGTTCTGGTGGTTGCAATGGAGATCGTTGTAGCCATCCTGATCACAGCCATGGCCGGGCCAGCCCACCTGTCTCGAACCGAAAAGAGGCTGGTGCAAGAATTGGCGCCCATCTCAGCCAGGCCCGGGCCGGTTGTCCAGCCCGAAGGGAGTTCATGAAGATCTACAAGAGCGTTTTCATATGGAAACGCTTGGCCTTGTTCGACCGACCATGAGAAAACGATGATGGCGACCTTATCGAATACACCAGCTTATTTACGGCGGATCGGCTACCAGGGCTCTTTGGAGCCGGATATTCACACGCTGCGCGCCATGCACCGCGCCCACTCGCTGTCCGTGCCGTTCGAGAACCTGGACATTCACCTGGGGCGCCCGATCGTGCTCGACGAAGCGCGCCTGTTCGACAAGATCGTCACCCGGTGACGGGGCGGCTTCTGCTACGAGCTGAACGGGTTGTTCTCGGCCCTGCTGCGCGACCTGGGCTTTAGCGTCCATCGCCTCGCGGCCCGGGTGGCGGATGGCTCCGGCGAATTCGGCATCGAGTTCGACCACATGACCCTGCTGGTGGAGCGCAACGAACGCTGGCTGGTGGACGTCGGCTTCGGCGATTCCTTCCGCGATCCACTGCGCCTGGACGAACGCGGGGAGCAGGTCCAATGGAGCGGGCGCTACCGCATTGACGATGGAGGCGACGGCCTGGTCCTCCTGCAGGGCGACCGCGGGATTTGGAAGCCGCAGTACACCTTCACGCTCCGGCCGCACGAACTGGGCGATTTCGCCGGGACCTGCCGCTACCACCAGACCTCCCCCGATTCCACCTTCACCCGGCGCCGGGTTTGCACCCGCGCCACGCCGGTAGGCCGCATCACCCTGTCCGACCGGAAATTGGTCGTCACCAAGAACGGGACCCGTTTGGAACGGCTGTTGGGGAGTGAATGCGAGGTCTACACCGCTCTAAGAGACCACTTCGGGACCGTTTTGACGGAGACGTCCATATGCGGTTCTCTTTCTTGTCTCTTGTGTAACAACCGATCCTTTGATATACTCACTCAGTGAGTATATGACCTCCAAATCCGGCTATGTCGGTTCTCTCTCCCCAGAATACGCCTTGCTCGGCTTCCTGGCGCGGCAGCCCGATCACGGCTACGAGCTGCACCAGCGGCTTTCCGCAGAACTGGGTCAGGTCTGGCACATCAGCCAGAGCCAGGTCTACAGCATCCTCAAACGTTTAGAAACCCGGGGGGATATCACCGGTGCAGTCCAGGAGCAAGAAAAACTTCCCAGCCGCCTGCTGTACCGGTTGACCCCGGCCGGCCGGGCGCGCTTCGAGGCCTGGCTCGAAACCCCCACCGGGAGCAGCATCCGGGCGATCCGGGTCGAGTTTATCACCCGGCTGTACTTCGCCAGCCAGGTTGGCCCGGAGGCAGCCAACGCTTTGATCGATTCCCAGGTGGAAGAGACTCGCAAAGGCCTGGCCCGCTTGCAGAAGATGTTCGCTGACCTGCCGTCTGAGCAGGCCTTCAACCGCCTGGGGCTTGAGCTGCGCATCAAACAGCTCTCTTCGATCCTGGATTGGCTGGAGGAGTGCCGGGCGGTGGTGAATCGCCCGGTTGGCTTCCATAGAGGGGGGCAGGCGTGAACAAGCGATTGTCGCTCTGCCTGCTTGTCCTGCTTCTGCTCGCCGCATGCGCCAGGCAAGGACCTTCACCTTCAGCCAATGGCTCCAGTTCAGGCAATCCTGCAGCGGGGAGCGGTGATCCGGCGCTTGCGGATCCTGCGCAGGCTGAGATCACCGTCGCGGCTGCCGCGGATCTTCAATTCGCATTCAGCGATATCGCCGCGCTTTTCGAAGAGCAGAACGGGCACAAGGTCACGCTCGTATTTGGGTCGACGGGGCAGCTGGCCCAACAGATCGAGAACGGCGCTCCCTACGACCTGTTTGCGGCTGCCAATATCGACTTCGTCCACCAGCTGCTTGAGAAAGACCTGGTTCTGGAAGAGAGCGTGGCCCTCTACGCTCGCGGGCGTATCGTGCTGGCCGCCAACCGCCAGGCCGGTGTCCGGGTGACAAACCTGGAGGACTTGCTCGACCCTCAGATCAGGCACATTGCTATCCCGAACCCGGAGCACGCGCCTTACGGGGCTGCCACGCGGCAGGCCCTGGAATCGGCCGGACTCTGGGACGCGGTCCAGCCCAAGATTGTATACGGCGAGAACGTGCGCCAGGCGCTGCAATATATCCAGACGGGCGATGCTGAGGCGGGCATCGTTGCTTTGTCGGTTGCAGACGTCCCGGAGATCACCTGGACCTTGATCGACGAGTCGCTCCACCAGCCCCTCGACCAGGCGCTGGCCATCGTGTCCAGCAGCCCCCACCCGGATATCGCCGGCCAGTTTGCCCGCTTTATTAACGGCGAGCAGGGACGGCCCATCATGCGCCGGTACGGGTTCGTCCTTCCGGGCGAAACGCCCATCATGAATCCAAACACGGTGCCCTGAAAGGGATCTCAGGCATGGTCAACGGCTGGTCTCCTCTCGCCCTGTCGCTGTGGGTATCCTCCCTGGCAGGCCTGGCTGCTCTCGTACTCGGCGTTGCCCTGGCCTGGCTGCTGGTCCGGCGGAACTTCCGCGGCAAGTCCTTCCTCGAAGGCCTGACCCTTCTTTCCCTGGTCCTGCCGCCCACCGTCCTCGGTTATTACCTGCTGGTGCTGCTCGGCCAGCGCGGCCTGGGCCCGTTCATCGAAGGGTTCCTGGGAATCCGATTCGTTTTCGCCTGGCCTGGCGCCGTGGTCGCGGCTTCGATCACCGCCTTGCCCCTCGTCTTGCAGACCGTCCGGGTCAGCTTTGCTGAGATCAGCAAGGAGATCGAGGATGCAGCCCGGGTGGACGGCTGTTCCGAATGGCAGCTCTTCTGGCGGGTGATGCTTCCCATCGCCTGGCGCGGGATCCTGGCGGGGGGGCTGCTCGGGTTCCTGCGCGCCCTGGGGGAATTCGGGGCGACCTTGATGGTCGCCGGGAATATCCCGGGCCGGACCCAAACCCTCTCTATGGCGATCTACGATGCGGTCCAGGCAAACAATCTGGCGCGGGCCAACGGCCTGGCGTTGCTGCTGACAGGCATGGCCTTCGGGATGCTGTTCCTGGTCTTGCGATTGAACCGTCGCATCGTTGGGATATGAAGACCAGACCCTTAGGGATTTCCGAATCCCTAAGGGTCTCCACTTGCCACTGAAACAGTTCCAGTATCGTCTCCGTGACCGCGTAAAAAAATCACACTCTGAAGTCCCTGTCCGCCATTCGCTCTCCCAACCTCCACACTTGGGAATTCGCAGAGCCGAGATCCATGAACAACTCGATATGACCCAAGGTGTCGAATCCCATTTCATGGAAGAATTGGATAGCAGGCTGATTCCGTGCAACAGGTCGTACCTTTATCTGATGAAATCCACGTGTTCGTGCTGCTTTTATGACAGCTTCTGTAAGTTGCCGCCCGATTCCATGGCCACGATAGGGCTCGCTCACCACCAGCGGCTCCAACTCGGCTTCCCCTTCGACGGGAATCAGTCCCGCTAGTCCAACGACCTGTGAATCCACCTCGGCGACCCAGATGTGTTCCGGCCCGACTCGGTTGAGGTGTTCATCAAAGTGGAGTCCTGGGTTAGGACCGCCGATTCCGGGGCTCCGATAGATGGTTCGGTGCCACTCTGTAAGTTCCATCCATAGTGCCCGGCACGACTCAAGGTCTTCTGGCCTGTAGTGGCGTATGATTGCGGGTGTATCTTCTCGATTCTCATCCATGATTATCTCAGTCTCCCCAAGGTTTGGCTTCAGGCATCCGCCTGAAACGCCCGCTTTGAGATCGATCGCGGCAAATTCAACCCCATACCCGATTCATTCAATTATAGTGTCTATTTCCATGTCTGCCATCGAAATCACACTTGTCCCCATGGCACCTCCCCGATAAAGCGAGACCTTTAGGGATTTCCGAATCCCTAAAGGTCTTAACTCGCACAGGGAAATTTTTATTGACAGTTAAAAAAATAACATATACAATGAGATCACCGATACGTCGAAATACGACGTATCACGTGTCGCCACCACCACAGGCCCGGGGGGCTGGAAGGAGTTTCCGAGATGGCGCCGTCCATTGGATCCACCACCCTTGAAATCCTGGCAATCCTGGCCTTCTGCCTGATCCTGCTTCTGGCCTTCACCCTATCGAATAGAAGAGGCCGCCTGTTCATCGCCGGTCTTTTCACCGTTCTTATGCTCATCTTGCCGCCCTCGGTGATCGTCGATAACGAGGGGCCTACACTGAATTCGATCTATCAAGTTCTCCTCCCGGACTGGCGCCCTTACGATCCGCTGCCCCGGTGGGCGGACCTTCTCGCTTTACCCATCTTCTTGCTGCCTACAATCGTACTTTCCACCGGGGTGGTCATCACGACCGTGCTCTATGCATCCGGCTTACAGCTTTACCTGGAACGGGCCCGGGCAGATGGCCTGTACGATTTACCTGCGCTTCGAAACCGGGATGACCGCTTTGCGGGCGCTAGCCTGTTCTTGAGCGCGCTCGTCTTTGCAGCGACCCTCTACAACTTGTATTGGCTGCTGGTGTTGGATAACACGACCGATTCGGTTGGGATCATCTGGCTGACTTTAACGGCTCCGGCAGTGATCCTCTGTGTATGCCTGCTATTCCTTCACTTGCTCCGCAGGGCAACGCTGGCAGGTCTGCTTTACGCGATTCTGATCCCCGGCTTGTTCATCGCCGTTTCCTTCCTGGCCTGGCGAACGGACTACCGGGCGCTCACGGAGGCGCGCGCCGAGCGGGTGGGGCGGGCGATCGAGACTTACCACGCTCGTGAAGGGAGCTACCCCCAGAACTTGCGGCAGCTTGTGCCTGAATACCTCCTGAATCTGCCTGGCCCGGTGATCATCAATGGCCTGGGCTGGTGTTATGATGGGAACGAGTCCGGCTACCAACTCGGCTACATCGACCGGGACCACTGGAGCTCGCCGCACCTGGTAGGAAAGGTCTACAGCACGGGAGGGGCTGCCCATGAATTACCGGACCTGTGTGGTCGTGAGATCGCAATTTACAAAGAAGTTCGAGGCTGGTAAAACTTAAAGGAATTCTTGATTGGCCCGGTTGGTGAATAACTGGAGACGAGGTATGGAACAGGTAGAAGAAAATATTCAATACTTCCGGATCATCTTGCTCGCCTTGCTGGTGGTGGCGATCATCGGCCCATGGACCTACGACTTGATCCATGTGCCGGCCGAATACCCCTGTTCCGCCCCTTTCGTCCGCCTCGAAGGGGATTTCTGCGGGACTCCGCAGTTGGGGATTACCATGGTATTCTGGTTCGTAGCAGGGTTCCCCCGGGTCGTCTGGGAATTCCTGGCCGGAGGGATTAATCTGGCCAACCTGGTTCCCTCTTTATTTCCGCTCTCGTTCGTTCTGCTGTTCATCTTTCCTGTGCTCACCACATTCTTCCTTCTCCTGAAGGGAGACAGCCGTAGAATGCGCCTGCTTCACGCTCTCGCGCTGGTCCTTGCCGCCGGGGTATTAGGCGTATGGGTCTCCTTAATGTCCGGACCTGGGAACCGGATCTTGTGGGGCGGCCAGCTTTACATCGGGGTGATTGTGCTCCTGCTGGTCCTGGAAGTTCTGGCGTTCGCGCACGGGAGGAGGTTTAGCTCGGAGATTTGACACTTCTATGGCCAGATCTTTTAGGATTCGGATATCCCTACAGGTCTTGGGAAGAAGGGAGGAAGAAGACCTTTGGGGTTTTGCAAAACCCCAAAGGTCTCGAATTCCTGGTTGCCCCGCCATCGCTTTTCCTCGTTTGGAAGGCTGAGCCATAGCGTTTGCGTGTCCGGTCGCAGCGAGTCGATGACCGCCCGCTTATCGATCCCCATCGCTTCGGCCCTGTCGAGGTGCTTGCGAACGACCCTGAAGATGTCGAGGATTCTCCTCAAATTCTTGATCTCATCGAAGAATGTGGGGTACTGCTCGAAGCCCGCGCGCGCCATAGGCAGTAGACCGCGCCTGGAAAAGGCGATAATCCGCCCTGCATGCCCAAGTCTGTTGAGCGCAACCAGGAGGTCGATCGTCGTCTGCCCCGTGCCGATGTGCAGCAAGGTTTCGTTGTATTTGAGCGAGTCGAGGACGCTGGCACCCCATGGATTCTGCACGTACCGCACACTATCGAGGCTGTTTTGTTCTCAATGTTCGGATGGCGCGGCGGGAAGTTTCCCAGCGCCAGAACCACCTTGTCCGCGACAAAGGAGACCTCACTTGCTGCAAGGAGCCTGGCGGAACCCTGTTCCGTCTGGATGTCCGTTACCTCTGCACAAACATGTTCGAAGGAAGGCCCGCTTGTTCGCGCCTGCTGCGCCTCTCGCAACAGGTCGAGGACGTATTCTCTGTACAGGCTGCGCGGAAGAAAGTCCCACTGGTCTGCTCGCACTCCCCGCAATCGGACCCACTTCAGGAAGTGCTCTGGATCTTCAGGAAAGGCCCCCATACGGCCAGCCGGGACGTTCAGCAGCATATATTCTGCCTCGTCGGAGTAGGCTGGTCCCATGTAGCGTGCATCGCCGCGATCGATCATGAGAATACTGACCGCACTGGATGCTTGCTGGATCAGGTTTAGCGCAAGCAGTCATCCCGACAGCCCTGCGCCGACGATCGCGATCCGAGTCATGAAATCCCTGTCCTCACCCGCACTGTCGTGGGAGCAGACTCGCGACAGTGCGGCGTTCCGGTGATGGCCTCATCCTGGCAGGTTAGCACTCACTCCAACCGGGGATTGCGTTAATATATCATAGATCAGTTGCTTGATTCGCTCTCCTCCCATTTTTGCGCGATAATTTACTTGTGAGGTCATTTTCATCGAAACGGCCAACCTTACGCGAATAATCGGGAGATAGATCGAGATGATCGTCAAATACTACGCCACACTGCGCGATGCCGTCGGCAGCCGCCAGGCAGAGTTCGACCTCCCACCCGGCAGTACCCTGCGCCAGCTGGTCGCCGAAATGGCCGCCCGCTATCCTGCTTTGAAGGCTGAAATCCTCGACCCGGATGGCAACCTGTACAGCCACATCCACATCTTTGTCGATGGCCGCGACAGCACCTTCCTGGGCGGCTCCCTCGACGCCGTCCTGGATCCGGATGCGACCATCGCTGTTTTCCCCCCGGTCGGCGGGGGGTAAGGTATTTTTCGCCAGAGATAAACCCTCCAACTCTCAACTTGGATGAAAACGAAGAGAGTTGGGCGCACCTTGGCGCCCAACTCTCTTCGTTTCGATTGCCAGGAGGCGGCTTAAGAGCCTAGAGTATCTCCAGCTCCTTCAGCTTGGCCTCCGGGACCACACCGTTGACCCAGCCGCGCTCGGCGTAGTATTCCTCGAGCATCTCG
>DASWHG010000297.1:0-3587 GCA_036393315.1 Anaerolineales bacterium | reverse complement strand
TCGAGATCATTGTCTTTCACGCTGCTGTCTCCCGACTCATAACGGGATACTGGTCAAGGTTTCAATCTCTCAATCGAGATCATTGTCTTTCACGCGGCGCTCGCTCTAACCCCTATTCTCCCCCACTTTCCCTCTTTTTTCAAGCTTTTTAACCGTTCTATGCTCATTTTCTTCTCCATTCCACTCTTTATTTCGGCTGTCCGGCCCGTTTTCTCCCACTGCCCGATCCCAGGCGAGCGCCTGGGTCCCATACGAGCGATTTCCTGCTAACCTCACTCCACCCCTGCCATACCTGGCGACCTTTGTCTCTCCTCCCCTATATCTGGGGAGAACCGATGCGAGCGCCAAAGGAGGCATCTCCCCACACCGCGCCGCTCGCTTCAGGCAAAATAGGCCTGCGGCTCCTCCGGGGGCGATGACCCAACGGTCTCCACCGATTTCAAGCAGCCTTCGCACAAGGGGTAGAATCGCACGCTGTCTTTCTCCGGGTTCAACAACCGCTCCAATTTGCTCTGTAAAAGCACCAGATCTTTATCGCTCAAGAAGAGCTCGAACAGGCTGTACTGCGTCCACTTTCCGAAGCCGCTCAAGACTTTGTGGACCTTAGTCCTGCGCTTATCGGAAGGGATGTCGTAAGCCACTACGTAAAAGCTCGTTTTCCGGCTCACAGTTCAACGCACCTTGAATGGAGGATAGGCCGCGATCTCGCCGGTCAACGTCTTTGCCAGCAGCCGGGCTTGCAGCTCGACGCTTCGCCGGTAGGTCACCTTATACCCGAACGTTGGATGGGCAATCTCGCTGTTCAGCCGTTCCTCGAACTTCCGCAAAAAGGTCCGGCGCGAACCATCCTTCAACCGGCAGCTGCCCATCTCATCGATGAAATCCGCCTCAACGAGCATCCGGTTGTTCACCAGCGTCAGGGCCACCGAGTCCACCACCGGGCCGCGGAACTCTTCCATCAGATCCAGCGCCAGGGCCGGCTTGCTGTACTGGGAGGAGTGCAAGTAGCCCACGTACGGGTCAAGGCCCACGATTTGCAGCGCAGCCGCGCACTGGTGCAACAGGAGCGTGTACCCGTAGGAGAGCAGCACATTGACCGGGTCGCGCGGCGGCCGGCGGTTGCGGGATTCGAATCCCAAACCACCGTCTTTCCGCAGCAGCTCCCCAAAGACTCTGAAGTACTGCGCCGTACCGGCGCCTTCCAGACCTTGCAGTGACCCCCAAACCGTCCCAGACTGGGGCTTGCCAGGATCGGGTGGAGGGGCCCCATCGCCGGCCAAACCGCTCACCTGGCCGAGGATGCCCTGGAGTGAATCGGCTGCCGCCTGGACGCCAGCACTGTTTAGCTTCCGATTGCTGCGCAAGAGCAGCGTGCGCAGGTTGCTCAGCTTGCCGATTACGAACTGGCGCGCCAGTTCCAGGCTGCGGACCGGGTCGTCGTGGACCCGGAATTGGGCCAAACGCAGCAGGCTGTTGCGCGAAGCAGCGGGAACCAGCCGGCCCCGGAACTGTCCTTGACCGCTCAGAAAGGTGATCTCGGCCCGCTGGTCCAAAAGCGCAGCCAGCGATTGGGAGGTCAGGGTGCTGTCGCCGAGGATCACGACCTGGTCTATCTTGATCAGCGGAACGCTTACTTTCCTGCCCGGCTCGCCGGTCTCCTTGTTCTCCGGGATCGACACGACCAGCGTATCCCCTTCCTTCTTGATGACGGAGTACGGCTCGGTTACGTATAAGGTGGTCATTTTCGGCGTTCCTCTACGCGTTCTTGACTGCCGGCAGCCAGCTGGAGGCTCTCCTTCGGCAAGCAGACCGGTTCCAGGCTGCAATCCCGGCACTTGGCGTATTGCTCGATCGGCGAGGGCAGCCGGCCAGCGGCCGCCAACTGCCGCGCCCTGGCAGTGGCTGCTTCGGTCCGCTGGCGCAGGGCCGGGTCAAAAAGCACCTCCTGCCGGCGGCGTGAGCCGAAGTAGAAAATGTATCCTTTCTCGATCCGCACCTGCAGCCGCTCCTCCAGGCACATCGCCTGGGCGCACAGCTGCACGTGATCGTTCAGCCAGCGTCCCATGCGGCCCTTCTTGTACTCGACCGGGATGATGGCCGGCCCGCCTTCCTGTGATCCTGGAGACTCCCCGTGCGCTTCCACGACGTCGGCAAATCCGGCGACGCCCAACCGGTCAGACCATACGTAGACCCGGCGGTGGACATCCAGCTCCCCTCCCCGTTCAGTCCCGACTGTGTGGGCGCGCTCGTGGCGCAGCGTCCCTTCCAGCACGTGAGCGTTGATTTCCATCTCGCCCAGGACGTGCATCAGGTAATAGCGCCGTTCGCAGTATTCCAGCTGGTTCAGGGCTGAGATCGGCAGGTAATCCTGCGTTTCGTCCATCGTCATGTTTTCGACCTGCTTAGCTACCAACGCCGGTTCCGGTCCATTTTTTCCGGGATGCCTCACCCTGGCGAACTTCCCACAACCCGCCTGGCCTGCCCCATGCCCTGGGTGGTCTTGCCACCAACGCCTGCAAAGAAGGCGAAATCGGCCAGCAAGGCGAACAGGCGGCGCTGGCCTTCCCCGAGCGCGCTCAGATCGTAAACGCACTCACCAGTGAACCCATTTTGCACCCGTCCCTTCCAGTTCTGGGTCCTGGTCTGCAGCCGGAAATCGCTGATCATCACCGCCTCATCGGCTACCGCCTCCAAGGACTCACGGTCGATCGCCTGCGGGAGAAAAGCGTTCCATTTGCTCGCCAGCTGGCCAAAGACCAACCTGGGCAGGGGCACCAGCTCGTAGCGGGGACCAACGTTGAAGGCGGTGGGGGAAGCGAAGAGGAGTTCGATCCGCTCGGCAGCATCCGCCTGGGCGAGCAGCTGCTCGCTCTCCACGTACCCGGACCAGGGATGCGATCCCGGCACGGTCAGCACCTCTGCCACGCCGAAGTCGATCGGGCCTAATTGCAGCTGCGGGCGGGCGCCGCCCTGGATGAAGCGCTGGATAAAAGGCTGGAAAATCTCCTGGCCGAGGGTGGTGACCCGCAGCCAGCACTCCCAGCCGGGCGGGATCACGACTTCCCGGCTGTCCCCCCTGGGCAACCCGTTCAGCGAGCTGATGGTGAACGGCTTGCGCCCGTTCCACTGGTGCAGGGCTTCCGCGAGAGGAGGGTCGACCTGGTGCAGGATGCCGTAGAAGGCGGCGTTGGCCCACTGCCCGGCGTCGTGGCGCAGGGCGCCGCCGTTCAAGGCGTGCAACCGGATGACGGAGGAGAAGAGGGTGGTCATGTCATAGGGTAGTCGAGTGGTTGGGTGGTCGAATAGTCAGGTGGTGGGGAAGGTATATTTCATGTTAGCAGGCAAAGAAACCGTTCGGTTGGCGACTTCTGCCTTGAGCCAGTCCGTTTCCAGGCGTACGTTCTCCACCAGGCTGGAGGGCGGCATCGAGATCAGATCGTAAATCTTGAAATCGCCGTCCACGTCCAGCGGATTCAGCGGTAGGCTGGCGGTTTGCACCTTTTCGGATGTGGACTTAAGTTCCGCCTCGCCGAGCGACTCTAAGAGGGCTTTGCTTCGCCACAAACCCATACGGATCCAACGCGGGA
>DASWHG010000296.1:0-2339 GCA_036393315.1 Anaerolineales bacterium | reverse complement strand
GTTGCCAGGAGGCAGTGCCTCCTGGCAACGCTCCGGTTTCTGATAGAAAGAATAAACCGAACCGTTTTATAATAAGGGTGATTACCGGAAAGTAAAGAGAGCCAGATTTGTATGACAAAGCTGATTTTGGTGGTCGACGATAAGGCTGAACTGCGCACCCTGTTGAAGTCCTACCTGACCCAGGAGGGTTTCAACGTGATCCTGGCAGGCGATGGGCAGGAAGCCCTTTATACTGCCCGGCACGAAAAGCCGGACTTGATCATTCTCGACTTGATGATGCCAGAGATGAACGGGTATGACTTCATGCGGCATTATATCCGGGAGGCAGATACACCCGTAATCATCCTCACCGCCCGGGTGGAGGAAAACGATAAAGTCCTCGGGCTTGAATTGGGCGCCGATGATTACGTAACCAAGCCGTTCAGCCCGCGTGAATTAACCGCTCGCGTGAGGGCGGTTTTCCGGCGCCTCGAGAAGGCGAGCCAGGAGCCGGATATCCTGCGGGCCGCGGACATCGTGGTCGACAAGGTTGGCCGGGGCGTCATGGTGAACGGGCGCCCTGTGACATTAACCCCTTCTGAGTTCGACCTGCTGGCGGTTCTCATGTCGGCGCCCGGGCGGGTGTTTTCCCGTCTGGAGCTGCTGGACCGGTTGCAGGGGACCGCTTACGAAGGATATGAACGGACGATCGACGTGCATATCCGCAACCTGCGAACGAAGATCGAGCCGGACGCCTCGAACCCGCGCTACATCGAGACGGTTTACGGCGCCGGCTACCGGTTCGCCTCCCAGCAGTAAGCGGCTTTTTGTCACAGGCAGGTATAAATTTCCCGATGCGATCGCTGGTCACAAAACTCACCTTTGCGTTCTTAGTCGTTGGGATGGCGGGCGCGATCCTTGTGGCTGTCCTGGTTGGGCAGAGCACTCGATTGGCTTTCGACCGGTTTATCATAGACCAGCAACAAGAGACGCTGGCAAAAAGCCTGGAGGCTTATTACCTGACCTATGGGACCTGGGATGGGGTCGCAGAGAGCTTGCGCCGTGCCATCCTGGAACCGGGAAATTTCCGGGACGGAGTAAGGCGAAGTCCTTTCTATGGATGGGATTTGTTTACGCTGGTCGGGCCGGACCGCACCGTGATCTTCAGCAGCCAGCCTTCATCCGTGGGACAATCCTATTCAAGCCGCGATCTAGGAGATGCCGTACCGCTCGAAGCCGGGGGAGAGACGGTGGGCTGGCTGGTTCGAAGCCCTGTCCCCGCAGAAAGGCTGTACGACAGCCCGGAGGGGATGTTCTTACAGCGCGTGAACCGGGCTGCTCTCATCAGCGCACTCACGGCGGCAGGCCTGGCCCTGCTCCTGGGCGGTCTGCTGGCTTTCACCCTTACCCGGTCGCTGCGGGAGCTGAAGGATGCGACCGAAGATATTTCCCGAGGCAACCTGGGCCGGCAAGTAAAGGTTCAGTCAAGGGACGAGCTGGGTGACCTGGCCACTTCATTTAACAAGATGAGCCAGGACCTGGCGCGGGCTACCCGGTCCCGCCGCCAGATGACGGCGGATATCGCTCATGACCTGCGCACTCCCTTGAGCGTGATCGCCGGCTATACCGAAGCGTTGAGCGAGGGAAAGCTTTCCGGAAACGCGGAAGTGTACGAGGTTTTGCACCAGGAAACGCAATACCTCAGGCGATTGATCGATGATCTGCGCATTCTCTCCCTTGCAGATGCCGGCGAGCTGCCTCTCCAATTCCAACCGGTTTCGCCGCAGGCCTGTCTCGAACAGGCATTAAACCGCTACCTTTTCACAGCCGGAGAGAAAAACATATCCCTGCGGCTGGAGGCCGGGCCAGGTTTGCCCCTGATGAACGGGGATCCGGAACGGCTGAACCAGGTGTTCGATAACCTGATCGGCAACGCCCTTCGCCATACCCCCTCAGGAGGCGAAATCCTCTTGACTGCGAGGCCCGCGGACGGCCAGGTCCAATTCCAGGTGCGCGACAGCGGGACCGGGATCGCACCCGAAGACTTGCCGAACATCTTCAACCGTTTCTACCGCGGCGATAAATCTCGCTCGGGAGAAGGCGAGTCCGGCTTGGGTCTTGCGATTGCGAAGTCGATAGTCACAGCGCACGGGGGCTCGATCACGGTCGAAAGCACACCCGGCCAGGGGGCCACTTTTAAGATCTATCTGCGTCAAATATGACCCTCAGAGTCAACCCGAACACGAAAAATGGAAGAGACTTTCACCCTTATTTCTGTACGAACCAGAGACCTGGAAGAGGCGGCTCGCGCGGCCATCGTTCAAGTCTGCATCGCGGCGCACGACAATCCAGATTTCCAG